>JASFER010000099.1:0-19771 GCA_050124755.1 Desulfobacteraceae bacterium
CAGAGTTTTTTGAAACCGGATGCTTAACTCCCTCCCCCGTCAAGGGGGAGGGAGTTAATGGTTGTGGGGGGCAGCGTCCCAAGGCTCTCGCGCTGTAAGGACTATTTATAGATTCCGGCACCAACGAAGTATTGGGTGTCTTTCACACGGTAAATATAGCTGCTCTTAGGGGCAGGCTTTTCCTGACCGGGTTTGGGCCACATGTAGTCTACCCACCCTTTGCCTTTGCTGTTGGCCAACTCCACGAATTCGAGAAAAAGTGGTTTGCCGGCCGTATCTTTAACCTGGATGAGGTTGTCCCTTTGGGTCAATTCGGGTTTGATGGGATGGGCCAGCATCTTACCGTCCATATTCATGAGAAAGACATAGGTGTCTTTCCAGACAAACGGGCCTTTCTTGTCGCCAATGGAGATGATGGCTGCATCGATGCCCTTGTCTTTGACCATATTGGCGGCTTCATGGCATTTGGTGATGACCTCCTCGGCTGTGGCGCCTTCGGCAGCCCACCCCTGGGCGGCAAAGCAAAACACCAAACCGAGCATAACAACTAGACAAGCAACTTTCTTCATGTTAAACCTCCTCTAATGTGGTGAATGTCAATCCGCTCGCACCGGGCATAATGGGGCTGAAACCGTTGCTGGCGGCACGACATCGGCACACACAGAGAGCGTGCCGCCAGCGTACCGGACGGTAACGGTTCAAACCGCGCACAGCGCCTATCCGTCCCATTGAAATGGTGTCGTGTGTCTATTGAGTTGTCATTTGATTCGAGGTGACGTGAGATCAGTGTGGGATCCGCGAAGCAACTGCACATCCATATGGCCGTTGCGAACCATGGCCAGTTCAATGCAATCAATGTACCGAAAATATAACATATTGTAATTTATTTAAATAATTAAACCGTTGAGTGGATTGGAATATGATGGATTACGTTTTTTGCATTGGAGATTACAAAATTGGAGCAGCGTCAGAACGCATTGAAACCGCGGTCCCGCCGTTTTTTTTCCACTTCATAGGAATCATAGTATCGGCTTTGCTTTTCGATCCACCAGGCATTGGTGACCTTCTGCCCATGCCGATACCCGCGTGCATATCCGAGGTAGCTTCCCAGGCCAATGCCGATGAGCATCATCACAACGGTCATGGCCGTTATTAAGACGTGTTTTCGTATGGTTTTAAATCTCATTCAGCTACTCCAATGCAGGAAGCCATCTCAATTGTAATCGGCACATCGGCGGCAAACTTTAGATTGTCTAAAATCCGCCCATGGGAGGCATTAAAATGTTTACCGGGAATTGCTGGCGAGGGATCTGATCACTTGAAAATCTTTGCTTGATTCGATATATTTCTTTTCTTATTCTTTTCCTGAGCACTTAGGTGAAGGAAATTGTACAAATAATGAAATATAACTATATGTTACATTCATCTGGCGGAGGTGGGGCATGACACAGTTTACGGTTAAAGACCTGATGGTGCCGTTGTCCGAGTATGCCACCGTGCCGGAAGGATCGACGCTGTTTGAAGCCGTGATGGCCCTTGAGAGGGCCCAGGAGGAGTTTGATCACACCAAATACCGGCACCGGGGCATCCTGGTCTTGAACAAAGAGAACCAGGTTGTCGGCAAAATCAGTCAGGTGGACGTGCTGCGTGTACTGGAGCCCAAGGACGAAAGCCTTGAAGGCGTAAAAGAGCTGATGGATTTCAGCTTCAGTGGTAAATTCGTTCGAAACGTTTATAAACAGAGGCGATTGCAGGGGGCATCGTTTAAAGATCTATGCACAGGGGCGCTTCGACACAAAGTGGAAGATTGTATGCAAACCTTTTTGGAGGGGGAATATATCGACCAGGATGCCAGGCTGGATACGGCCATCCACCACCTGATTCTGGAGAACCTCTTCTCGTTGCTGGTGACGGACAACAAAAAGGAAATAATCGGCATTTTGCGGTTGTCCGATGTATTTGCTGCCGTTTTCCATACCATGAAAGAGTGTGAAGCCACTCTATAATGAGGATATGCAATGAAAGCGTTGGATAATCTTTTTGCCAGGATCATTCAGAGGGTGAACATCAATCTGCGTGAGCTCAACTTTGATGTCACCCCTTTGGTAAAAGATCTCATACCCATGCATCAGATGAGCAAATTCTACGCCTTTTACGGGGTTACCCCCCAACATACCCTCAATTTCAATTTCAGGCGCTCAAGTTTGGCGGGCAGCTATTTTTTGGGCAAATGCCGCACCACCAGCTCCATGCTCTACAAAAGCGATATTCGCGGCGATGAATTGAAAAAAAAAGGTGATTTGTTCAAATATCAAGACATGGAAATTGCGGTGACCGAAAACGAGGGTATTGACATCCGCGACAGTTTTTTGATCAAAACCCTGGTCCACAATTTTTCCCATGACCCCGAGACACTGGAAAAGTTTTTCATTTCCAATACTGTGTCAACTCATTATGCCAACATCCACGGCTCACCAATGGACGGCAGTTTTTTGGGGCCCTTTGCCACCGTGGATCTCACCACCACCAATGATTGCGTTATCGGAACTTATTCCTATGTTCAGGCCGGCGAAATCGGTCATCTCAAAATTGATCCGGGCACTGTATGGGTGCGCAGCCCGGGTGTGTTCAATTTTCTGTACCGCTACCCCCGGAGCCGATTGAGCGGCTACATCCATTTTTCAGCCGGCGCGCCGCCCCAGGGACTTTTTGTGGACTTTCTGGAGGACCGCAAAGAGGCTTTCCAGCCCGTATTTGACGTGGTCAACCTTGATCTGCCCGTAAAGGTGCCCAGCTCCGCTTCGGTGGACCGTTACGCCGTGATCAAACCCAAGACCCATATCAGCGACAACGTATTAGTGGCCCAGCGCGCGTTTTTGCACAACGCCTGGATGGGCGAAGGCGCCAACGCCCAGGAAAATTGCTATATCATCAATTCGCGTCTCGAGGGCTTCAATGTGACGGCCCACGGTGCCAAGATTATCGAAGCCGATCTGGGGCAAAATGTTTTTGTCGGCTTTAACAGCTTTTTGCGCGGGCGACCGAATGTGAAACTGACCATCGGCAAAGAGAGCGTCATTATGCCCCACACCATCATTGACATCAAAGCGCCCCTGACCATTCCCGAGGGCCATCTGGTTTGGGGACTGGTAACCAACCCGCAGGAGCTCGAAAACAATAGCATTTCCCTCGAGGAAATGACCAAAATCAATGACAGCCTGATCAAAGGCGATATGTTTTTCGAGGGCAGCGGGGAAAGTTTTGTGGGTGTTTTCCGTGATCGTATCCACCATATCCTCGAAGCCAACGGTGCCTTTTTCGACGGTATGAACAACAAGGGGCACGCCCAAAAGAATCAGAACATCTCCTTTAACACCATTCAGCCCTATCCCGACGGCGATCTGGCCGGATTGTACCCCACCATTGCCATATTGCCGTAACCGGCCATCATCACATAAGCCGATATAACGCAGTTGCTTTTTTTGATTTAAGTTGTTGGTCTGTATCTCTTAGCATTATTGCCGGAGACGTTGTGATTATTATTGGGAAAAGAAAATTATTATCAAAAATCATTCCGTAAGATTAAGGGGGTTGAGATTCCTTGCGCTTTATTCCTGCTCTGCCTGCATGAAGAGACGCCATCGGCGGCACCAATCTACCTTCAGCCAAAATATTACGAAATCTTAATTTTTTTGAAAGTGTTGTGCAATATTTGCCGGTTATAGTCATCCAGTCCATCCGGCATGGATGGATTAACCGTTAATTGCCGGGTCGCAGGAATTAATTCTATAGCAACCAGGCTGGAGATAAGATTGGAATCAAACCTCCCTCTATTAAGTGTCGTCATTCCCTTTTATAATGAGCAAGCGTGCGTCTGCGACGTGTGCACGGAGGTGAATGCGGTCTTGTCGCCCGGACTTTCGGGACGGTGGGAACTGATCATGGTCAATGACGGTTCCACAGACCGGACGGGGGAATTGATGAATGCAATGGCTGCCCGCTTCAGCCATTTTCGGGCGATACACCTTCATCCCAACAGCGGACAGTCGGCTGCCATGGACGCCGGATTTCGAGCGGCGCGCGGTGAAGTTATCGGCACCATGGACGGTGACGGGCAAAACGACCCCCGTGATTTTCCGATCCTGTTGCAGGCCATGGCGGATCAGCGGGTGAACATGATGTGCGGCATTCGCCAAAAACGTTCCGATTCGTCGATCCGAAAAATTTCCAGTCGTATTGCCAACCGGATACGCGCTGCCGTTTTAAACGACGGCATTTCCGATGTGGGATGTTCCCTGCGTGTATTTCGTCGCACCTGCCTGGAAAGGATCTGTTTTTTCAAAAATGCGCACCGTTTTTTTCCCGCCCTTGTTCAGATGGCCGGATGCTCGGTTTCGGAACTGCCGGTTCGGCACCGGCCGCGTATGGCGGGCGAGAGTCGTTACGGCGGCGGGATTCGCAGCCGATTGTTCGCTGGTCTGATTGACCTTCTGGGTGTCTATTGGGTGAAAAAAAGGTTTTTGCGGTATGCTGTTACTGAGCATCAAAACACCGCCTTATCATTATGCTCCCACCCCATATCAAAGGATAAGGCTTGTTCCGCGTGATGCCGAAAGACAAGAAATCGGAAGTTGTCGGTGATTTGCTGGGCCTCTGCCTGGCCGGCCTTCTTTTTCTGGGATTGGCGTTTTGGATCAGGTTTGGAGAAACTCACCAGTATATCCAAACGGTAAGGCAATGGGCCCTTGTGATGGCCCATGATCCGTCTCTTTGGCACCGGCTGGCAGGATTTGCCGGTTTTGTTTTAGCCGGCGGGCTGTTGATCAGTCTGGGCCTGCCCCGCATCTGGTTCAGTGCTGCCAGCGGCGCGGTATTCGGCCTGGGGTGGGGAATCGTGGCGGCCATACTCGCATCGATTCTCGGGGCATCGGCGCTTTTCTGGATGGGCAGCGTTTTTCTGAGTGCCGTGGTCCGGCGGCGGGCAGGGGGTAAACTGGCCCTTTGGCGGTCGGGGCTGCAAGCCAACGCCTTTTGGTGGGTGTTGTACCTGCGGTTGTTCCCATTTTCCAATGCCAGCCTGACCAGTCTGATCAGCGGCAGCTGTCATATCGGGTTTGCGCCTTTCACCTGGGCCTCGTTGATTGGTTTTTTGCCGTATACCATTGTCTTCGCAGCTTTCGGCAACGGCGGGTTTCACGGTAATCTATTTCAAATCCTGATCGGTTTCGCACTTTTGGGGGCCACCATGGTACTGCGCAAATGGTTGATTCATTATCAGACGAAAACATCGCTGGCGGCCGATCATGGTTGAAATTGTTATCGGCGCTGAGGTAATGCCGGCTTTCAATCCCATTAAAACACCGGTGGCGCCGGCCGAAGCGGTCCAAGTGCAGATCCCGCCCCGATCATCCGCTTTTGCTGTTTGACATGACCGAAGAGATTCTGCCATTGTATTCCAACCGGCTTTTTTCAACAGCTAGTAAGTGAATCACATTGAATCGGGAGCCACAAACATGCGCGTTCTTTTGGTTGAGGACGATCTCAAACTGGCCGCTTTTATCATCAAAGGGTTCAAATCCGCCGGTTTTGCGGTGGACCACGCCGCGGACGGCGAGGACGGGCTTATGATGGCCCTGAATGCGGACTATGACGCCGCCGTGGTGGATATCATGATGCCGAAAATGGACGGGCTCAGCATGGTTGAAGCCTTGCGCCGGGATAGAGGTCCGGCCACACCCATCATCATTTTAAGCGCCAAACGCACTGTGGACGACCGTATCAAGGGACTTGAAACAGGAAGCGACGATTACCTGGTCAAACCATTTGCCTTCACCGAGTTGCTGGCCCGTGTGCAGGCGCTGATCAGACGGTCCAGCGGTCAGTCGGAGCCCACCCGCCTTACTATCGGTCCGCTGGTCATGGACCTGGTGAGACATGAGGTGCGGCGGGGAGAGCAAAAAATTGATCTGCAGCCCCTCGACTTTGCCCTGCTGGAGTATCTCATGCGCAATGCCGGAAGGGTGGTGTCCAAAACCATGATTATGGAACATGTGTGGGACCATAATTTTGATCCCCTGACCAATGTGGTTGAGGTGCGGATCTGCCGCTTGCGGGAACGAGTGGATAAAGGCTTCGATCGTAAGCTGATCCACACGGTTTACGGTGCAGGGTATGTCATTAAAGAAGACAATTAGGTTCAAAGGGACACTGGCCCTGAAGCTGACGCTCTGGTATTCGGCACTCTATGGCGCTTCCGTCCTGGTCGCGTTTGCCATCATTTATCTATTGATACACAGCCTGGTTTATGAGCGCAGGGACCATTCGCTGAAAGCCGAAATCAAAGAGTTTACCATGATCCAGGCGGCCGGCGGGCTGGAAAAGCTTCGAGCGGGAATGCTTTGGGAGGTCGGGTCCGAAGGCGCTGATAAAATCTTTCTGCGGATCCTTTCCCGGGAGGGAAAGGAACTCATGTCCACGGATATGTCCGCCTGGAATGGTCTGCCGCCGGCCGTACACAGCGCGGCGCGTTTGCTATCTAGTGACGCCAGGCATGTTTTTGAAACGTTTCACTTGTCCGGTCAATCCTATCCTGTGCGGGTGATCAGCGGGCATGTCGGCAACAGCCTGATTCTTCAATTCGGGCAATCCCTGGAAGAGGACGAGGCCTTTCTGGAAATTTTACGCGATGTTTTTATACCCCTGATGTTTGGCGCAACCCTTCTGGCCGCTATGTGCGGCTGGTTTATGGCCAAAAGGGCTTTATCCGGTGTGGCGGAGGTAACGCGCGCCGCACTTGAAATATCAAAAGGGGCCTTTGAGCGCCGGGTCACCGTCAAGGACCAGGAAGCTGAAGTCACCTTGCTGGCATCGGCCTTCAACACCATGCTGGACCGCATTAATACGCTTTTCCGCGAAATGAAAGAGATGAACAACAACATCGCCCACGATCTGCGCAGTCCCCTGGCCAGGATACGGGGTGCGGCCGAGATGGCGCTGACCAGTGACATATCAGCAGAGGAGGGCAAGGTTGCCGCTGCCGGTATGATTGAAGAATGCGACCGCCTGCTGGGGATGATCAATACCATGCTGGACATTGCCGAGGCCGAAGCGGGCATGGACGGACCCAAGCGCCGTCCGGTCGATATGGCCCAGGTGATCCTTAATGCCTGCGATCTGTTCATGCCGGTGGCCGAGGAAAAAGGCATTGATATGACCAACGCCTCGGCCGGCGGAGGCTTGGTCATGGCCGATGCGCGCATGCTGCAGCGGTTGGTGAGCAATCTGCTGGACAATGCACTGAAATACACTCCCGCCGGAGGCAAGGTCTCCATTTCCACTCTGACTCAAGATGAGCATGTGATTGTCCGCCTGCAGGATTCGGGCATTGGTATTTCAGAAAAGGACTTGCCGCATATTTTTGATAAATTTTATCGCTGCGACCGCAGCCGGGCCGCTTACGGAAGCGGACTGGGACTGAGCCTGTCCAAAGCCATTGTCGCCACCCATGGTGGTGTCATCGATGTTGCCAGCCGGTTCGGAGAAGGCACCACTTTCACAGTGACGCTTCCTCGAGCAACTGAATCTGAAACACTGTCTAAATGACGCTGCATTTTTACGGGAAATTGATGAGTTGAACCAAAGAAACAGAGTTAAAAGCATGAACAAAGACGCAAAGAACCAAACCAATAAGGTGTGGGGTAAGATGTGGGGTAAGATGGGGGGGCGCCTGCTTTGGATGGTGGCGGCGATCATCCTTGGAGCGGCGCTGACATTACAGGGATACGCCATCGTGGTGCAGAGAGAGGGCCACTCACCCTTGCCCCCTCTCTTCGGCAACTTCCCGGCGAATAGAGCGGTTCTGGAAGGCCAGAGCGAGAAGGATGCGTTTTCATTCGCGGTCGTTGGAGATGCCAGGAGTGGTGCAACATTCGAGCGCATCGCAGAAGACTTAAGAGGGAGGCCCCTTGATTTTGCGGTTCTCTTAGGCGACATCGCCTATAACGGAAGCGAAAAATACCACAGATACTTCCGCGCGGAGTGCGCACAAGAGTACGCCCTGCCGTATCCCGTGTTCTACGTTGTCGGCAACCACGACGTCCGCATTGACCGCTTTCCTGTTCGTCGGTTCGAGCAGGAATACGGTCCGAGCATCTTCAGCTTTGAGTATCAGCAGTGCCTGTTCATCGTGTTGCGGATTCTGCCTGCACCTTTTTCCAATGAGGAAAGCATCCGGTTTCTCAGAGGGTTCATCGGGGTGCCTCAGGAGAAATACCGCCATCGTTTCGTGTTCATGCACATTCCGCCACCCATTTCCTCGGACTTTGTGGCGCGCAGCTTTCCGGAGCATGGGCAGATCGTTCAGCTATTCGACAAAGTGGGCGTCGACTACGTATTCGCCGGTGACTACCACGGGTATGCCAGGACCAGGTTGCGAGATACCACCTACATTGTATCCGGGGGCGGTGGCGCACCTCTTAAGGAAGTAAAGGGGCGGCAGTTCCACCACGCCTTGGTGATACGGGTTGGAAAGGATTTTGTGACTGAGAAGTTTGTTTATGTGCAGAAAGTTAACGATTTGGAGGATCGTCTCGAGAAACTGGCGATTGTCGAGGTATGGCCGTGGATGGCCAAGCACAAGGCTTTGATCATCCTTATCGACGTTCTGATATTCATGCTTCTCTTGGTGCTCTTGAGGCCGGTCGTCGTGCCTGCGTTGCCGAAAAAGAGACGAGCCGAGAACGTTTAGCAAGAGTATTCAAGTGATGATCAGTATTGCAAATAGAATACTATCCTTTTCTAAGCCGGCAACTTTTAAAGTGGGAATATTTTTTATCCTTTTACTTGCAATCTGGGTAGCCTTCAGTGGTTTAAACAAGGTGCCGTTAGGATCGCATGAGGCTTTTGTCGTTCAGACCGCCAAAGAAATGTCCCATCGAAACGATTGGATTGTACCTACACTTGGCGGGAATTTGCGTCTGAATAAACCCCCGCTCAGCTATTGGGCAACAGCGGGCTTTGTACGCATTTTGGGAGCCAAAGATTTTCTTCCGTGGCATGGCAGACTCCCATCGGCTTTAGCCGGTGTCGCCATGGTTGCGTTGACAATTTTTATCGGTTGGCGGCTTTGGGGACGATCAATTGGTCTGATTGCCGGTATTTTAGCCTTGTCCAACACGGGTTTTTCCGTATTTACACACAGCGCCCGTCCTGAAATGTTATACACGCTGTTTTGTACGTTACAAACAGCGCTTTTTTTACAAGTTTGGCGCGGTAAAACCGGACAAAAATGGGCCGCATGGGGGATGTGGGCGGCGATGGGGGCTGCAACGCTGACCAAAGGTCCTCATATACCGTTGGTAATGCTGGTCGCGTTTATTTTAGTTTTTGCCCGCACGGATTACAGACGGGCGTTACGTTTGATCCGTCCCGTGACCGGATCAGTTTTGCTGATAGCGATTGCCGCGCCTTGGTGGATATTGTTGGGATATAAAATCGGTTGGGATACGCTGGGTGGCTCTCAGTTGACAGGAGCACGTTATGAACTCAACTTTTTAAACGTATTCCATCCTTTTTTTTACTATAGCGGATGGCAATTATTGATACCGTGGATGATGCTATGGCCCACCATGCTGCTTCTCGTATTCAAATTTCGCCGGATGAACGCGGGTGCTCGTCAAATTGGCATCGTGATTCTAATTTCTTTTTTGATGTTGGGGTTTGGCGGACGTAAACGGCTGCACTATATCTTGCCCTTTATGAGTTTGGCATGTGTTTGGATGGCTTTTGCGGTTCGACGGTTTTTTGGAACCAAGACGCAACATCAGACTTTCCGAAGCTGGATCGTCCCGGGTCATATTTTTCTTGCGGCAGGATGTATTATTTATCTTTGGGTCTATCAAGGAGTTGAACGCTTTGCCCCTATTCATCCAGTCCAATGCACCCTTGCACTTTTTTTATTGGCTGGCCTTTATGGAGCGGTAACGATCATTGGTAAATTTGATGGCCTTCTAAGAATTCATCGATACCGTTTGGATTTTTTGGCGATTGCGTTTTGTTTCATTATTTTGCTAAGCACACTTACACTCACCGGCATGGGGCATCCCATCAAACGATGGAACAGAGCCCGAGTCGGCCGATCGATCACTCAATACATTTCTTCCGACACCCCGGTTTATACTTTCCAAAGCCTTACGCCATCAATTCTAATCTATTATGCCAATCGTCCCATCAATTCTGTTAATAAAGCAGATGATTTAAAAGCACTCGTAGCCCAATCTTCAAATAATCGCATAGCCGTAGTCGTTTCGGAAAAAGATTTGAAAAAAGTAGATGATACGCGCTTAAATTATAACATTCTGGCAACTATAGAAAATTGCAAAGATGGTTTTTCATGGCATTTGTTACTATTCTCTTAGGGGCGCGGAAAGAACTGAATAAATTCAACTGAATAGGGAAACCGTCATTCTTTTTTGGAATCAGTCCCTGTGAGTTCCGATAACTCCTGAATTACTGATCTTGGACAGCGACGCGTTGGAGGGTTTATCTACCGGAAGATTCCGTCTTGTACTGTTTTAATTTCCGCCACAGTGCGGCACGGCTGATCCCCAATATTTCGGCCGCTTTGGATTTATTTCCATTGGTTGCTTCGAGCACTTCAAAGATGTAGCGTGTTTCCAACTCCGCCAGAGAGACAAAATCCGTCGGTTTTTCAACATGGTTCGATTTGAGCGTTTCCAGAAAGCGAGCCGGCAGATGCTCGTACTCGATGGCATCGCCCTCGACAAGGATGACCGCCCGTTCGATGATGTGCTCAAGTTCGCGGACATTGCCGGGAAAATCGTAGTTGACCAGAATCGCCTCCACATCCCGTGAAATAGAACGCACCGTTTTGTTGAATTGGGTGCAATATTTATCAACAAAATACCTGCATAAAGGAGCAATATCGTCCTTGCGTTCGCGCAGGGGCGGCAGGAATAGTTTAAAAAGCTTAAGACGATCAAAGAGTTCTTGCTTGAAGCCGCCCTTCAGCGTTCGCTCCTCAAGGTCTACCTCCGAGGCCGCAAGTATTCTGACCTTCATGCCGGCGGCTTTGGAACGGTCTTCT
This sequence comes from Desulfobacteraceae bacterium, assembly GCA_050124755.1. Lineage (GTDB taxonomy): Bacteria > Desulfobacterota > Desulfobacteria > Desulfobacterales > Desulfosarcinaceae > JARRKU01. Next base: position 11,105 of record JASFER010000099.1, read on the forward strand.
GTTTGAATGTCGGCTTTTTCCAAAAGCTGCAGCAGTTGTTGCTGGAAATCCATGGACATCCGTTCCACATGGTCGAACAGGAGCGTTCCCGATGATGCCTGGTTGAAAATGCCGCTTCGGGTCCGGATGGCCTCATATAAGTTTCCAGTCGAATAGCCGAGCAACTGGGCTACGATCTGCTCATTGTCGAAAGCTGTGCAATCAATGGCCAGAAACCCGCGTTGGAAGCGCACGCTGCCTGCATGAATGGCTCTGGCAGCCAACTCTTTTCCGGTTCCGGGTTCACCACAAAGCAGTACCGGACAGTCCAAGGGGGCAATGCGTTCAATGGATTTGCGCACCTGCCGCATGGGGCTGGTTTCTCCCACAATGATGGGCCGCAACGGGGGTTCCGGTCCCGACGGTCCGGATGACGGCATCTTGGGCACATGTTCTTGCACCCCGTAATCGCGGGGGGATGACGTTTCGAATTGCCGGGCAGCCGGCAGGCCGGGGCCCTCACCGGCGCTTTCGCTCAAACCCGTCGGCCTGATCACCACTTCACGGCCTTCGGAGTTCAGCTTTTTGATAGAACGCCAGAAATCCGCCATCTCATCTTTTTCAAAATAGAGGCTGCTTAACGATTCTGTGGTTTGCTTTACCTTTTCATTGCCATGCCCTGTGAGCAATATGGTCTTCAGCTTGGGGTGGATCTCCTTGAGCTTGGTGATAGTGACCAGCCCATTCATATCGGGCATCTGGAGATCAACGATGGCAAGCTCAATGGAGTGTTGCTTGGCAAGTTCAATTGCGGCCAGGCCATTGGTGGCCGTCAGAGGCTCAAAGCCCAACAACCGAAGCCGCCGGGCAATCGATTCGAGCAGCTTTTCTTCGTCGTCTACCAGAAGAACCTTTTTTATCTGTGCGGTCATGAAATGCTTTCTATCATGTAACGTTACGCCGGCCTGCTATGTTGAGATTTGAACTCCGTCAATGCTAATCTGCGGATCAACTATACACCAAGTGCGGGGGCACTTCAAATACCAACCCGGGATTGGCTCGGGGCCGACGCCGTCAACGTTTTTTTTCGTGATGCGTTTCAATATCCACTGCATCTTCGAGATCTCCGCCGGTGGCCATTCCCGCGGCCGCCATGTGATTTTCAAGTTTTTGCAGGCTTCTGCGGATGAAACTCCAGAACTTGTTCATCTCCTCTTTTTCGAAATATTGGGAATTGAGCGCCTGGGTGGCCTCCCTGAGTTTCTCGTCACCGCGGCCGGTCAGCAGCAGTGTGTGAATTGAGGGATCGATCTCCTTGAGTTTGGTGATGACCACCAGCCCCTCCATATCGGGCATCTCATAGTCGACCACCGCCATCTGGATTTTGTTGCTCCTGGCTATTTCAAGGGCTTCACGCCCATTGAAAGCCACCAACGGGTCATATCCCTTTAAACGGATGCGTTCAGCCAATGCGTTGACAAAATTCTCGTTGTCGTCGACCAATAATATATTGATGCCGCCCAGGGGCAGGTCGGATAGAAACTCCCAAAACCGCCCCATCTCATCCTTGCCGAAATAGGTTGAATTGAGGGCCTGGGTAGCCTCTTTAAGTTTTTCGTCGCCATGGCCGGTCAGTAGAATGGTCCGGATGTCCGGCTTCATTGTCTTGAGCTTGGTGATGACCTCCAGCCCGTTCATATCCGGCATCTGGTGATCGACCACCGCCACATGAATGGTCTTTGACTTGGCAATATCCAGAGCGGATTTCCCGTTTTCCGCCGTAAAAACGTTGAACCCTTTAAGCTTTGCTCGCTCAGCCGCGGAAGCAAGGAATTTCGGATTGTCGTCTACCAGAAGGATGTTTAAAGTTTTATTTTTCATATTCTCTACCTTTTTCTACCGAAGTTGATCCAGCCTCGACATCAAACAGCCGTTTAATGGCCTCCGCTGCCCATTATGCCGGATGCCGCCACCGCCAAAACGATTATCTCAAGAATGCTGATGACGGCAAATATCCAGTTTTTCTTTCGAAGATAGCCCCTCACGAGTACTAAATAGCAGATGATGGTCATCAGCCCCAGAAGGGCAAAGCCGATGAAATTGATAAAATCTCCCTTGCCGAGTAAAAAGAGCCAATTCCACCCATGGGGAGAGTGGGTCAGTTCGAGGTATTCGTGGATGCCTTTGCCCCAGTTGGCCGAAATCACATCCATCCCTACATGTGAGGGTAAAATCCCCGTCAGGTAAACAGCGTAAGTGATCACCAAGATAATAATACCAGCGACCATCCCCATGAGCAACAGGTTGGCGTAAATGATCTGCTCCTTTGACGGCCTGAGCGATGGATTGTCTGATGTCGTCATATCTGTCTCCTCAATCTTTCTTCGCATTCGATAGGATGGTCTTATCCTAAAAAACCAAGCCCAAGTCCCTTGTCCAGAGCTTTCAATCCGGCGAACAGCAGGACGACGATCACCATGTAGCGGATGAATTTGGGTTTGGCCACGGCCAGGATCCTTACCCCCAGGATCGAGCCGAGCATTAAGCCCACAATGGAGGGCACGGCAATCAAGGGGATCACGCAACCGCGGTTCAGGTAGATCCAGGCGGCTGAAGTATCGGTAATAGAGAGCAGGAACTTGCTGGTGGCAACCGACACCTTTAAAGGAACGCCCATCAGCAGATTGAGGACCGGCACATTGGCCCATCCCGCTCCCAAACCGAACATGCCGGCCAACAGGCCGATAAGGATGAACATGAAAAGTCCCAGAAGGGTGCGGTGCGTTTTCCATTCCACGCTCTCCCGGGCGCCGTCGTCCCAGTATACTCCCCTGAGTCCCAACGCCAGACCTATGGCATCCTGTTTGGTAACCACCGGTTTCTCCGTGTTCTTGGAAAACAGGAGCAGCATGGAGATCCCGATAATGGTCGCTCCCAAGCAGGTTTGAATAAGATTGGGATTGAGGCGTGAGAGATACAAGCCGAGCATGGCACCGGCGATGGAGCATGCGGATGCGATCAATGCCACCGGCAGCGCCAGTCTCAAATTGGCCAGGTTGCGTCTCAACAGGCCGGGACCGGCCGCCAGGGCGCCGGCAAGCGCCACCATCAATCCGATTCCCCGGACAAAATCGATGTGAAAGGGAAAGAACCCGCTGACCAGCGGAACATAGAGCACCCCCCCGCCGACACCGGCCATGACCGCCAGTACCCCGAGGACCAGACAGAAAAAAAACAGAATCAGCGGCCAGAACCACCAGGGTTTGGCCGCACCGTCCAACGGCATGGTTTCAGCAGCCGATGCCAGTGTTGGACAGCTCCATAAAAAAAACACCATTGCAAGGCACCAGTGATAAAAACGGAAGATGGGATAGTTAAGCATTTAGCCACATTCCTTTTATAAAGCGTTTACTTTTGAAACTAATTATTGTATGTGTTCCATATAGAACAGGTTTAATGCCTAGTCAATGGAAATTTAAGTTGCATTATGAAACACGCTGCTATATTAATCGTAGACGATGAAAAACGCTACGCAGATATGCTGGCCAGGCGGCTCACCCTTCGAGGGCTCACGAGCCACGCATGCTATGACGGTTGTTCGGCCCTTGATATCATCAATCGCACCCCTATCCCCATGGTCATACTGGACCTGCGCCTTCCTGACATGTATGGTTTGGATGTGCTGGAAAAAATAAAAGCAGGGCGCCCCGAGACAGTCGTTATCATCCTGACTGGTCACGGGTCTGAAAAGGACCGGGCGCAAAGCTTGGCAATGGGAGCGTACGCTTTCATGAATAAACCGTTGGATATTGACCGGCTAATGGACATCGTAAACAAATGCGGTGGGATAGCGTTATGATGAGATCGCTCAAAAAGGTTGCGGGTTCCATATGGCCCAGGTTTCAGACAGAGGACGATGCGCATTTGAATCCCTACTTCACGTTCCGGGATCATCGGCAAACTTGGGGGATGGTTATCTTTATCCTGATGGCGACGGCCCTTTTGCCCCTGGTTATCCTGACGATCACCTACTACCAGCTTGTCCAAAAATCCATCGACACCGAATCCCTGCTTCGCACGGAGCGCCTGGCTTCCAATGCCCGGCAGGCGGTGACCTTCTTTTTCGAGGAACGGTTGGCGGCATTGACTTTCACGGCCAAGGAAATAGGCTACGTCCAACTATCCCAACCTCGATACCTTTCCGAAGTGTTGCGGAACTTTAAACTGGGATTCGGCGGATTGACCGACCTGAGCGTGATTTCACAGAGCGGAAAACAGGTGGCCTACGCGGGTCCCTTTAATCTGGAGGGTAAAGATTACAGCGAACAACCGTGGTTTATGAAATGTCAGTTGCACAATGCCTGTGTCAGCGAAGTCTTTTTAGGCTACCGTGACGTTCCCCATATTGTTGTGGCTGTAAAATCTTACAATCGCGATGGACAATTCTTTTTTTTGCGGGCCACCCTGGAAACGGAGAGATTGATACAGACCATGTCCTCCTATAAGACCGGGACACATGTGGATATTTTCCTTGTCAACGATGACGGCCTGCTGCAGACGCCCTCTGAGTATTATGAGGGGTACACCTACCATTTTGGCATTCCGGTTCCGGTCCATTCCGACAAAACAAAGGCGGTGATGTCATCGGACCCGCAAGGCCAGCCAATCGTTTTGGGGTATGCATCTATCAAAACAAAGTTTGGGCCGACTTCCTTTATTCTGATGGTCGCCAAGCATAAGGCCGGCATGATGAAGGTCTGGCTGGATCTTCGCCGTCAAATCAACTGGTTTTTCGCAGCAAGTGCGGCTGTTATTGCTGTGGTCGTAATCTTGACCTCAAGCTTTATGGTCAATAAGATTTTTGAGGCCGATCGCGAAAAAGCCAGGACCATGGTCATGGCGGAGCAGAATTGCCAACTGGCATCCATCGGACAGCTGGCGGCCGGCGTGGCCCACGAAATCAACAATCCGCTGGCCCTTATCAACGAGACCGCCGGTTATATAAAGGATCTATTCGTCATCAAAGAGCAATATCAGCATGACGAGGAACTGATGGAGAATATCGACTCCGTTTTGGATGCGGTTGATCGCTGCGGTATCATTACGAGGCAGTTGCTGAGCTTTGCACGCCGGCTTGATGTGCATTCCCAGTCCGTCGATTTGAAGCATATCGTTGCCGAGGTGATGAATTTTCATAAAAAAGAGGCGGCTTATAGAAACATTACGCTTTTTGTAGATATCCCGGATGCAATTCCACGTATCGAAACCGATCGCGGGAAACTGCAACAGGTTGTCCTCAACCTGGTCAACAACGCCTTTCAGGCCGTTGAGAACGGTTGCTTTCTGGAAATTCGGGCTGAAATGGACGGAAACGATAAAGTTCGACTGTCGATACGGGACAACGGCTGCGGCATTTCAGAGAAAAACCTTCAAAAAGTGTTTGATCCCTTTTTTACGACAAAAAAAGAGGGCCTCGGCACGGGGCTTGGTCTTTCCATCACTTTCGGACTTGTTCAAAAACTGCATGGAGAGATTTCAGTGGATAGCAAACCGGGTGAAGGGACCACCTTTACGGTGACGCTGCCGATAAATGCTCGAAGGGAAACGCAATTATGAAAATATTGTTGGTAGATGATGAGCAAAAATTCGCGTCAATGCTGAGCAAGCGCCTCGAATTGAGGGGATTTCATGTAAAGACTTGCTTTTCCGGCGAAGAGGCGATTAACGCATTGAAAACAGGCGACCGGTTCGATGCCGCCGTTCTTGATATCAAAATGCCCGGAATCGGGGGGATCGAGTTGAAGCGACGATTAAGCCAATTGGATCCGAACATCCGCTTCGTATTCCTCACCGGCCACGGATCCGACGATGAATGTATCAAGGAAGAAAATATTGAGCTCAGATGCCTCCCAAAACCATTGAAAATCGATACCCTGATTGAAACCCTCCATCGCATTGTCGAAAATCCCGCTGATTCAGATAAGGATGAAGAAGGCATGGGCACGCAGGAAGGCTGACAACCGAAATATGCTTTCGTGATGAGGTTATGTATGAAAAACGGCAAAGAATTATTCAGCTACGAAAGCCTGGCTTTCTTCGGGCAGGTCAACGCGTCGATCTCCCATGAGTTGAAGAACATTATGGCCATCATATCGGAAACCGCAGGCTTGCTCAATGACATTACAGATATGGCATCAAATGGGAGGACCATCGATTCAGACCTGCTGCAAACCAGTGCACGCAGCATCATGGAAGAAATCCATAGAGGGTTTAAAACAATCCGGCAGATGAACCGATTCGCCCATTGTGTGGATAAACCTGTGGAATCGGTGTTGTTGGAAGAGATACTGGAAATGGTCATCAACATCGCCGGATACCTCGCATACTCAGGTACAACCCGGCTGCTCACGCTTAAAACTGAAAAAGAAACCGTCGTCACATCTCCCTTCATACTTGCTGCGATTGTCTACCAGGCATTGACTTTCAGCTATGGAAATTCCGGCCCGGATGCGGAGATTGAAATCGAAATAAGCCGGTGGTCCGACTCGGTATGGCGTATTACCATTCACAGGTTCGATATCAAGCCCTTTCAAACTTTTCCGGATGAGCACCTGGAAAAGATGGCAAGATCGATTGGTGTCGATATTCAATGTGATCGCTTCAACAACAGATTGGATCTTGATGTGCCGGACAATCTTGATGGTTTCTCGATGCAACAGGACGGGAGGACTGCGGTTAACGGAAAAGGTGCTTCCAAAATCCGATTTTGAGCATCGTATTTGATTTGTTCAACCTAAACGCGCGGAGGGCGTTATGGAAATGGAGAATACAGTAAAAATCCTTTTGGTTGATGATGAAATTAAATTTTTGAACGCCATAGCCAATCGGCTGACAATCAAAGGTTTCGACGTGACCACGGCCGATAATGGCGACGCGGCCATTGAAGCCGCTGAAGAAGGGGGCTTTGACGTTGCGGTGGTGGATGTGCAGATGCCCGGCATGGACGGCGCACAAGTTCTCAAAATCCTCAAAGAGAATCATAAATTTATCGAAATCATCATGCTGACCGGACACGCTACGGTGAACTCGGCCGTCGAGTGCACCAAGCTCGGCGCCTTCATGTATCTGGAAAAACCCTATGATTTCGATAAACTGGTGGAGGCCCTCATGCAGGCCTATAAGAACAGGATACAGAGAAAGCATGAGCGGGACGAGAAAAGAATGGCGGCAATCCAAAAGATCGCCTTGCAACAATCGCCCTTTGGCCTTATAAAGGCCTTGGCCAAACTCGATGACGACCAAAAATAGAAGTTAAAAACCCGGTCAAAGGACAACGGTAAAGCAGGAAAAGCCATGCTGATGACAAAGGCAAATGCAGCGCAAATGGGACCCTTGCGCAGAGTTGTACTGCTGCTGCAGGCAATATGCTTTATGGCCGTTCTAATATCGCATGGCTGGACATCCACAAATGGGAGCGGCCGTTTTTATGGCCGGCCGCACTCGAGAGCCGTTGCCGGAAAAAACGTGACAGTGGCGGTCAGCAAGCCTTTATGCCAAAAAGCCGGATACGGCCGGTTCGACATGTCACGAAATGATGACGCGGAAGTCATTGAGATCGATCCGCAGACATGGAAGGCAAAGGCGCAAACGATTTCCGCCCCACACGTCATCATACGCATGACGACACCGGAGAAGACAGACCGCATCAAAAAACACCTTCCACTCTATCTCCTCCATAATACCATCTTGTGTTAATTCCACAGCAGGTACCATAGCCTGCGCCACGTGCACCCCCACACGATACCGTTTTTACCGATTAGTTCGGAATTGTGCCGAGCATCAGCAATCGACCTGGTGCCGCACACATAAATGCATAAAACGCAACGAACAATCAAAAGGAACAAAGGAGAGTTGACATGGATCACCGTTTTCACATTCAAAAAAAATGCTTGCTGGCACTGCTTCTGCTTCTATCTTTTGGATTAGCCGTCAGCTGTACCAACAAGGCGGGTCTGGCATCCCAGATTAGCGGCAAATGGCAGAGAGACCAGGGCAAAGGGCCCATAGAAATCAATTTGGATAAAGAGCCGAAGACGCTTGTGATGGATGGACATTCCTATCATGTCGATGTGCATGGGATCGACAAGATGTCCAATACAGTGGAAGTCATGGTCGATTCGGAAAACGGCAAATCCGAAGCATGGTCGTTTCATCAGGTATGGGATTTAAACGGCCAGTCCTTCAAATTGACTTTCAGGCACAACGGCACCACTGAAACCCTGATACACGAAGGGAAATCATGAGCGACTGAAATTCAATTTCGTAAGATGCAAGGCCACGCCGTTGCAGTAATCTCAAATAAGCCGTGACATTAAAAGAATCATCAAGGAAATCCCTGTTGTCATGGGCGTCCAAATCGACGCTGACCCGATTTTGTCCCTCAGTGAATAGGAGAGATGACTTCAAGTCTTTGATAAAAACAGCTATTGGTGATTGCCATCGAAATGGTCCTTGGAGGCTTTCTTGATGCCTGACAGAATGTTTTGTCGATTGCGCGCGGCTTTGACAATTCCGGATATGATGATTCCGACCTCAGGTGAAATGGTCCTCGCAAGATTTAGGCAGCTTTTCAACAAGCACAGGGTGGGTGGCAAGGTTAACACAAAAGCCATCGCAAGCGATGGTGAT
>JASFER010000100.1:0-19426 GCA_050124755.1 Desulfobacteraceae bacterium
CTCCCAGTTTATCGACAAAGATGCCGAAATGAGCGCCATTGAGAAGGCCGCCGCCAACAACGGATTTGTGGATATCTTTGATGTTACCACCCGCAAAGTTGCAGAGGGCCTTACTACGGTGGAGGAAGCCATTCGCGTTCTGGGCAATATCCGGCAAGCCGGCCTTTCCACAGACCAAGTGAATTGAAGCAAAAAGAACTCGGTCTTCAGGGCCGGGTCAGAGATAAATGGATTGGCCGGTGGAATATCGAATATTGAACAAGGAACCGCAGAATATAGAAGTAAGGTATTATGTCATTTGATCTTATGATGACAGAGCGCGGCGAATCCAAAATTCGAAATTCGACATTCCTTGTTCGATATTCTGCTGTTCAACATATATTTTTTTTATCCCCTTCCAGGGATTAAATTAACGCCTGGTTCCCAGGACACGGATGCTTTACTGCCAATGAATTACTACCGCTACAAATTGATCACCGCCGAAGGGGAGATCAATGCCGGCATTGCCAAACTGCCTTATAAGGAGACCATGTCGGCGGTCAGCCACTTGGAGCGCAACGGCGCCGTCACCCTTTACGTCAAAAAGCTGGGCAGGGTTGCCCAGTGGGTGTTCCGGCTGCTGGACTTGAGACCCCATCGAAAACTCTCCAGAATCCTCACGGCGGAGTTATTGAACAATCTCTCACTCATGCTCAAGGCCGGCATGCCCATGGTGACCGCTTTGGAAGAGGCGGCCCAGACCGAAGATTACCCAAAGGTCGCCAAGGACTTTAAGGAGATTATCGATCGCATTAAAGGCGGATCCGGCTTTTCCGAAGCCGCCCGGCGCCATCCCCATATTTTTCCCCGGAATGTCATCTATCTGATTCGTATGGGCGAAGACACCGGCAAACTGGATGAGATGCTCAAGGACGCGGCCGATCACCTGCTGCGCATCGATAAAATCGTCAGCGATACCAAACAGGCGCTGCTCTACCCGTGCTTTGTATTGACCGCCATCGGCGGCGGATTGCTTTTCTGGTTTGCCTATGTGGTGCCCAAAATCGTCAGCCTTTTCAAAGAACTGGACGTCACTCTGCCGGCCATTACCGTCTTTTTGATTGAGTGTTCCGAATTCTTTCAGGCCTACTATCTTCACATCATCGTGACAACCATTGGTGTGTTGACAGGGGCGCTGGTGCTCCGAAAGCGCAGTCGACGATTTCGAAAGGCTTTAGATGTGACCCTGTTGCGGACACCCGTTGTCAAAAGTATTGTCACCGCCTCGGTGCTGGCCTATATCTCAGAATATTTCGCCATGCTGATCAATGCGGGTATCGATATTCTTAAATCCGTCAATATCTTGGGCAACTCCGTGAGCAATGAGGTCTATCGGGACAAGCTGAAGGAAGTGAAAAGCTTTCTGGAAAACGGCGAAGGGATATCGGACAGCTTTAAAGCCGCGGGCATTTTTCCCAATTTCGTGGTTCGCATGATGAGTGTTGGAGAAAACAGCGGCACCCTGTCGGACCAGTTGGGCTATATTGCCGAACAGTACCGCAACAAACTATCCATTCTGGTGTCGACCATCGGCAAGTCCATTGAACCGCTGATTCTAATGGTTGCCGGGGCGATTTTTGCCGTTGTCATCATTGGTCTTTTTCTGCCCATCTACGATTTGGTCTCCAAGGTATCTTCCTTTTGATCCCGCCGATGTACAATGCACTAGTTCAGTGAAATCGTGGTGACAAACCCGTCATTGCTTTGACCGCGATAGGCAACCGCGAACATATTGGGACCCACTGAAACAATGGAGGGTTCTCTTCCGCTGCTGGTGTCAAACTCCAACAAATCAAGGACGGCGTTGCCTATCTGGCCGGTGTCGTCAATCTGTACGGTGCTTAAGAAACCATCGTCATTGGGGCCTGCGTATGCAATGGCAAACAGGTTTGGGCCGATGCTCAACATGACCGGTTCCCTGCCCTGAACCGTGTCGAATTCAAGGTTGTCGATAACCGTATTGGCGATTTGGCCATCCGAGGCGATAGTTGTGGTGCTGATGAATCCATCTCCGCCTGCGCCTTCATAGGCAACGGCAAAAATGTCCCCGCTGACATGCACGATATCGGGATCATAGGCGGTGGTGCTGAATTCCAGGCTGTCAATGATGCTGTTGCCGATCTGGCCGGCACTGTCGATGGAGAGGGTGCGGATCTGGCCGTCATATGATGTATCCTGATAAGCAACAGCGTAGACGTCTCCGCTGACGTGGATAAGATCGGCCTCGTAACCGGACCAGAACGCGGCGTCAAAAACCAGGGTGTCCACCACCGCATTGGTGATCTGACCGTTGCCTGCGATTTGGATCGTTTTGATGACACCGCCCGTAAAAGCGTTACCGGCATAGGCAATGGCGTAGACATCGCTGCTGACTTGAATAATGTCCGGTTCATAGCAGTGGTCGTTATCGAATTCCAGTGAGTCGATGGTCGAATTGGCGATCTGACCGGCGCTGTCGATTTGCACCGTTACCACCCGCCCGTCATTGGCCTGGTCTGAATAGGCAATGGCAAAGATGTCCCCGGTGACATGGGTGATATCGGGATCGGTGGCGGCCCGGTTGTCAAATTCGAAGGTATCGATGATGGTGTTGGTGATTTGGCCGTCGGAAGCGATTTGAACGGTGCGGATGAAGCCGTCACCGTTTGGTCCGGAGTAGGCGATGGCATAGATATCGCCGCTGACCGGAACAATATCCGGGTTATATCCGGACATCGTATCAAACTCGATGGCGTCGATTGCACCGCTGATATTTCCGGGAGCAGCGCCGCCGGAAGCTGTGACGGTCACCGTGAGGGGCAGATCATCCGTGTTGGTTGCGCAGCCGGCATCGACGGCGGTTAAAATGAAGGTGTATGTACCGGCAGCGGTGCTGCCGGTTTTATAAATGGTGCCGGTGTCGGCACCGGTGGATGTGACGGCGAAGCCGGTCGCTCCTGCGGTATTCAAGGACCAGTTCACCGTACCTATACGGCCGCCGTTGGCAATGAACGTTTCTTGCTGGCCGGGAGCAGACCAGGTGATATTGGTTCCGCTACCGCTGGTTCGGGCGACACTTAAGTCGCTGGTGATTTGCAGCGTGACCGATTGGCTGTCAGTGAAAGGTCCGCCATCGGCCGGCAGCGTGGAATCTTGTACTTGCACGCTAATGGTGTAATCCGGCGGGCCGGGGCATTGATCCAGGGTGCCGGTCAGCGTGCCCGTGGAGGAGTTGATGGAAAAATCGCTGAAACCGCCATTGTTCGTCAGGCTCCATGTATAGGGGGTCGTCCCGCCGGTTGCGGCGAAAGGGGTCAAGTAGCTGCTCATCAGCACCCCGCTTGGGATAGACGTGGTGGTGATGTTCAAGGGAGAGGGGCCTGTACAAGCCGGATCCGTGCTGCAACCTGAATCGGCACAATCCGTGTCGCCGTCTCCATCATTGTCCGCGCCGTCGGCGCAGTTGCCGGCGGCCGTGTTTTCCACGGCGCCTCCCCCCCCGCCGCCGCTGCCGGAGCAGTTCTTTTGATTGAGCTCATTGAGAGAGTAAGCGCGGACCAGGTCGTCGTAAGTTGTATCCTGAATCTTTCCCGGAATATTGAATCCCGTGCCGGCCGTCGTGTTGCAACCGTCAAAATAACCGTTGGCGCCGTCCATGTCCTTCAGGCCGCCGCTGGCCAGTACATATGCTTGATTGCCGGCGTTTGTACCGGTGGCGCCGCCGCAGGGAACCGCCGTGGTAGTGTGATCGATGTTGATGTCGAAGGCCGCCGTACTGGCATTGGTGATGGCCGCGCAAAAGGCATCGCCATCGGTAAACGTCCGGGTCAGGTTGTTTGCACCGCCGCCCACGCCATATACGGCGTAGCGGATGGGATTGCCCCATACATCCGTGCCGCTGGACAATCCCATGGTGCGGTAGGGAAGGGTACCGGAAAAAACACCGGCATCCTCCAACCCGTCACCGTTGTTATCGGCAAAAGGGAGCCGGAAATTCGCAATGCTGTATCCTTGCAGGGCATTGTCCGCTTTTTCAAGCTGCGCCCTGGCTTGTCTGATTTTGGATGATGCGATGAGAGAGGGCAGCACGCTGGCGACAATGGAAATGATAATGCCCACGATGATGATAACGATGGCGAGCTCGATGAGGGTGAATCCCGAGCGGTTGGACCAACGGGCCGAGGCGCTGGAGGATGGCTTTTTCCCAAAAGGACGGTTCAATGGGCTCATGTGCCTCCGGTGTGCGTCGTATCCGGCATGAGCCGTATGCGACTATTTTTTTGAAAGATCCTCTTTAAGCTTCTTTTCGATTTCGGAAAACAGATTTTTTTGTTTTTTAGCCTGCTGCTCTTTGATGCCCTCGATCTTTTGGGCGATCTTATCTTTTTCAGCCTTGAATTGCTTGAGGGCTTCGTCCATCTGGCTGGTGGCGGCCTCTTTCGGCAGCCCTTCAATCTTGAGGTGATCGTCGACCCCCCACCGGTCGCCAAAGGCACTCTCGACGATTTTAACGATGCCGGCATCATGCAAACGTCGGCTGATCAATCCGGTCTGTTCGGCGGAAATGCCGAGCAGTTCCGATATCTCCTTCAGTGCCGGCGGCGCCGAGTTCCGGTGTTCCAAAATGCGAATGGCGGCAACAAACAGATGCCCCTCTTGGTATGGGTTTTGGTTATCTTTGGGCATGGCAATCCTTCCGGTTGAAACCACTGTATGTTTTATCGGTGTTTTGTTTAATAACTTGAGTAACTACCTTAAAAAGTTGCTCATCTTCTTGACATCCCTCATCGGGGAGGTTAACATGCGCGCAAAAATTGTCAAGCTGCATTCCATGGTTCGGTAATGCTAAATCGACTAAGTAACGAGTGAAATCGACCGCTATTTTGCCCACACGCCACACGCCTAAAAAGACGTCCAAACGGGAGATGACGTGTCTCCAATCAGATGGATACAATGTTAGATACAATTTAACGCTTATGGAGGCCCGGAGTGTTAGATTTAGATACAATATTGAATGCGACACAAAAAGTTGGCTTTCCCATTGCTATTATTATAATTGTCTTTTTGTTGATTTTTTAAGAAATCATAATCTTTTCAGTAGGGGGAATGATGACAGAGATTGTTGAAGTTAAGGGGCGAGAGATTATTGATTCACGGGGAAATCCCACCGTGGAGGTGGATGTGGCGCTGGCGTGCGGCGCTGTGGGACGGGCCGCCGTGCCGTCCGGAGCATCCACGGGTACCCGGGAAGCACTGGAGCTGAGAAACAAACGGGCCAAACGCTACGGCGGAAAAGGTGTGACCACCGCCATAAACAATGTCAATACTACCATTGCCAAAGGCATACTCGGCATGGACGCCGCCGACCAGATGGCCCTGGATCACGCCATGATCTCCATGGACGGCACCGCCAACAAGTCCAAACTGGGTGCCAACGCCATGCTGGGCGTCTCCATGGCCGTGACCCGCGCCGCAGCCCAGGCTTATGGCCTGCCGCTGTACCGCTATCTCGGCGGTGTCAATGCGCGGGTTCTGCCCATCCCCATGATGAATGTGATCAATGGCGGTGAGCATGCGGCAAATAATTTAGATATCCAGGAGTTCATGATTATCCCCTTTGGCGCCAAATCGTTCTCCCACGCCATACAGATGGGGGCTGAAACCTTTCATACCCTCAAAAAGATCCTGAAGGGCAAGGGGCTGAACACCGCCGTCGGAGATGAAGGCGGATTTGCGCCGGACCTGGGTTCCAATGAAGAGGCCCTGGCCTATATTATCGAGGCCATTGAACAAGCCGGCTACCAACCCGGCAAAGAGATGGGATTGGCGCTGGATGCGGCCGCCAGTGAATTCTACAGCAAAGGCAAGTATGTTCTCAAATCCGAAAACCGCAAATTAAGCGCGGCCCAGATGATTGAGTACTACGCTCAATTAGTTGAAAAATACCCCATCCTTTCCATAGAAGACGGATTGGCGGAACAGGATTGGAAAAATTGGCAGATGATGACCGAGCAGCTGGACGAAGTGATCCAACTGGTGGGAGACGACATCTTTGTCACCAATCCCAAGATATTGGCCAAAGGGATAGAGGACGGGGTGGCCAACTCTGTTCTCATCAAGCTCAATCAGATCGGCACGGTGACGGAAACCTTGGATGCCATCGAGATGGCTGATCAGGCCGGCTACACCACCGTGATTTCGCACCGTTCCGGTGAGACGGAAGATACGTTTATTGCCGATTTGGCAGTGGCGGTGAATGCCGGCCAGATAAAAACCGGATCCATGTCCCGCACCGACCGCATCGCTAAATACAACCAATTGATACGCATTGAAGAGGAATTGGGCGCATCGGCAAAATACGGCCTGGATTTCTTTATCGGGGATTAAACTTCAGTGTTTTGCAAAATCAGGAGAAAACACGGTTCGGATTTGCTGGCGCTGATGCACAAGTTGTGGCGCAAAGGATTGCAGCATCGAAAAAAATGGCAATGGTGTTTAGCATGCACATAAATGGAGCGTCGAGACCGGTGCGATATGCCGGAGTGACCGTGGTATGGATCATCCTCTGGCTGTGGGCCGCTCCAGTCAGTGGCTATGTTCTCAAGGGGCCCCATGTCCTGGATATGATGGTGCGCAAACTGGCTGGTGCGCAAACCCTGCAGGTTGATCAGCAGGTGGTGGTCATGGATTCGGCCGTGTCCGGTCAACCCATCGAGTTGACTGAGACCCTCAACTATGTTTTCCCGGACCGCTTTCGTTCCGAGATCACGCATGAGAATTCACATCGCATACGAGTGCTTTCCCGCGGGCAGGCGTTGACCATTGTCGATGACATCATTACAGCGGAGCGTGAAGGACGTTTTGATCGGTACAAAGACCTCCTTTTATACAACTCCCGGCAGTTGTTGCAAAAGGTGCTCTACACCCATGGTGTGGATGTGGGGACCTCGAGCCTCGGACGAATGGACGATCGGATCGTGTATGTTATCGGCGCAGATTATCCGAATGTATCCGCTTCGCAAGTGTGGGTGGATAAAGAGCGGTCTGTTCCGTTGCGCTGGATCAATGTTTTCCCCCCAGCTAACGGATCAACCGAACCGGAGCGTTTGGAATTTATTTATCGCAACTGGCAAAACCTGGACGGCGTCTGGTATCCCATGCTGATTGAGACCTACCATAACCGGCTGCTGGTCAGACGCATTCAGGTCACCAAAGTGCAGGCCGATAAGGCCATCGCCGGAGAGTTATTGAACATTCCGCATCTTATGACCATTTACAAAAAAGAAGCGGCGGCACCGACCGGTGACGAAGCCCCTGAATCCGAAGTGGATGAGGTGGACCGCACCATAGAAGATTTTAAGAAGAAATTCGAGCCTTAGGGTTCGCGCAGAAATAAATTTACATTTTTAGGTGTTGAGGCGCCTGGCTGGCAAGGCGCCGAAGCGCAGGAATATCGAGATATTTCTGGCCTTTGGCAACACCGCCAGGCAGGATGCATCGGCGCATAAAAATGTGAAGTTATTTTTACGCGAGCCCTTAGCGCGAGCCCTTGGGTTAATCCAAAGCGCGGATCATTTTGACGGTGAAATGGCAGTTCGTAAAGACAGACACTTCGGCATTAAGTGCAAAACATGCTTTTATCGCCCTAAGGATTATGATAACGGAAAGAGCTTAGGGTAAACAAAACTGAGCGGATGCGGGGAGGGAACAGATAGCGCATGAATGGAAAGAGTGCCAAATACATTTTTGTGACAGGTGGTGTATTATCTTCTTTAGGCAAAGGACTGGCTTCGGCGTCCATAGGCGCTTTGCTGGAGAGCAGGGGGCTGACGGTTACCATTCAAAAGCTCGACCCTTACATAAATGTCGATCCGGGCACGATGAACCCGTTTCAACATGGTGAGGTATTCGTGACCGATGATGGTGCGGAAACCGATCTGGATCTGGGGCACTATGAACGCTTTACCCATGCGCGTCTGGGACACGACAACAACTTTACCACAGGGAAAATATATAACTCTGTCATAACCAAGGAACGCCGGGGGGACTACCTTGGCGGAACCGTCCAAGTCATTCCCCACATAACCGAAGAGATCAAGAACAGCATTCGGTTGGTGTCCAACAATGTGGATGTTGCCATTATCGAAATCGGAGGCACCATCGGCGACATTGAAAGTTTGCCCTTTTTAGAGGCCATCCGTCAATTTCGAACAGATGCCGGTAAGGAGAACGTGCTCTACATTCATCTGACATTGGTGCCTTATATCGGCACTGCCGGTGAATTGAAAACCAAACCGACCCAGCATAGCGTCAAGGAACTGCGCAGTATCGGCATTCAGCCGGACATCCTTTTGTGCCGCACCGACCGATATCTTTCGGAAGATATCAAAGCAAAGATTGCACTGTTCTGTAATGTGGGCACCGACGCAGTGATCACGGCGAAAGACGTGGATAATATCTATGAGGTCCCTCTGGTTTTCCACAAAGAGGGGCTGGATAACAAAATTGTAGAGCTGTTGAATATCTGGACGCGCACACCAAGACTGGACCCTTGGGAAGATTTGTGTCACCGCATGAAGAACTTGGAGCACAAGGTCACCATTGCCATCGTGGGTAAGTATGTAGATCTGACCGAATCTTATAAAAGTCTCAATGAAGCCTTGTTCCACGGCGGTTTGCCCAATAATTGCCGGGTTGATTTGGTCTTTGTTGATTCTGAAACCATTGATGCAGGCAATTGTTCGCCGCAATTGTCCCAAGTCGACGGCATCCTGGTGCCCGGAGGGTTCGGCTCGCGGGGCATTGAAGGCAAGATTTGTTCGGCGCGCTATGCCAGAGAAAACAAGGTTCCCTATTTCGGCATTTGTCTGGGCATGCAGATCGCAGTAGTAGAATTTGCCCGCAATGTCGCCGGCTTGGAGGGTGCTCACAGTTCGGAAATTGATGAAAATACCCCTTATCCGGTAATCTATTTGATGACCGAGTGGTATGATGATCAAACAAAAAGCATCCAAAAGCGGGACTCAGACTCCGATAAAGGCGGCACCATGCGGTTGGGTGCCTATCCATGCCGCGTGATTAAAAATACCCTGGCCCATGAGGCTTATAGAAAAGAGAACATATCCGAACGGCACCGCCACCGCTACGAGTTCAACAACGCGTTACGGGAGAAGCTGGAAGAAGCCGGCTTGATCATCAGCGGAACTTCGCCCAAAGGGGACCTGGTCGAAATCGTAGAGCTTCAGGACCATCCCTGGTATTTAGGATGCCAATTCCATCCTGAATTCAAATCCCGCCCCATGGACCCCCATCCGCTATTTCGTGAATTTATAAAAGCGGCATTGACCCAATCAGGTTACCGGAAAATTCATTAGAAATGGTTTTCATCCAATCATCTTTCATTTCTCTGAATGATTATTTGAGGCCGTAAAAAGATCTGTATATCACCACAATTGGCCCCCTATATGGAATAGGGGGCCTTATGTGTTTTTCACTGGGCTATGTACAGAAAAATTTGGGACTAATGGCCTATTCGATGATTTCCAATACCGTTCGTTTCTTAACTTTTGACGATACAGCACTGAGAATGGTGCGCATGGCTTGAGCGGTGCGACCCTGCTTTCCAATAACTTTGCCTAGATCCTCTTTGGCAACCTTTAGTTCTAAAACAGTTGTTTGATTGCCCTCGACCTCTGACACCATTACCTCACCCGGATGGTCGACCAATGACTGTGCGATATAACTGATCAATTCCTTCATGTATACCTCTCCTTTATGGCATTCATTCAAAATAGGGGGAGCCTAATTACAGTTCGACACAGATGCAATTATACCTGTGCATATAGATGGATGGGCTTTTAGGTGTGGGTTACAAATTATATTAAAAATTATGCAAATGCAAGCCCCAAAATAACAGATATTGAAAATTTTACCGTATTTGTTATAAAAAAATAAGCGGCACTGTGGGGCCACCGGATATACCGCTGGAACAACGTGTTATCATCTACATTGAACAACCATGCGCCGCCCCGTTTTACATCAACGCAAGGCATCATACTGGCGAGGGGTTATGGAAATTAAAGAAGTTCTTCCGGTTTTTGAAAAAATCATTTTGCAGATCGAAAAAGGCGCATTTCTTTCAGTTCAGAACGCACATCAATTCAACACCATGACCATCGGCTGGGGTATGACGGGGATATGCTGGCGTAAACCGATTCTGATGGTGGCCGTCCGCAATTCCCGACACACATTTGCGATTATGGAATCGGCTGCGGATTTCACAGTCTCCATGCCCAGTGGGAATTTACGTGATGAAATTTTTTATTGCGGTACCAAGTCGGGTCGTGACGTGGATAAGCTGCAAGAGTGCGGGCTAAGAACTGCCGCCGGCAAAAAAACTGTCTCCCCCATCATTGATACGCCCGGTTTACATGCCGAATGCCGGATCGTTTACAAAAGCGCAATGGATCCGGTCTTTTTGAATTCCGACTACCATGCCATATATCCACAAAAGGATTACCACACGCTTTATTATGGTGAACTCGTGGCCTGTTATGAGACCACATAAGGGCAATTAAATAAACTCTATGGCAAACCCGTTATTATTGAGCCATTGAATGCGCCCTTTGCGCTTGACGTGTTTTTTGCCGGTGGTGAAGGGAATGCTGAGGGTAATGAGGTCTCCGGATGAAAACTGATTGACACTGCTGGTGGCGATGTATGCTCCTCCAAGACTGATGTTTTTAATGCTGCCGCTGTAAGCTTTTTTTTTATGGGAAAAGATAATATCCACCGTGTAAGCTTTTCGTTCATGAATACGCTTAAACCCAAAATCTTTTCCCCTGCTGACCAAAATAAACCTCCATACGGTATTTATGCGCCATGGTTACCAATCGACTGTTTGTCTTGTCACCCGGAAACGGAAATCCGAGCAATCTAGAATGCTGACAAAAATTATAAGAGGCAATTTATCCGCATGCAAGCTGAAATTTTAAAATCGACAGAATACATTACTTTGACATTTGGGCTTTGACATTGGGATTTGAATCATGCGGGGCAGCTTCGGCCATGATGCTGCTAAACTTTTTTTTACAAGCTATTTTCGGGATGCGATACCAGGGAGCGGTTTGGGCACCGGCGGCACGGGGCGAGAAATGCCGTCGGTGCCCTCAGGGGGTCAGGTTGGGGAATAATAGCAGCGCTTTGGCGAAATAACTTTTCCTTCTTTTTTCAGAATCTTAATGGCATTCGAAACCTCTTTGCTCTCCACATTCAGCACTTTGGCAATATCTCCAGGGCGAACGGGTTTTCCAGCATCTTTCATGGCTTTGAGTACTTTGGCCTCCATGCGTTTCTCCTTCAATTTTCAATTATACATCGGGGTATTCCAATCGAACCATATGCGCGTACATCCGGCGCTGTGCTTGATTTTTTAAGCGTTTGCATCTCCCGGCCGTTTTCATTAGGGTGCCCGACTCGCTGTGCATCCAACGGAAGTGCGATGAAAATGGCGCATTTGATGAACAAGATAGCAAGGTTGATGCCAGATAAGATTAATTCATAGATGTCATCACGAATAACCTTAACATGTTGATATTAAATCTATTTTTTATTTTCTTGTCATTTTTGCAGCGGGGGCAATCGGAAAAAACTGTTTCATGAGACAAGCTTGTTTCAAATACCAAGGGCGCCCAATGAAACATTGAATGTCATTCACCACAGCAGACGCAGGTTCAAGGATTTTCTAAAAATTATTTTCGCGAATCATACTGTTTCTCTCTATCCTTTCGATCCCGATAGCGATCCCGATCCCGATTTGCCGCGGCCTCGTTACTGGTGTCGGGATCGGGATCGCTATCGGGATCGATTTCTTGTTCCTGAATACCGTTCAGTTAGAATTGCTGGAAACATTGCGTTTGCCTTGACATCTGAGTGGTTTAGCGTTAGATGCCAGTATTCTCACCTTTGCAAATGCAGCACGTTCATCTAACAGTACGGGCCATCCACCTTCCCCGGTGTCGCTGGCCATATGCAAAACATCCAAAGCTATTGCGGTATCGCATCAACCCGCGCTGGTGTGCAAAGCAAAAAGGATTGTTAAACATATGAGGCGAATACAAGATATGCCCGCTTGCGAACGGCCAAGAGAGAAACTGAAGCGCAAAGGGGCTCAAGCGCTCTCTGATGTTGAACTCATTGCCGTTTTATTGGGTAGTGGTACGAAACGCACGGATGTGATGACCCTGGCCGCCAGACTATTGAAGACGCTCGATGGAGAGGGGGGCACGCCCTCTTTGGACGGATTGCGCAAGGTGGAAGGCGTGGGCATGGCCAAAGCATCTTTGATCGTGGCCGCCGTTGAGTTTGCACGCCGGAGAATCCGTCCCCACGGCGTTCGCATCTCTTTTCCGCCGGATGTCTATCCCCTCATACGGCATGTGGCCGATCGTCGCCAGGAGAACTTTTTATGTATTTCGCTAAACGGTGCCAACGAGGTGATTGCGGTTCGCACGGTCTCCGTTGGCCTGGTCAATCGTGCCTTGGTGCATCCCCGGGAAGTCTACGCCGATCCCATCACCGATCGCGCATCCGCCGTTATCGTGGCTCACAACCACCCCTCAGGCAATTTGACACCCAGCCAAGATGATTTGGAGGTCACCGATCAGCTGAAAATGGCTGGAGAAACATTGGGCATCAAATTGTTGGATCACCTCATTTTCAATCAAACCGACTATTACAGCTTGATGGAAAAGGGACACCTGTAAGGGCTACGAATGCCCGTCCAGAACGTTGCGTATCGTTGTTGCCATCTCTTTGATCAGAAAGGGTTTCATCAGGTGGCCTTTGAAATACTGCTCCATGGAGTTCGGGTCCACCAGATTGACACTATAGCCGGAACAGAGGATGATAGGGATGTTGGGCCGAATGCGCAATGCCTCTATGGCAAAGCCTTTCCCGGTTACTTTGGGCATGTACATATCGGTCACCACGATATCGAAGCTGTCCGGAGAATCGATAAAGGTTTTTAGGGCGGCTGCGCTGTCCGTCATGGCGGTGACGTGATAGCCTAAAGGGGTGAGGATTTTAAGGGCCAGATCGGTTTGCATGGGTTCATCATCAATAAACAGGATGCTTTCATTTCCCTTGGGTAGAGCTGCCGGTATGACATCCTCCGGCATTTCAATCTCTTTCACCGTGGGCAAAATGACGCGGAAAGTGGTGCCTTCACCAACCTGACTGGAGACAGAAATATCTCCCCGGCAGTTTGCTACAATTCCGTGTACAACCGCCAGGCCCATACCGGTTCCCTCACCCTTTTCCTTGGTGGTGAAGAAAGGATCGAAGATGCGGTCCATAGTGTCGGTGGTCATGCCGTAGCCGCTGTCTCTGACCGTCATCTCCAAATATGAGCCCGGTGCAAGGCCTTTATGTGTTTCGGCATCTTCGGCACCGATCTCTTTATCTTGTAGACCGATCTCCAAAATGCCGCCCTCGGTCACCATGGCCTGTCCGGCGTTGGTGCACAGGTTCATGACCACTTGGTGCAACTGGGTTGGGTCGGCCATGACATAGGCATGGCTTTGAAGATCCTGCTTGATCTCCACCGACGGTGGCAGGGAGGCCCGCAGCAATTTTAAAGCTTCCTGGATAATCATCTCCATCTGAACAGGGCGTATTTCCGGCGTGGTCTGGCGACTGAAGGTCAGTATCTGTCCTATGAGCGCTTTGGCGCGCTGGGCGGCCGAAAGCACCTGCTTCAAATTGGACGCTAATGTTGAGTCCTTGGGGACATCGAACAGGCTCAATTCCGTAAATCCAACCACTGCCGATAAGATATTGTTGAAGTCATGGGCGATGCCCCCGGCCAATGTGCCGATGGCCTCCATTTTTTGGGCCTGCTGCAGTTGCAGAATCATCTCCGTTCGTTCGCTCTCCAAGGTTTGACGCTGAATCAGTTCTTCTTCAAGACGCTTTTTGGCTTGCTCTATCTCCAGGGTTCGTTCTTTGACCCGTGCTTCCAACGCTTCCCGGGTGAGTTGCATTCTGGTTTGGCTCTTTTCCAGCGTGCAATGCCCCAGAGCCAGTTCACGACCTCTTTGTATTAACGCCCGTTTTTCGGCAAGATGCTTATTTTCATTGAAAATGAGCAGAATTTTACTTGCTCCGGTATAAACGGCGGTTGCTTCAAACAAGTGTTCCTTTCCCGATGCATCCTTCTCGATCCACACACCCGATTTAATACAGCCGATTTTGTGTTGGTCCCAAAAATCGTAGGCTTCGTTCAAGAAATTCTCCAGAAAGGAAAAGACGTTCTCAGGACTCAGGTTACACGGGCGAATCGCTGCTTCAGGACAGAACCTGTTCAGCCAATCAGGGGCCTGGCCAATCAAGGAAAAATGGTTGCCGGTGTCTAATTCCAGCGCGGCAACATTGCAGGCCTTAAAGAACCTCTCCAGGGTATCGGCTGCGGAGGTGGTTGCCATGGATCGTAAGGCGCCGGATTGCTGTTCCCGCCACAGGGCCAATTCATTGGCCTTTTGTTGATATTTGGCCAATTGTTGTTGTTTTTCTTCGGCTTCCAAGAGCAGCAGTGCGTATGCGTCATCTTCTCTGAATAAGAGAAGATCCAGTGTATGGCGTTCATCTAGCTTGATCATGGGTAGATGAATGGAAGGTTCATCGGTCGGAATCAGTCCCTGTGTAAAAATGAGTTGGTCGCCGACCTCCTTTCCCTCTTGAAGGGGCCCGATGCCAAGCTGGTCCAGTGCGCCGCCCCATGCGACCACGCGACCTTCTGAATCGAGAAGTACATATCCAAAGACACATTGGCCGATCAGCCAATCTCCCAGATGGGTGCGTATGGATTCGGGAAGGGTCACAGTTCATCCTCCAGTATCTTTCCCGCCAATTGATGAAAGGCCTGTTCAACCGACTCTCCGGTTTTTGCACTGGTATGGATCACTGTCAAACCTTGTGGATCCCATTGTTCGATTTTCTGAATGTCTATCTCCCATTGGGATTTGAGATCGCATTTGTTGATGGCCAGAATGGAAGGTGTTCGTCCGATGGCTTCTTCAGCCCGCCGCCTAAGATCCAAGGCCACATCCAATGTGGCCGGGCGCGTACCATCGGCCACATAGATGCAGCCCGAAGCGCCTCTAAGATATGACATGCGGACCGATTGAAAGTCGTCTTCTCCATGGAGATCCCAAATGATCATGTCGATGTTTTGCCCCTGCACGTTGACTTGCTTTTTGTCCACTTTAACACCCACCGTGGTGTGGTATTTTTCGGAAAATATGGAGTATACATACCGTTGGACCAGGCTGGTTTTCCCAACCGCAAATGCGCCTACCAGACAAACCTTTTTTTTGATCATCCTTGACCGCCTAATTTGCTTCGATAAATGCTTTAAAGGTGACACTGCGATAAATATCGCGTGTTTCTCTCTTCTGGAGGGTCTTCAAACGTGATTTTGCACCGGTTCCCAAAGTACGTATATAGTATGGGTCTATACCATGATTGGTTAAAAAACCCAATACGGCATCCGCGCGGCGTTGGCTGATTTGGAGATTATAGGCTTGCCGGCCTGATGCATCGGCCTGTCCGATGATGGTTACATGCACTGTCTCTTCCATGGACCGGTAGAGCCGTTGCATCTCCTTGAGTATAGAAACCACAGTCATAAGGGATTCTTTTTGGTTCGGATATAGAATCGATTCCCCCTTTTTGAAATTGACTGATTGCTGTTCCAACGCTGCAATGGCGGACACCAGCTGCATCATTTCATCGTCTTGAAGCCGGGAGTCGTCGTAGTTACTGATACCGTCAACGGCGGCGGCTTGCTGCCGAAAACGTTTAATCCAACGGTGAGGGGCGGATCCTGATGCAATCATAGTGTCGTCTTTGATCTCCAGCTGAACCGTTGATGGAGGATCCAGTATTGAATGGGCACGCTTTTGAACCGATGCATTGTCCAGGGCGATAAAGGGCTGCCAATGGAAGCGGACATCAGCAGGATCGACTTTTGAATCTTTGATCCATTGATCAACGTGCTGCACCATGGGATCTTTTAGACCGGTGATCATTAATTGACCGTTCCTTTTTTCCGTGGCTGTGATAACGATGCCGGGTTCCCTTCCGAGCTGGGATAAAAGTGTCTGCAGGTGACGGTGATTTGTGTAAACCTGCCACCCCCATAGCATGAACGGTAGTAATACCACCGCTGCCAGCACCCATAACAATGGGGATACCGTCCTTCTGGTGTCGCGGACCTGGCTGGTCAGGGCTTCCTCCAGTTCGGGTTTGATCAGTCCAAACGGCTCTGTCTGACCGTCGAAGTCCGTTAAACGGGTTCCAAACGATTCATGGACGCGTTCAAGAATATCTCTGAAACGGGTTCTCAGTTCCACCGGCGGTGTACCGCGAAAGACGGCAGCCATGATAGCATCCGGACCATGCTCGATCCACACGCTGTGATCTCCGTCCATTCGCAAAGTGTCGAGCATCTCGCCGCTTTCAGAATCGAATGAATCTTTTACAAAATCCTGAATGGCGGTGAGCATGCCTGAAATCAGATCCGGATCTCTGTATTCCACCTGCTCGGCGCTCACATGCATCAATAACACACCTGTGTGCCGGTGAATCAGATAAATTTGCTCCACACGGTAGACAAGGGTATGCAAAAGCACCACTTCGGCAAAGGATTTTTGTGTACGCATGGCTTCAATGCGCCATTTTATACCCTGTAGTGAAAAGCTTTGGTTCAAGATGTGATTGAGCGATTGCACCATCCCCATCAAGGTAGCGCTGATGGCTTTGCGAATGGCCGGACCCAGTGCGGGATAAATAGCGTCGGCGATGATCTTCGGGTTTTTGTCTACGGATGATTTTAAGGCGGTGTCGATGATGGGCTGCATGGCCCGGGCAATGCGCTTGTCTCGCGAAATTCCCAGGGAAATGGCGTCCGGCAGAGCCCTGCTGACCTCCTCCGCGCGAAGCATGGGATCGTCGAGCCGCCTTAGGATGCGGGCCAATTGTCGTTGTTCAGGACCTGTCAGTAGATTGCGTAACTCAAGCCAATTTGAGCTCTCATTGCCTGAAGAAGGATGATCCTGATGGTTGTATGGTTCGCTGGCAGCCATAGATCTTCCAAGCAAAATGGTTTTGCGGATCTATAACCCATAATAAGGCTTTCAGATCCGGTGCGTATTTATCCAGTCATCAATCCAAAGTTTTAGGTTTTAAGTTTTAGGTTTTAGGCAAAGGATGGGGCCTGTTCTATAGGGTCGTATGATGCGCTCATGGCCTGTGTCCGTGGGCATATCACGATCAAAAGCGAGTGCCTCATCTATTATTATAATAGATAGAATTCCTTAACCTAAAACCTAAAACTTAAAACCTAAAACATGCCAGGAGATTAAAATGCAGGCCGATTCTCCTTTATTTGGGTATAGGTCTTTAATCTTATTTGTCTGCTATAACTTCTCCCCCATGATCCGAAATCCGCATGGCCATCTCAATGAGATATTCGGCCATGGTGGAGCGATCGATTTTGGCATCATCCAATCCTTGCGCGGTGTTCCGAAGCGCTTCCGATGCCAGCTCGTTTTTATTTTGGATCTCTTCGGACAGGGTTTTGGACTGTTCCAGAATCTGTTGTCGCAATTCGGTGGTGAGTTCCTGCATTTTTTCTTCTGCCCGGTGGAGTTCTTTTTTAAGTGATGAAACGGCACTCTTTAAATCGTCGCTGAGCTTTTTATCTTCATCTTCGCGCTGATCGGTTTCGGACTTCAATCGATCTTTAAGCGCCTCTTGTTCCTTCTTGAAGAAGCGTTCCAACGCCTCCAGTCGTTTATGGGTCTCATCACGCAGATCTTTGGTCGCCTTGGCCAGGCGATCCTCCATTTGTGAGAAACGTCTCTCAAAGTCGCGCATTTGGTTGCCGAAAAGGATGTCGCGGATTTTGTCCACGCTCCCGCCATCGGCCATCTCCGCATTGGATTGAATTGATTTGGGTTTTGGGTCCGGGCTTGTTTTGATTTTTCCCCCTGCTTTGGCCATGTTAATCTCCTTTCCCCCAAAAGCAGATGATGAGATGGACCTTAAATACTTGAAATTTAATAATGTTCCGAAAGACGAAGTGAGAAGGCTGGCAGACGAGATTCTAATTCGATATCAGAGGTTTATGATACAATAGGCAACTATGATGTCAAGCACAATTTTGAAGCATTCAAACAATGGATTTGAATTCAGAAAAAATAGCTTCTTAAAGCGGCCATGTCCACCGCATGGCCATCCAGGGCTATGGCCGCCGCTCGAAATCCCTTCGGGTCGTTTGCGAAACGCTTCAGCAGCGGATGGAGCCGAAATTCGTGGGGACCTGCAAAAAAATGGCCCTCTTTCAGATCTTTAACGCCCACAATGTCTGATTTCCACCTTGCCTTTTAGAAAGGACTTCACCTCACCGATGGGCACCTCGCGGCGATGGAAAATGCCGGCGGCCAGCGCCGATTCGGCTTGTGTTTGTGTAAAAACCTCCTGAAAGTGTTCGGCTTTTCCGGCACCGCTGGACGCGATCACCGGAATGGTGACCGCATTCTTGACGGCATTGATCAATTCAAGGTCAAAACCGGAATTGGTGCCGTCCCGGTCGATGCAGTTGAGCAGAATCTCACCGGCACCCAATTTTTCACACACCTGGGCCAGAGTGATGGCATCCACCGGACGACCTTCCCGACCGCCTCTGATAGTGCATTCGTACCAACAATAACCTTCACCGTTGGGGCCTGGAATGGATGTGGGAATCACCTGTTGGGGCGCGGCATCCGGAGCATCCACATAGACCCGGCGTGGATCGATGGAAATGACCACCGCCTGGCTGCCGTATACCCTGGAGATCTCTTCGATGGCTGATTTTCCAGTGGCGGCCCCTGACTTTAAATACTGCTCCGCAATCAGTACGGCATCACTGCCGATGGATATTTTATCCGCCCCGGAACGAAAATAGGCGTCCGCCACTTCCAATGCTGAATAGTGCCGGCCGTCCTTGTCTGTATAGTCTCGAATACCTCCGCCTATGGTCAGCGGAACGAACACCTTTTTAGAGGTCTGTTTCAGCACGTCGATCATGGGCATATCTTCCAATGGAAAATCCCGAAATCCGGTGATGTTGAGAAATGTGATTTCGTCTGCGCCCTCCTCGTAATAGCGCCTGGCCAGTTCCACCGGCTTGCCCAGATTGCGTACTTGTCCCTCTTCACGCACATCGTATTGATCGCCTTTGGTCACCACCAGATCCCCCTGATCGTTGGCACGCACATCCAGGCATGCAATGATGCGCTTGGCCAGGCGGGTGGGTTCTTGAACCTTAATCGGATCATGAGCGGCAGTGCTGGAATCCATGAAA
>JASFER010000101.1:0-19332 GCA_050124755.1 Desulfobacteraceae bacterium
TAGCAGATCGCTTACATATAAAAAATGATGGATATAAATGCATTGATGACCAGACAATACAGAAAACACTCCACCGCCGATCGTGACGTTGCTACGGGGACCTCTGTGATCTGGTGTTTGGCCTCGAATCCACGATATAAACAGGTGACCGTAATGGTGATGCCGAAAAAGATTGCTTTGATAAGGCCCACGGCAATATCTGAAATGGTGATAGCTTTGGCGATTTGATACAGAAAGTTGCCCATCGGGATATTGGTTATCGACCAGACAAGGAAGTATCCCCCCAATATGGAAACCAGGTCAAATACAATGAATAAACCCAGTAGTGCGGATGTGATACCCACCAGACGTGGTACGCAAACAATGCGAACCGGATCCAGTCCGCTCATCTCCATGGCATCCAGTTCATGCAACACACGCATATAGCTCACTTCAATGGTCACAGCCGTGGCCGAGCGCAAGATGACCATCATGGCGGTGACAATGGGCCCGATTTCGCGGACGATCAATAGCACCGAGATGCGGCCAAAATCATACTGGCCGGATAATCTGGCAAATTGGATGATGACGGCACTGCCGATCAGCAAAGCAATTGGGATGATCACCGGCAGCGCCTGCACCGCGGTAAAGTAGAGCTGTTGGACGATTACACGTGCGATAAGGGTGCGTCCTGCCCTCGGGCGGGACAGTGCCAGGGCT
This sequence comes from Desulfobacteraceae bacterium, assembly GCA_050124755.1. GTDB lineage: Bacteria > Desulfobacterota > Desulfobacteria > Desulfobacterales > Desulfosarcinaceae > JARRKU01. The sequence continues at coordinate 700 of JASFER010000101.1, forward strand.
AATATGCGGAAGGCAAACGCAAGCAGGTCCAGGATGTGATTTACGGAACCGATCGCTTTGCGTCCAATAAAGCCTGTCACGCGTACCATAATCCCAAAAAGGTCCCCTTGCATAATCTTGTGGATGAGTTGACTTCCTTTGAGTCTTACAATATATTGAAGCCTACGGTCAACTGATTAAGATAACTGCCTAAGATTTATAGATGAAAATACGTTTCTGGATGATTGTTTGCTGTTGCTGCCTTTGGACTGCCCCACTGACGGGGACAGCGAATTCTAATGCGGAGCTGATCGAGCCATTCCCATCGGGTCAAATTAACTGGACCAAGGGTGTGGTTACGGCCAAAGGCGCGGCAGCCCCTCAAACAAATACCCGTGAAGCTGCTGAAAACGGTGAGCCGGTATCTGATCGGGCCATACAACAAGCCACCCATAATGTGATCGATACGTTGATGCGTCTGCGCGTGGACAATCAGCGCTGTGCATCCAATCTTTTTCAAACCAACCGGGAAGCCCTGCCCAAAGTCGAGGAGATGGCCAGGGCGGCTAAAATACTTCATATTGATAAAGACCCTTCCGGGAGGGAGGAGATCTACATGCAGATGAGTTTGTATGGCGGATTTGCCCAGCTCATGCTGCCGGTGGAGATTCGTCAGGTTGAGCCCATCAAACCATTGAACGGCCAATCCAATCGTCATGACTTTCAAAACACCGGCATTGATGCCAGCGACGCGGTTATCGAGCAAGATGCCTATACCGGGCTAATTGTGGATGCGCGCGGCACGGGCGCGAAACCCTCCATGGTACCGGTTTTACTAAATGAAAAGGGGCAGGTGGTCTTTGGACCTGCCTATGTCAGTCGCGAATTTGCTGTCCAGCACGGCATCTGTCAATATATTCGATTGATGGGCGATGAATGGCCAAAATGGCCTCGCGTGGCACCCAAGCCCCTGTTGGTCAAAGGCTTGAGAACGGATAGGCCGGGTAGCTGTAATATCGTCATCAGCAATTCGGATGCTTCCACCCTTCGGGGCGCATCATCACACGTTGCGTTCCTTAAACAGTGTCGTGTCGTTATTGTGTTAGATTAGCTTGGTGAGGTACTGCAATGTATAAGGCAAAATGGCTGACCATGCTCTTGTTAGGCTTCCTCTTTTGTGGTTGCGGTCCGGACACCATTTTTCTGCGACCGGCTCTTGATACGCCTTCCCAGCATGTCGCCAATGGGCAGCAGCTGCTGGAAAGAGGAAAAATAGACGATGCCTGTCGTGAATTCGATCGCGCAAAAGAGCTCGACCCTGATTACGTTCAAGCTTATGTGGGGCTTGGCGTGGCATTGGGGTACAAGGGTGACATTGAAGCGGGTATGCAGACCATGGGGATGGCCAAACAAATGGCCAGCAGCTCAGAGGATCATGAAGTGGTCCAAAAAGGCTTTGAACAGCTTGATGAGCTGAAACGTTTGCAAAAGGGGACGCAACCATCCGACTGATGTTCGTTTTAACCCAAAAGGCCGTCCGCATTGATGCGGACGGCCTTTGCGTTTTGATTGGGGGACACGCCAGGGGGTGGAATAGCGATCTAATAGCGGTAATGATCCGGCTTGAAGGGTCCGTTTACCGGAATGCCCAGATAGTCGGCCTGTTTTTGGGTCAATGGGGTTAACTTGACGCCCAACCGATCCAGGTGCAGCCGTGCCACTTCTTCATCCAGCGCTTTCGGGAGTGTATAGACCTTTCGTTCGTGCGTTTGGGTGGCCAGTTCAATCTGGGCAAGGGTCTGGTTTGTAAAGCTGTTGCTCATGACAAAACTGGGGTGGCCGGTGGCACAGCCCAGGTTGACCAGCCGGCCTTCAGCCAGCACGATAATCGATCGTCCGGAAGCCAGTGTCCATTTGTCAACTTGCGGTTTGATGTTTTCCCTGGTGCACTTTTCGCTTTTCTCCAAGTAGCTCATCTCTATTTCGCTGTCGAAGTGGCCGATATTGCAGATGATCGCCTCGTCTTTCATCATCTCCATGTGTTGGCCTGTGATGACGTCGCAATTGCCCGTGGCGGTGACGAAAACATCTCCCACACTTGCGGCATCGTCCATGGTGGTGACTTCGTAACCTTCCATGGCGGCCTGTAATGCGCAGATCGGGTCTATTTCGGTGATTAACACGCGGGCACCATACCCGCGCATGGATTGCGCACACCCTTTGCCCACATCACCGTAACCGCAAACCACTACCGCTTTGCCGGCGACCATCACATCCGTAGCACGCTTGATGCCGTCGGCCAGGGACTCGCGGCAGCCATACAAATTGTCGAATTTTGACTTGGTCACTGAATCATTGACGTTGAATGCGGGAAATAACAATTCGCCGCTGTTTTGAAGCTGATAAAGCCGGTGAACACCCGTGGTGGTCTCTTCGGATACCCCTCTTATGCCTTCGGCGATGCGGGTCCAGAATCGGGGGTCGCGATGGCAGCTGACTTTAAGGCGCGCCATCAGGCAGCGCATATCCTCGCTATCATACACTCGCTCCAGCAAGGACGGATCTTTTTCAACCGCCACGCCCTGGTGGATGTACATGGTTGCATCACCGCCATCATCAACGATCAGGTCGGGACCGCTGCCGTCCGGCCAAATCAAGGCCTGTTCCGTGCACCACCAGTATTGGGGAAGTGTTTCGCCCTTCCATGCAAAAACAGCAGCGGAACCTTTATCGGCAATGGCTGCAGCCGCATGGTCCTGGGTGCTGAAGATGTTGCACGAAGCCCAACGGACGTCAGCGCCCAAAATGTTTAAGGTGTCAATGAGCATGGCGGTCTGAATGGTCATGTGCAAACTGCCCATTACCTTGAGCCCTTTCAGCGGCTGCCGGGGGCCGTATTTTTCCCGGATGGCCATGAGGCCCGGCATCTCTTTTTCAGACAGGGCCATCTCCTTATGTCCCAATGCCGCCAACGCCATGTCGGCCACCTTGAAGGACAGTTTTAGATCGACTTCAATGAAATCCTCGGGGGGATTGATTTTTGGTGCTACTGGCATGAAAAACCTCCTGTAAGCCAAAGCCTTGTTTTGGATGCATCACGCATTGTTCAGTTCAACTTAACGCATGTTTATCCATTGTCACCATATTACCGGCGATGAGGTAACTTAAATTCCGGCTTTCTCCCTGATGATGTCGGCCATGTCGGTTTTTTCCCAGGTAAAGTCCGGGTCATTGCGGCCGAAGTGGCCGTATGCAGATGTTTTGCGATAGATGGGACGCAGCAGGTCCAGCTTCTCAATAATGGCGGACGGTCGAAGGTCAAAGACCTCATCAACGATTTTGCGGGCTTGGCGTTCCGGTATTTTTCCAGTGCCCATGAAATCCACCATGATGGAGACCGGTTGAGCCACGCCAATGGCATAGGCGATCTGGACCTCACACTTTTTGGCGATCCCCGAAGCGACCATATTTTTGGCCACATAGCGGCCCATGTACGAGGCGCTTCGATCCACCTTGGATGGATCCTTGCCTGAAAAACAGCCGCCCCCGTGACTGCCTTGACCGCCATATGTGTCAACGATAATTTTGCGCCCGGTCAGGCCGCAGTCGCCCATGGGGCCGCCTACGACAAAACGGCCGGTGGGATTGATGAAAAACCGGGTATCGCCGTCAATCATTTCCGGTTTAACCACCTTCTTGATGACTTCGTAGATAATGGCTTCGCGAAGCTCCTCATAGGTGATGTCGGGTTTATGCTGGGTGGAGACAACAATGGCGTCCACTCGCAGCGGGGTGCCATTTTCGTATTCAACGGTCACTTGGGATTTACCGTCCGGCCGTAAGAAATCAAGGGCGCCGTTTTTTCGTACTTTTGCTAATCGTTTGGTTAATTTATGTGCGTACATGATGGGCATGGGCATCAATTCCGGTGTTTCATCGGTGGCATATCCAAACATGAGGCCCTGGTCGCCGGCGCCCTGATCTTTATAGAGCCCCTCGCCCACATTCACGCCCTGGGCGATATCGGGTGATTGTCGGTCAATGCTGGTAATCACCGAGCAAGTGCGCCAATCGAATCCCATTTGCGATGAGCTGTATCCAATATCGGCAATGGTTGATCGAACAATCTGCGGCATATCCACATAACAGCCGGTGGTGATTTCTCCGGCGATAAACGCCAAACCCGTTGTTACCATTGTTTCGCATGCCACGCGGCAGGCTTTATCCTGGTCCATAATGGCGTCCAATATCGCATCGGAGATGGCATCGGCCACCTTATCGGGATGTCCTTCCGTTACTGACTCCGAAGTAAATAAAAATCGTTCCATACCCATTTTCATTCTCCTTAATATCCATTGGCTGCATAATCAATGCTGCCCTTAGATTGAAATCGATGATCGTTGTATTTGCTCGCTATCTAACGTAGAAAATCCAAGTAAGTCAATGGCGGAAGCACCAAGCCCAAACCTTGTTTTGCGAATTCAAGGTTTGGGCTATGGATGATGTCGTGGCGCTTTAATTGCGACAAGCCTACGATCGGCTCGTGGATGCCGTTATAATGGTATCTACCGCTTCTTCCAAATCAACCTTCGCCATGTTGATGACCATGTGGTACAATTGCGCTTGGTCATAGTCCTGCTTGCCGATTTTTTTGTACAAATTGAGGCGGCGTTTTTCCTCGCTCTTGACCACCTGAGTGGCCTTTTGTTCTGTAAGGTCGTACTTGTCCATCATAAACTTGATTCGGTTGGCAAAGGTATTGATCAGCAGGAAGTGAAAGGCATCGGGGTGGTCATTGAGGATGTACTGACTCCCCCTGTCCAAAAACACCACATCTCCTTCTTCGGCCATCTGGGCAATAATCACCACCAGATAGTCTATATAGATCTGTTCATCGATGTATCCGTATTCATCTTTGAGCACTTTTTCAACCAACGGTTTGGAAACCATTCGGGTGACAATGCGCGATAAACGCCCACCGGCTTCTTTCTCTACGGATTCAACCCAACCGGGCGAAACCTTGGCTTTCTCGGCGATGATTTGTATGATGTCCTCATCTACGAACGTATATCCCAATTTCTCGGAGACCATTTTTCCGATGGTCTTTCCTCCGGCACCGAACTGTCTCGATATGGTAATGACGGCCATGCCCGCCTCCTTCATAAGTTGGCATTGAATAACGCCTAACAGCGTTTTAGACGCCTGGTTTGATTGGCGGTGTAACAAGCGTCGGATACTCCGACTTTTCTGCAATGGTTTGAGGCGTGCTTCCCAGCCAGCGTTCGGTCCACGCTGATTTACCGGATGATCCCATTACAATCATACTGGCTTGGCACTCCGCAGCCGCCCTTTCGATTTCCTCGATCGGGTCGCCGATATAAACATGGGAGTCGGCCTCAATGCCGTTGCTTTCAAATCGATCGACGATGGCTTCCAATTTGGTCCGGCACTGCTTGCGAACCTTTTGAATCTCCATGGCCGATCCTTTTAAATCCTTTTCACTGGCCACGTGTACGACATTGACTTTTTGGACCACACCCTTGAGGGGCAGCAGAATCTCTTCCGCCTGCGTGCTGGCCGGCGACCAATCCGTGGCCAAAAGGGGGCGCTCAAATGGCTTGTCCAGCAAATCGATTTTGTCCGTGGGGGGTTTGTACACCAAAACCGGCGTGGCCGCTTGCCGCAAAATTTCGGTCACATCCGAGCCCGAGTAGAGTTGGTCTATAAATCCTTTGTGGGATCGACCAATGACAATCAGATTGGTTTGCTCCTTGTGGGCCGCTTCGATTACCTTATGGACCAGGTTGCCCACCACGATATAGACACCGACTTCAATCCCCTGTTCAAAAAGATTTTCGGCCCAGTCAATAAACCGGATATTGGCCGTCTCTCTGAGCCGTACTTCCTCGGATTTTTGGTATCCCAGGCCACGATGCATGGCCACTTTTTCTCTTTCAATCACATTGGTCAAGACTACGTGATTGAGAGAAGCATCGCGCAAGCACAGCAAACTTTGCAGCGCATTGAAGCTTAGATCATTGAATTTGGTGATAAATAGCAGTTTTTGAATCTCCATGGGGTATCATTCTCCTGCAAGGCATGTGATTATTGCAGCACTTTTTGAATGGCTGCGGCCAATTCTTCGGGCTCAACCGGTTTTTCCAGGTAGGTTTCAGGTTCGGGTACGGGTTCTCCGCCAAATTCAGTCAGCGCTTTTTGGGAACGCAAAAAGGATTTCCGGGTGATGCCGGACAAGATAATAATTGGGATCTTTTTCAATTTCGCATCCGTTTGAAGCTGGCGGTAGAGTCTTATGCCGCTCTCTCTGGGCATCAGGACGTCCAGGATAATGAGGTCAGGCTGCTCTTTGCGAATAATCTGCATCCCCTCTTCACCGTTAGTGGCTTCCAATGGTGTATATCCGTTTTCTTCCAATACCGTGATGCTGAACAGTCTTACATCAGGATCATCGTCAACGACCAAGACTTTCTTTCCCATATGACTTCCTCCTTTAAGGTTTCTAATCAAATTGCAGTTACGTGTGTTTGTTGATCAACCCCTTTATCATGAGCATCCGTTCGATTGAACGGCAAGCGCAGCGTGAAAGTCGTCCCTTGACCTTCCTTTGATTCGACTTCGATGGTGCCGCCGTGCTCTTCAACCGATTTGCGTGTTACCATCAAGCCCAGGCCCGTTCCCCGGTGCCCTTTGGTGCTGAAAAAGGACGTAAAAATTTGATTTTTTACAGCCGTGCTCATTCCCATTCCATTATCGACAATACGGATGCATAAATACCGATCTTTTTCATAAGACGATTGTACGGCCACCCGCCACGCTTTGCTGGTGTCTTCATCGAACAGGCAAGCATCAATGGCGTTTGAGATCAAGTTGGATATGCATTGGTGTATGGTATGCGGGTCCATGATGACCGATTCGATGGAGGCATCCAATTCCGTAACGAGCGCTATATTATTCTCTTTTGCCAGATTATGCATGATTTCGCAAACATCTTCAATAATCGCATTGGGATCGCAAGGTTCGTATTGCGGGTCGCGCTCCTTGGAGTAGGACAACAAATCCATGACCAAATCAGAGGTCCGCCCGATATTGCGCTGGATCATATCCCAGCCCCTTTTTAGTTTTTCCTCATTGCCCTTGCCGATGCCGAGTTCCACGAGGTAGCTTCCGCCCTTGAACCCATGCAGGATGTTTTTGACGCCGTGGGCAACGCCGGCTACGGTTTGCCCGATGGCAGCCAATCGTTCTGCTCGGACCAGCTCGTATTCCAATCTTTTAATTTCTCTCAAGTCTTGAAAGAATGAGACGGTTCCGACCATTTCGGTTTTTTCAAATAAAGGCGTAGCATAGAAGTATACTGGAATCATCTCTTGCTCTTTGGATTGAATCATGATCTCCATGCGGGCCAACTCGCTGCCTTTAAGATTTGGCCTCGGTGATTGTCCAAAGACGGGCAGGATACTATCGGGCAATATTTCCGTAATTTTGCAATGATGGACCACTTCATCGTATGGATATCCGAAAATCCGTTCAGCTTCGGGATTGTAGATGACAATAGTCATATCCTTATCCGTTGCAATGATGCCGTCATTGGCACTGCGGATAAGCATGGCTAAGAATTTGGATTTACGACGTATTTCTTGTGTGGCCGCACTCACTTTCATTTCGAGATTTAGCGTATAGGCCTTGAGTTGCCGTTTCATTGAGCGTTTTTCCATGGCCCTGTCAAGTGCCACGGAAAGGACTTCATCGCGTATCGGCTTGTTAATAAAGTCGGATGCGCCGAACTTTAGAGCCTCGATGGCATTGTCAATATCGCCGTGGCCGGTAATAATAATCACTTCGGCATCCGGCTGCAGTGCCTTGATTCCCTGGAGCACTTCAATGCCGTCCATTCCCGGCATTTTGATATCCGTCAGAACGATCTCAGGTTCTTCCCTTTGAAAGATTTCCAAGCCTTCTTTACCACTGAGGGCCGTCACCACCTCGTAGCCATCGCTGCGCAATGACATTGAGAGCACCCGAACATTGGCTTCTTCATCATCTATGAGTAGAATTTTGCTCATGCCAAAATTATGCTTCCTTGCTTACGGCAGGGAAGCTAAGGGTAAAAGTGGTACCCTGACCTGCTTCACTGTCGATATCTATGGTGCCGTTATAGTCTTTGATAATGCCGTAGCTGATGCTGACGCCCAATCCGGTCCCTTTGCCGATTTTTTTAGTTGTGAAGAACGGTTCGAACAGCTTGTTTTTTACTGCTTTACGCATGCCGACGCCATTGTCTTTAACCGCTGCGGCAACTGTGGTGCCTTCTGAATAAGTATTTATTTGAAGAACCTTTGACATACCTGCATGTTCAGGTTGTTCCGCTTTTTCATCCATGGCGTCGATGGCATTGGTCACCAGATTGATAAAAACCTGCTCCAGGCGATTGTGATCAGCCATAATATACGGTATATCGGGGTCCAATTTGAGGTCAAGCTCAATCTGATGGGCCTTTATTTGGTGCCCCAGAACTTTGAATACATCTTCAATGGGTGCATTGATATTGACTTTGCTGGCGACCACTTCCGATTGGCGGGCGAAATGCCGTACATGCTTGATGATGCCTGTGGCCCGGTCGACATTGCCTATGATGTCGTTGGCCATGCGTTTCAAGTCTTCATTGGGAATGGCCTGCCCTTTCTTAAGCATTTTTAGAAAAAAGTCAGCGTAGATTTGAATGACGTTCAGCGGCTGGTTGATTTCATGGGCCATGCCGGCCGCCATCAGGCCAAGGGTGGTCATCTTGCTGGCTTGAATGAGCTGGGTTTCTTTTTCAATACTTTCGGTCACATCTGTGGTGGTGGCGATCAGCACCTCACCCTCGCCGTAGCGTGCATGGCTGACACTGATGTTGACATAAAAAGAACGGCCGTTTTTTCGAAAATGGCGCCGCTTGGCCAAAAGAATGGATTGGCCCAAAGGCAGATGCTTAAATCCGTATTCCACTTCACGGTCATCAGGCTCACCCAGTCGTAAAAAAGGCATGCCCCGAATGTCTTTACGCGAATACCCATAGCACTCCCGGGCGCGTTCATTGATGTCAATAATCTCCAGGCTTGCCGGATCAATGATGAAAATGGGATTGGGGTCATTGTTAAACAGTGAGCGGTATTTTTCTTCTGATTTGATATACTGCTGCTGAAGCAATGCATTTTCAATGGCCACAGCCATGCGATTGCCGATCAAATCCAGGGCGTGGCGCTCTATGGGCGCAAATTCCGGCTGTCGACTGGCGATTTGTACAACACCGATGGCTTTTTTTTCCTTGGCGCTGATGGGGATGAATGCAACGGCCTGAAAGCCTTGACGGGCCAGAAAATCCGCATCGGGGGTCGCATTCGAGCCCAGGTCTTCCATCATCATCAACTCGCCTTTTTGTGCAACTTTTCGAATAAAGGCCTTGTGCACATCAGTCTGTCCCCTGGGCGCCGGAGCCGGGTGTTGGCCGTAATGGTATTTCAGATAAAATGTATCGCCGCTGTCCTGAAGATAGACATTGATATCATCGGCCATCAGATAGGTGTGTATCTCCCTGATGGCCGCTTCAATGCGCTGATCGATGTCCCATGAAGCGCTCAGCGCCGTGTAAATGGAGCATAGTGCGGCCAGTTCCCGGGTATGGCGTTCACGATCCTCTTCCGCTTTTTTATCTTCGGTTTTATCCCACAGGGTTTCTATGGCGCCGACGATGGCACCGTCCGGGGCCTTGATGGGGGCGGCCGTAAACCATAGCCATTTGCCGTGTTCACCCACCCTTGGGAAAAACACTTCAGCCTCATAGGCCCCCTCAATCAGGGCCGACTCCCTCCATTGGGTACCATAGAGCTTTTCGATTTCATTTTTGTCGATTTGATCCAGAATGACATCGGCCATGGTGGGGCGCTCATTCTGCCAAAAGGGAGACCACTGGCGGTTGGTGCCCACCACTGCCATGGCCGGCTTTCCGGAAAGTTTTTCCAAAGCTCTGTTCCAGTGGGTGACGATATGGTCCTTGTTGATGACAAACGTTGGAATGGTGCTCCCCTGAATGATTTGGGACCGGAGCCGCTCATTTTCCAACAATTCAATTTCTATCTCCCGGAAGCGGTCATTGCGACGGTTGATGATGCCGTCAAAACAATCAAAGCTCTGTTCAAACAGATTTTCAACTTCCTGCGGGCTCTCTTTTTTTAAATGAAATTCATTTAAAATCCGGTGGCGAATATTCTCGATCTGCAGTAAATCCCATAGATAACGTGCATGGAAGTGGTCCACGAGCTTGACATGGGAAGGCATGGTTTTAGCGATTTTTGCCGCCAGATCAGCATCATGGGTGATTTCCAGTATAATTTCCAGACCTTCCCGGCTGTAAAGTTGGGTATAATCCGTTGTGGTAAAGATATCAAGCTGCCGGGCCAGGTTCAATCCTTTGGCGCCTGCGTTGATGTCGGCCACACCAATGATGTTGGGTTTTTCGCCGGAAAGGTCCTTGAATCGAAAAAAGTCAATGATTTTCCAGCAGAAATCTCCCCCGCCGATGATGCCCACATTGGCGCCGCGCAACATTTTTATCGGCTGCGGCAGGTTTTGGGTGTGAGACATTGGCTGCATATTTACCCGCACCTAGGAAACGAAAAACAACAATGTAATGATCACGAAACCGGGGATCAAAAAAACCAATGAATATTTGAGAATATAACCAAAAAAGCTGGGCATGGGTGTTCCGGCCTCTTCCGCTATGGAACGAACCATGAAATTTGGGGCGTTGCCGATGTAGCTGCACGCCCCGAAAAAGACCGCACCGGCGGATATGGCCTTTAAATAGATGCTGTTTTCCGTCATCAGCAGGGGCACGGATTGGGCTTCCGGCATGCCGGCATAAAACTTACCCAAAGCGGTATTGAAAAAGGTCAGGTACGTCGGTGCATTGTCTAGAAAACTGGATAGGGCGCCGGTGATCCAAAAATAGTGAATGGGTTCTTTAACTTTAAGTATCAAAAAAGCCAAAGCACCGTTCTGCCCCGCCTTGAGAATCGACAGGCAGGGAATCATGGTGATAAAAATACCGATGAACAGATAGGCCACCTCCTGGATAGGGAACCAGGTGAATTCATTTTCCTGACGTACACTGGCCGACGTGGTCAGCAGCGACAGTACGCCCATGGCGATGAGCAGGCCGTCCCGTATCCAGTCCTGGATTGCGCGATGAATCCCCAAGGTGTTGATTTCCCCCCAATCGACAATTCCGCTGAATAAAACGGCACCGATAATGCCGGCTAAAAAAATGAAATTATGGGTGCCTACCAATGCCAGGCGCACCCTATTTTCATTTTGACCGTTTTCAACCTCTGCTTTGACCGTTTGAGCAAGGGCTTTTTCTTTGCGGTAATAATAAGTGTCCAAACAAAAATAGACCAGCAACAGGAGCACGGCGATGCACAACATGTGGGGGCTGATCTTGAGGGTCCAAAAAAAGGAAACGCCATGTAAAAAACCCAAAAAAAGCGGAGGATCACCCAAGGGCGTCAGGGAACCGCCGATATTGGCCACCAGAAAAATAAAAAAGACCACCATAAACGTGCGGTTCTTGCGATCTTTGTTGGCACGCAAAAACGGCCGTATCATCAGCATGGCCGCACCGGTGGTTCCCATCCAGGAAGCCAATGCCGTACCGATGGCCAGCATGATGACATTGACGACAGGTGTGCCGCGCAGCGTGCCCTTCAACAATATGCCTCCGGATACGGTATACAAAGACCACAGCAGGATGATAAACGGGACGTAATCGGCCAGCAGGATATGGAGAATTTCGTGAACGGCCATCCCTTTATACACTGCGATAAACGGGCCGGCCATGCAGGCCGCCCAGAAAATGGAAATTTTCCCGAAATGGTGGTGCCAGAATTCAGGAGCGATAAGCGGCCACAAAGCAATGGACAGCAGCATGCAGGCAAACGGCAAACAACTCCACAGAGGCAAACGGGCGCCCAAGTCAATGCCGCCGTGTCCGCCGTGGGCGGCGGAATGGTCTTGTGCCGCTTGGGCATGGGAATTGTTTTCGGATACATGGGGTGCTGCATCATGCTGGGTGTGTTGGGAGGATGCCGATGCCGGTGTAGCCACGATGGTTAGCCACGCCAAAAAGATCATACCCAGGGCAATTGTTTCCAAAAAAGCGCGTATTCGAATCATTAGCGAACTCCTCAATACTATCGTTTCAGATAACGGTCTTGGCTGATAACTGAGCATTGGCCGGCCAGGGGTCTATGTTTAATATCATGTTCAATCTTATATTGAAGCCCGGTCTTGATACCAAAAGGGCGTTCAGTCAAAGCATTGCGCTGGATGTTTCCTTTCTTTCAATATTTGGTTTAGGATTTTCATCTTTATCGGCCGGCCATATACTGGCGAATGATCGCAGCGGCATCATCCAGTGAGATTCTGCTCGTGTTCAGCGTGAAGTGATAATGCGCGGGCCGGTCGTAGTCGCTCTTGTCAAATTTGCGGTACAGGTTGGTACGCCTTTTATCCTCTGCGTTGACGACCTGCGTCGCTTGTGGTAGTTCCAGGCCGTAATGGGTTTCCATGAAGCTTATACGGTCCGCCTTGTCGGCGATTAACAGGATATGGACCGTGTCGGGGCGATCTTTCAAAATATATTGGCCGCCGCGCCCGATAATAATGCAATTGTCCTTATCGGCGATTTGCCGAATGATCTGGTCCAGCAGATGGATATAGATTTCCTCGTCGATATATCCTCGCTGATCGTCGAGAATACGATCAACCACACCTTTGGGGATAAGGCGGTTGATGAATTGGTGCAATTTCCCGCCAGCCTCCTTTTCGATGGCGTGGACCCAATCCTGGGAAACTTTTGCTTTTTTTGAGATCAATTGAATGATATCTTCATCGATCAGGGTGTACGCTAAATTTTCAGCCAATTTTTTGCCAAGGGTCAGTCCTCCGGCCCCAAACTGCCGGGAAATGGTGATAACCGACATGCCTTCCCCCTTGCTCTCATGACAACGGATGTGTGCTTAAGATAATAAGAAGAGTAATCCTAATGAAAAAGCAAGGATAGGTCAAGTTGAAAAATCTAATTCAGAACCTGGATAATATATATTAAACATATATATCTCCATTCCTTGACAGGACCTAAAAACATTAGTAGATATCCCTCCCTTAAATTGATGTTTACTTATTTGTTCTTGTCCCAATAAGAGCGTCTTGGGTTCAACGCCTGGCGCCGAAAATGGAGGAAACGCCACAGCATATTTTTGCTGTTTATCCCCATCGATTAAGATTTATTTGTGATGGAGCGACACAAAATAATTGCCAGATTTTATCGAGGGGGATATGATGGGCAAAAATGGTTTTCGATTTCAAACAGAACAAGGACTGGGCCGCTCATCTCCAGATTGTGATGCAACTGGGGTTGACCATGGCAGGTTGCATCGTATTCTGTTTTTTTATCGGCCGCTGGCTGGATGCGTGGTTAGGCACCAGAGGCATTATGGTTACCATTTTTACCATCCTCGGCGTTATTGGCGGTGCGGTTACCGCATATCGCCAAATCCTCGAGACACTCAAAAACGATAAAAAGAACGACAACGCTCCCTAATACCGTTATCTGGAAATGCTGCCCATCACATCATTTGTAAAGGGAGAGCACCGAATGATTGCATCAGAAACTGACAAATCCGTAATTGCCGTACAAAAGCGGTATGCTTCGATGACTTTAATCGGGGCCATGAGCCTGGGAGGCACTTTAATCATTTTGGGTTTCGCGCCTTTGGGAAAAGGGCTTATCTTGGGGGCACTGTTCAGCATTGTCAACTTTGCGCTCATGGCCATTGCGCTTCCTTATCGACTCGGTTCAAATCGGAGCAGATCTTTTTGGGTCTCTTTGACATCCATCTATTGTCGCTTTGCGCTCATGGCTATTCCTTTGATCTTCGCGATCAAATATCCACACATTGCTGTTTCCACCGTAGCATTAGGTCTTTTCGCGGTGCCTCTGTGCATTATCGGTGAACGCATGTGGATGCGATGGCGCCATCCTGAGGAGGTCGGCATTTAATATGGGCAATCTCGGACAAATACATCAATTGGTAATTTCAGTGGCCGGATATAATATCGTGTTGAACATGGAAGCCATTTTGATGACCTGGGTTGTGTTTGCCTTATTGCTTCTATTTGCCGTTATGGCCTCCCGCAAACGTGATTATATCCCCCGGCCGTTTCAGATTATTGGAGAGATGATCGTTGGAGCGCTTTACCAGCTTACTGAAGATGCACTGGATCGAAAGCAGGCTGAAAAATACGGCCCCATGATCTGCGCTTTGTTCTTATTTATGCTGCTCTCCAACTGGTTGGGCATCATCCCACACCTGGAAGAGCCGACAAAGGATTTAAATACGCCTTTGGCATTAGGACTGATGGGATTTGTGGTAGCCCATCATGCAGGCATCAAATCAAAAGGGTTTAAAGCTTACGCCAGTGAATACTTTCAACCCATGTTTTTTATGATGCCTTTGAATGTCATCGGCGAATTGGCAAAAATCGTATCCATCTCATTCCGTCTGTTTGGTAACATTATGGGGGGCTCGATCATCATCTTGGTTGTGTCACATCTCACCTATAGCTTGGTTTTGCCGCCCTTGCTGAATGCTTTTTTCGGCCTGTTTGTGGGTACCATTCAGGCCTTTGTATTTACTATGCTGACGGTGGTGTACATCTCAGTTCAGGTGAAATAGATCGTGAATGCATACAGGGAAAAGCAGCTGTTTTTTTCAGCCGGCTGAATAAGGAGTACAAGTGGACCCAGCTACCTTAACAAGATTAGCCGCCCACATCGGTGCGGGACTATGCATTGGCTTGGGTGCGGTGGGTGCTGCAGTTGGTGAGGGATATACAGCGGCCGAAGCCAATGTTGCCGTGGCACGCAATTCCAGAATCAGCGGTGATCTCTTTAAGAATATGCTGGTCGGGCAGGCCGTGGCGGAGTCGGCATCCATTTTTGCGCTGGTCATCGCGATTTTACTCCTGTTTGTGGAGGCGCCCGGCACCGGCAAAATAAAGGCCGCGGCGCTTTTGGGAGCCGGCCTCAGCATGGGGTTGGGCGCCATTGGATCCGGGCTCGGTTCAGGATTTCCCGGGGGCCAGGCCTGTGTGGGGATTGCCCGGCAACCGGCGGTTTCACCCCGGCTTACCACCAATATGTTGATTGGTTCGGCGGTTTGTCAGACACCGGCCATTTTCTCCATGGTGGTTGCACTGATGCTGATTTTTATGGATTTTAGCACTCAGCCGCTTCAGCCGACGTGGGCGGCATTGATTGGGGCTGGTCTGAGCACCGGTCTGGCTGCCATCGGTTCGGGCTATGGCGGGGGGGTGGCCGCAGGTGCGAGCTGCGATAGTGTGGCCCGACAACCGCGATCGGTCGGACAGGTCACCACCACGATGCTGGTGGGGCAGGCCGTGTCCCAAACACCATCCATTTTTGGACTGCTGATTAGTTTTATTCTGATGTTTAAGGCCTTTCCTGAAGCTACCACCCTCAGCGCCCCCATGGCTTTATTGGCAGCGGGGATATGTATGGGATTCGGCGGCATCGGCCCGGGTATTGGAAACGGTATGACGGCCGAAGGTGCCGTCCGTTGGGTGGCACGGGACCTTGAACATGCCGGTGAATTAATGCGAACCATGTTGGTTGGTCAGGCGGTGGCCCAGTCCACCGCGATTTATGCAATGGTTATTAGTCTGGTTTTAATATTTGTTGTATAATTAATGGGTTGTTTTAGGGGCAGGGGTCGGAGACAGAATACCACGTTTAAAGTTTAAACTTGGTTTTTCAGATAACCCAACAAATTCGATAATGATATGAAGACTGATTTACCCAGATATAGGAAAGGTAATTAATATTAGGAGGAAATCATGGCAATTGAAGGTGCAGATCTGGTGAAGGCAGCGGCTTTTTTGGGTGCCGGCCTGGCAATGGGACTGGGAGCCATCGGCCCCGGCGTCGGTGAAGGTATGGTCGCCGCAAAAGCATGTGAGGCCATTGGGAAGAATTCCAAGGAAGCGGGGCTGCTGACCCGTACCATGCTGGTGGGACAGGCGGTATCGGAATCCACCGGCATCTATTCCCTGGTCATTGCCTTGTTGTTGCTTTTTGTCGTGTAACCCAATTCCTTTTAAGAGGCATTGCCCATGCAAGTGGTAGAAAATGTTGCGCTGATCAGTATTAACGCTACTTTGCTGGTGCAGTTGATATCATTTCTGGTTTTCATGATTTTGTTCAACCGCATCATGATTCGGCCGTTGCGTAAAGTGATGAGCGAAAGGGATAACTATATGGTGCAGGTACGCCATAAAATCAATGAAATCGACAGCTCCTATAAGGAAATTTCCCAACAGATCAAAACCCAGGAGGCAGAGGCACGCCGGGCGGCTTTTGAAATCAGAGCGGAAATTGAAGCTGCGGGGCAGCATTCGGTAGATGATCTAATGGAGAAAACCAAGCGGGAAATAGCCGATTTAAGGTCGGCCGCGCAGCAGGAAACCGACGCCAAAATTGTTAAGGCCCGCCAAAAAGTCTCGGCTCAAGCGGATGGCCTTGCGGATCAAATGATTGCCTCTTTGTTAAGCTGGAGGAGTCTGTCATGAAATTGAAGCACATTTCATGGTTTCAATCCTTTATAGGCATCCTTGTTTTTCTCCTTGGATTGTGGGCCTTGGATATTTGGGCCGCCGATTTTGGCGCATCATCACAGATCATTGATGACACCTACTTTTCTCGTTTAATTCACTACCTGAAGACGAATTATTCTCGGGCCACCTGGGATTTAACCATGCGATGGGTTAATTTTCTGATTTTGGCGGGTGTCATCGTCAAGTATGCCAAGGGGCCCGTCATTAGCTTTCTTAAAGGAAAACAAGCGGAAACGGCTCGTTCCATCGAGCTGATCGAAGAAAAAAAACGTCAGGCCGAAGAGAAAATCAAAGAGCGCCAAATTCAATTAAAGGCCAGCCAGGAGCGCTTGAAGCTTATCCGCGATCGCATTGTATCCGAGGGACAGCGTCAAAAAGAGCAAATGATCGCTGCTGCAAAACAGGAAAGCCAAATCATGCTGGAGTCGGCCCGGGCGAAAATTGATAGCCAGATCCGAGACGCTTACCAAACCGTGCGAGAGGAATTGATCGACATGGCCGTGGATAAAGCCATGGTCAAGCTGCCCCAAATGATGACGGCAAAAGATCATCAAGAGGTGATTGGTCTTTGGATGGAGGAGGCGCATCGTTAGAGCAGATGTTGTCATCTGCTATCTAATTTGTGTATAATGCACTCAATTCGTGTATAAATGGATGGATCCAATCCGTTTATCTGATAATTATTCAGAGGAGTTGCCATGCATGCTACTGGGCATGAAGAGCTGTCAATAGAGGAATTTGTTAAAAAGCAAATTGTCAAGTGGGAGAAACTATACTCAGATAAAAAGAAAAAGGCCGCCATACCGGTCATCACGCTTTGCATGGAGCCCGGAAGTGGCGGTTGCCATATCGCCCAAAAGACGGCCCAGCGCTTGGGCTTTGACTTTTTTCATCGTGATATAATACATAAAATTGCAGAAAGCGCTCGAATCAGCACAACAGTTGTAGAGTCTCTTGAAAAGGAGAGGCTGTCCGGCGTTCAGGATTTCATTTCTTCTCTCGTCCAAGACCAATATATCCATCCAAGCATCTACCTTGATCACCTGATGCGGGTTATCGGCACCGTCGGCAAGCATGGTCAAGCCGTTGTGGTGGGACGCGGCGCCAACTTTATCATACCCGCAAAAGATCGGTTTGCAGTTAGGGTTATCGCCCCGCTGGATTTGCGCATTGAAAATGTGGCCAAACGTTTCGGCGTACCCACCGATACCGCCAAGCGGCGTGTGTTGGTCCGCGAAAATCGGCGCCACGCCTTTATCCGGCAATCATTCAATGCCGATATCGATGATCCCATCCATTACGATTTGATCGTCAATACCGGTAGTTTGAGCGTCGAAGCCGCAGTGGAAGCCATTATCGGTGCAGTGGTGGGGCGTATGGGGCAGGAGGCGAAAGCTATCTGAGCAAATTTTAGCGGTGTTCAATCCTGAGCCCTGCGACGGCTCATCAGCCGGTTTGCCGCAAAGCGGATACCCTCCACTTTGAAGATCCACCCCCCCAGTGCCATTAGTAATAAAAAAAGGCATGTGACGGCAACGACCATCAGGAGACTGCCACTGAATTCGGATGTGTCTAACCAATATGCTAAATGGTGACGAGCCATCCACAAAACGACACCCAACGGCAAGACCGCCAGAACGCTTTTGGCGAAGGTGATATAAACATGCAGGCTTTCTGCATTTTTGCTACGGCGGTTCCATACGGCAAACAACACCGCCACTTGAATCATGGCGCTAAAGGATACGGCCAAGGCAACACCGATCAGCCCGAAAATCTTGAGGCCGATCCAGTACAGCGGCAGACTGGCGACGACAGCCACTGTCCCATAGACAGCCGGTAAAAGCGTATTTTGCATGGCGTAAAATCCGCGATTAACCACTGTTTGGGCCGAAAAGGCGA
>JASFER010000102.1:0-19209 GCA_050124755.1 Desulfobacteraceae bacterium
GCATTGCCTGTAATGGATAGAGGACTTTGCCTTGTGTTGCAGGCTCGTCCCACAATGCACGCCTGACTCGATTCCTGTTCGTCACTCCGTACCTTCGCGGTACCCTGCCGCAGCAGGGCGACTGCCTCCCGGAGCACCGTCACCGATACCCCGTTGTGATACCGCTACACCCTTCGCCTCCATCCGGCTGGGCCTAAGACTTGCCAAGCTCTATAACTGTCTGATATGCTTGACTCACTTTTAAGAACGTGTGCCGTGCCCGGCACACAACCATGCCTTACACTCGGATGGCAATTCCGCTGCGCTACATTGCCACCGGTGAAGACTACGTCAATATGAACTATATAGATGAATACAGAAAATGCGCTGAACTTTGCCGACATACAGATTACGGCAGCAAACAATCAGTTTGTGAACACAATGAAGCTGTGAAACGCATGTACAAAATTGTTGAACAGGCAACACAAGCTGGAAATGAGGCCATTACAGCATTGGTCAGTTTACTTGATGATGAAATATCATCAAAATGGATTGCCCATCATCTAATTGAAAAAACCAAGATAGATCCATCCATTAGAATAAAATGCTTAAAAATTATTGAAAAATTAGCAAACGGAGACGGTCCAGATGCATTTGGTGAGCAAGTGTGGCTTGAGGAATGGAAAAACAAATAGCATTTAACCTGTGTTTTCACGCCGACGCGGCTTCGCCGAGCCGGTGAAACTGTCGATGGGAAATGATGAGAAGAATCCTGACGCTATATTTCAGTAGTTGGTGGCTTCCTTCACTTGTGTACATCTGCCTTCTCGGCGGCTTCACGATCACGGCAATTCCGCGATGGAAGCCGGCTAACGTACTGTTCTGCATTGCAGGTGCCGCGTTTTTGGGACTCATTGCTGCATCCATATGGAACTTGATTAAAAAACGATGGGGCAAAGGTATCATCAATATTCTTCTCGCCTTCGGCTGTGGTACGGCTACCTTCTTCGCCTTTGGCTTCCTGATGTTTGCGTCTATGTCTGGCCTCAGCGAAGACGGATTTGCCGATAACTTGACGATTCCTGAGGGCGTCGAGATTGCCGAGCCCGATCTGGATGCAAGCGGTACTATGGATGTGAACACCGCCAAGGAAACCGACGAACTACAGGACATTGTCCGCAAGGCTCTGGATGTTCCGGGCGGCGGCGTAGCGGAATTCACGCCTGCCATGCCCTCTCTACGCAGGGCGGCGACGGATCACGCCAGAACGTTCCGCGACTACATCGAAGCCTCTCCAGACTGGCATGTGTTTATAGAGCAGGGAAATTGCTTTGCGTCGAGACGTTGGAGTTACGGAGGGGAACCCCGGGATACATTACACGGTTACATCTCGGAGTTCGTTGGCGATTCCGGTTTTCAAACCCGCTGTCTCATCTGTCTGGATCGCAAGCAGTGGAGTAGATATTCGGTGCAGCATGTGGAGGAGGGAACCAAGCCGGTTAATCCGGAGATGAGCTTGGGCAATAACCTGCACGAGAGTCGTGTAATGATTGAGTGTGGTGGAGTTTGGGTGGAGATCTTTGAGCAATCCGGTAAACCCGAACGGCGCGTTACCAAAGCCACCGTGGCTGCCTTGGAGAAGGAGTTTTCGGAGTTTGAGAGGGATCCCAAATCCGCCCTAGCGAGAGTCCGTGCCAGATCCCGTGAGTTGGCAAGTCGCCTCGCAGGCAAGGATGGCCATCCCTTCCGATTGTTAACAGGCATGCAGCCAGGAATTTACGGAGTGGCATATTCGCTCAATCCTGGTGAACCCGGATCGGTTTATCTGAAGGCGTTTGAAGTCACTAAGGGTACGCCATTATCGGTTGATAGGCTTGAAAGGGCATCGAAAACTCGCATGACATGGTCAACCGAGTCCTCGGAACGATTCGGTGCTCAGGCGGGATTCACGATCTACGAAGGCGATTGGGGCAAACCTTATGCCGCCCGCTTCGAAGTTTGGTTCAAACCCGACTCGGGCAAAACCGAACGAAAGCTTGCCGAGCGAATCTTCAAGATCGAAGGATGGCAGCGATGAAGATCATCGAACAATTTGCTGCACGGGAGCGCAAAAAGCGCGCCCCGTGAGCAATACGAACTGATAGACTTTATCAAAAGAAGAATCGGAGAGTTAAAATGCAAAGGAGTTTAAAATGGAAGGCTGTTTTAATAGGTGCGGTAGTTTGTATATCTCTGTATTTTATCGCCACTAAATCGATAAATCCTGGCATAGATTTAGCTGGAGGATCACATTTCGTTATAGAGGTTTTGGTTAATGATCTTCCTAAGGAAGAAAGAAAAGATGCTATAGATCAAACAGTCGCCTTATATCGCAAACGCATTGACAGAATCGGATTATCAGGAACAACTGTGCAACCAAGTGGAGCTAATCGAATTATTGTGCAAATACCCGGTATCGATTCAAAAGAGGCAAACCGAATAAAGGACATTTTAAAACGTCAGGGACATCTTGAGTTTAAATTGGTAGTTGATGGACCTTTTGATGCCACATAGTAAATTGATATAACAACATATAACATGCCTCTCCACAGGGATTCTGCGGATAGCGCTGCATTACCCCGTGAGAGGCGGCGTTATAAATAATAAGAGATATATGCATGAAAGAGCGCATGTCGTTAAATAAGTATCCTTTGGTATTGCTGATAATCGTGTTGGCTTTCTGTGTTTGGTCGGGAATCTCACCGAAAGACACCCGCCTTACATGGATCTTGGAAACATTACCGTTCTTCATCGCTCTGCCTGTTATGCTTTTCACGTACCGAAGGTTCCCATTGACTGATTTAACTTATACACTTATCGCTATCCACGCCATGATATTGATGCTTGGCGGCCATTATTCCTACGCAAAGGTACCGTTGGGATTTTGGATGGAAAACTGGTTCGGCTGGACTCGCAACAACTACGACAAGATCGGGCACTTCATGCAGGGCTTTGCTCCGACGATCTACGTGCGTGAGATTGTCACACGAACGTCGTCATTGAAGCCGGGTAAATGGCTTGGCTTCATCTCTGTCGCTGTGCCACTCGCTTTTTCAGCACTATATGAAATCATCGAATGGTTGGCTTCTCTTTCTAACCCGGCTGATACTGAAGCCTTCCTCGGAACACAAGGATACATATGGGACACTCAAACGGATATGTTCTTGTGTCTTATCGGCTCGCTTGTTGCTCTTGCATCGCTTACAAGATTGCATAACAAATATCTATCAGGGATTTCTGTTGAAGGAGACCGTTAATAACAGATGAACTACCGTCAGATGCAGCCCGGAGAGGAAACCCGGGCAATCGAATTGGTTTCCGGAGTTTTCCATGAATTTGTGGCGCCTTTATACAGTGATGAGGGTGTCAAGGAATTTATGAAATTTGCTGACGCAGAAACCCTGGCAGAAAGGTTGGAGGGAGACGATTTCGTGCTGATTGCCGAGTCGCTTGATGAGATCATCGGTGTCATCGAAATCAGCGCTTACCGTCATATAGCGCTCTTTTTTGTTGCACCGGAACATCAGCGCAGAGGAATAGGAAGAGAACTGTTGCGCAAAGCTTTGGATGAATGTTTGGCTTATAATCCGAACCTGAATGAGATTACGGTGAATTCTTCGCCGAACGCTGTTTCCGCTTACCGTGCTTTGGGCTTTATTGAGAGGGATAAGGAGAAGACGATAAACGGCATCCGGTTTGTGCCAATGGCTCTTAAAATCCATTAAGTGGGAGGAAACCAAGATCGATGATGGATATCCTGGCTCTTGATTTTGACGGCGTGATCTGTAATAGCGCCGATGAAGCCGCGGTTACCGGTTGGAGGGCCGCCGGCCGTCTCTGGCCCCGTCGGTTCGAAGGGGATGCACCAGCGGAGATTATCGCGGGGTTTCGCATGGTTCGCCCTGTGATGGAAACCGGATATGAGAGTATCCTGCTCGTACGCCTTCTGCGCGATGGATTGTCGGTGGATAAAATCCTGGATGATGCGGCCTCGTTGTTCACCCGTTTGATCAATGAATCCTTATTTGAAAGAGACAGGCTGATACGCCTTTTTGGGCAGACTCGCGATGCCTGGATCGCGGCCGACCTGTCGGATTGGATCAACAGACATCGATTTTACGATGGTGTGGTTGATGCGCTGAACCAGTCCGACGTGCCGATGTATATCATTACCACAAAAGAGAAGCGGTTTGCTTTAGCGCTGTGTGATGCGGCCGGCCTCCGGATTCCTGAAGCACACGTCTTCGGCTTGGAAAGCGGCCGGAAATCAGCCGTATTGGCGGAGTTGTCCCGGCGTCACAAAGGTGCCCGATTTCATTTTATAGAGGACAGGCTTCCTACCCTCCTGCAAATGGCCGATTGCGGTGATCTGGATATACGCCTTTACTTCGCAGAATGGGGCTACAATACGGCCGAGGATCGGAAGCAGGCAGATCAAGCATCGAACATACGGGTTTTGACCCAGGATCGATTTCCCGAATTCGCTAGGTCATTTTGACGATAGCCCGTCCCTTGTGTTTACGCGCCAACATATTGTCGATGCGCTGATTCAAATCCTCCAGGCCGACTTCTTCGATCACCTCTTCCATTTTGGGGATTTTCCATTCGGACGCAAGCCTTTCCCACGTTTTGCGGCGCAGCGTCATGGGACAGTTTTGGGAATCGATACCCACCAGAGTAACGCCTCGTAGAATGAAAGGATAAACATTGATAGGAAGGTCGGCTGAGGCGACATTGCCGCAGCAGGTAACCACTCCGTAGGGATTGAGCGTTTTTATGGTGGTGGCCAGAATATCGCCGCCTACGGTATCGACGCTGCCGGCCCATCGTCCCTTTAGCAGCGGGCGTCCGCTCTGGTCGCTGGCCTCTTCGATGGAAATGATGGTTTGGGCGCCCAAAGACTGCAGATAGGCGGTTTCATCCACCAGACCGTTGACCGCTGCCACCGCGAACCCGATTGTGTTCAGGATGGATAAGGCGATGCCGCCCACGCCACCGGTGGCACCGGAGACCAGTATTTCACCCTGATCCGGGGCAATCCCGTGTTCCACCAACTGGTAAACCGACAGCGCTGCTGTGAAACCGGCGGTTCCATAGCACATGCTTTCCCGCAGCGTCAGATTTTCCGGAAGGGGTACCACCCAACCGGCCGGGACACGAATATATTGTCCGAATCCCCCGGCAGTATTCATTCCCAAATCATAACTGGTGACGATGACCTCATCGCCGGATTTGAATTGGTCGCTGGTGCTTTCCACCACCACTCCGGCGGCATCGATGCCGGGGGTATGGGGGTATTTTCGCGTAACGCCCTTGTTGCCGCTGGCGGACAGCGCATCCTTATAATTGAGAGATGAATAGTGGACTTGCACCACCACCTCCCCGGGCGGTAAATCTGCGATGGTTTTGTCCACGATGTCCCGTTGGTAGGTTTTATCTGCGCTTTCTGTTACGACCATGGCTTTGAATGTCTTCTCCTGCATTGCCTCTTTCCCTCCTGCGATGGCGGCCATGAAAGGCCGAAGTGAATTATTACAAAATGCAGAGTTACTGGTATTTATTTTGTAAAGCAGAAAGCTTGGACAGGTAGCGTTGCCGGTACATCAATCCCTTCTGGTTGTTGATGTCATAGAAGACATAGTCCAGATGGGGTCGAATATCGAGGCCGTAGGCGTTGAGTTTGGCATCATTGGCCATGTCGATCACCAGCAGGGCGTAGTAGTTGATCAACATGCGTTGCCTGGGGTCGCGTCGCAGAAGATAGCTTCGGCCGCCCAGTGTGTTTAAAAAGAAATGAGCGTATTGATAGAGGCTGTTCAAGTTGAGTTGCTTGGAACTATTGTTGCAGGCCGTGACCCAGGCAAAAATAACAGCCATTGCAGGTTCCATGACAGCTGATTCACTGTTGAGGATTTCTTTCAGCAGATCGATGCGGTCTTTGCCCAGCACGCGGTAAAAATGGGTGACATTGCGCATCAAGCTGTATAGATCTTCCATCTCACCCACATTGGTGGGTGGAGCTGCGGCAAGTTTTTTCGATATATTTTCGAATAACTCTTCAGCCCGCATGTTGATACCCGGCCAGACCAGATAGGCTTTGCTGTCCAGGTATTGAAAAAAGGCCACAACCTGTCCGGTGATTTTTTTGCAATCCACTTCGTCCGGAGATATGGGTTCCATGGGTTTAGCCGCTCCAAATACATTGACCAATTCTGATTTGGACGGCTGGGCAAGCTGCTGGGCACCCAACTCTTCGGTGAGGCGTGTAATTTCAGCCTCAAGCTGGGCAATCCGCTCCAGATGCTTTTCTTTTTCGGCTTCAAGTTTTTGATCTATGGTCCTGATGTGCCACTGGCTGAACCAGTGGTAGCCGAAAAGCCCAATACCCACCACTGCGAATAGGATAACCAGGATTTTAACGGTTTTATCCATTTCTCCGTACCGTGAACGATTATTCTGTTTTACGAATCCCGAGCCGCAACGTGATTTATAACCATATGTCAGGCAGATACAGTTTGCAAGAGGTTACTACCATCCCATCCACCTGACCCGGAGTCCCATTCAGTAAAACCCGTCAAGTTTTCCCTTCAAAGACCGATATAGCCAAAAAGGCCACAACACCTTTTCCCGCAAGGATAACATGATCAAGGATATCGGCATATTATTGATGATTATGGCACAATTTGCATCAGCCACCATGCTCAACGCCCAACCCCATTCTGAACAGAATGTTCAATCCTATATTTATGAAAAACTGGATCGTCACGACATTGTTTTCGTGGGCACCATTCACCAGCAACCTGCCATTCTCCGTCAGATGGCAGGCCTCATTGCGCATTTGCATGAAACCGGTGTAACCCATCTGGCCCTTGAGGTTGCCAGTGATCAGCAGGATCATATCGATGGTTTTTTAGCTTCCGGCAGGGGGCTGGCACGCATTGCCCTTCACAAGGCCGTAGACTGTCCGCAATATCGAAATTTATTTAAAATATTAAGGCGGCTACACCCAAATCGGCGACCTGCAGTGGTGGCCATTGATCTACCGGGCAGTCAGTACGGTGGCGCCGTCACCCGCAACCAATACATGGCTATCAAGCTGGCCTCCGTGGTCCAAAGCCAACCCGATGCCAAGGTTCTCACCATGTTGGGCAGCCTGCATGTGCTGCGCAAGCTCAAGTGGAACCATCGTGCCGACAACGGCCACCTTGCGGTTCGCACCCATTTGGAACAGATGATGCCGGAGCTTAAGATGTTTTCAGTGGTTCACCTTGTGGACACCAGTGGAAATAACTGTGATTTCAGCCGTCGCCTGTCTCCCCTGACGGGGAATGTGGCCATCGATCTGGACCAGCGCTTCAAAGGATGGCGTTTAGGGATCACCGACTGTTTGGCGGTGCGGCCTTCCCAGCCTTACGAGTTGGTGGACGGCGTCATCATCCACCCTTTACCACCCGTCCTGCATCGATGAAAAGTTGATGGGTGATGCATGCTGGGATCTCGTCTGGGCGGTGGCTGACATAGAGCAGGTTGGTTGCGCCGCTGCCGCCGATAACATCCAGCATGCCCAGGAGCCTTTGGCGGTTGTCCGGGTCCAAGCCGTTGCACGGCTCGTCCAGAATGAGCAGACGGGGTGTTTTTACCAGAGCGCGAACGATGAGAACCATGCGTTGCTGGCCAAAGGATAGTTCGGTAAAGCGCCGGCTTGCCAGATCGCCGGTACCGGTTTTTTCCAACCACCTTTGGGCGGCCCGTTTTTGCTCCATGGAGCAGTGCCGGTAAAGTCCCACCGAGTCAAAAAATCCCGAGCAAACCACATCAAATCCGCTCATTTTTTTCTGGTATCGCAATTGGATATCTTCAGATACATAGCCGATTTGCTGCTTGAGCTCCCATACTGATTCGCCGGAGCCTTTACGCCGGCCGAAAATGGTGAGCTCGTTGGCGTACCCCTGTAGATTATCTCCGGTAACGAGGCGCAACATTGTGGACTTGCCGGCACCATTGGGTCCCACAAGCGCCCAATTTTCGCCGGGGCGCACTGTCCAATCGACGTCGGATAACACCCGGTGGTCACCATAGCTGACCGATACATTGCGCATGATAATGAGCGGGGACGCCTCCTGACGGCCTTTTTTATTCGTCGGTAAGGGTTGGATCTTTTGAACGGTGAGCTCTTGGACTTCCGGATTTAGGGCGTTTTTCGGCGCCGCCTCGAAAAAGGCTTGCACAGGCCCTTTCCATTTGGCCGCTCCCTCTTGAATGTGCAGCAGGTGATTAAATACCTTTGGAATCTCTTTGGGCCGATGGGTGATCAACACCATTTGCACACCGCTGTGACCCAATTGATTCAAAATTGTCAGAAGCTGTTCTTGAAACCATTGATCGAGGCCGTTGAAAGGTTCATCCAGGATCAGCAAGCGCGGGTTGGCCATCAGGGCGCGGCCGATCAGCAATTTGCGCATCTCTCCAGCGGACAACCCGTTGATCGGCTTGTTCAACAACTCTTCAAATTTGAGTTGATTGACCACCCAACGGCGATGCTTTGAATCCCCATGGGCGATGGAGCGCAAAACTTCTCCAGCCGTGGTCCTCAGGTCCGGCCGGCCGCTGAAATGGGCCATCTCTGCGAGCAGTTGCTCCTGAAGATACAAGTGGTTGTGCTGCTCAAAGGCGACCAGCGCCATGGCGGTGCTGTCCGGATACGCCCTGTGAATGCGCCCTTGAACCACGGCCACTTGATTCATCAAGGCTTTGGCAAGGGTGGTTTTACCCGCCCCGTTGGGTCCCCAGATGACCCAGTTCTCACCGGCATTGATACGCCACGACAGCCCCTTGAGCAACCATTGGCCACCGATGCGGACGGTGATGTTGTCCAATGTTATGATGGGCTTTTGGGTCATTGCCTTAAAAGAGTGCTTATACCCTTTCGGCTACCAGATCCCCTACTTCCGAGGTGCTGTAGCCCATCTTGCCGGCCGACAGGCTCTTTATTTTGGTGCCGGTGACTTCTTTAACCGCATTTTCAACGGCGTTGGCCGCTTCAACTTCTCCAAGGGTCTCCAGCATCATGGCCCCTGAGCAGATGGCCGCCAGTGGGTTGATGATGTTCATCCCGGTATATTTGGGCGCTGAGCCGCCAATAGGTTCAAACATGCTCACGCCTGCGGGATTGATGTTGCCGCCGGCTGCTATTCCCATACCGCCTTGGGTTTCTGCACCCAGGTCGGTGATGATGTCGCCGAACATATTGGAAGTGACCAGCACGTCGAACCACTCAGGGCTTTTGACCATCCACATGCACGTGGCGTCTACGTGATAGTATTCACGCTTGACATCGGGATAATCTTTTTCGCCGATTTCGTGAAAGGCACGCTCCCAAAGATCAAACACGTAAGTCAGCACGTTGGTTTTGCCCACTAAACCCAGGGTGTTGGCCTCACCTTTGCCGCGGGCTTTCTTGCCGAATTTGCGAGCGTACTCAAAGGCGTATCGCAGGCAGCGCTCGACTTGAAAACGATTGTATACCATACTTTGAACCGCTACTTCCTGGGGTGTGCCCTTCATGGAGATGCCGCCGGTGCCGGTGTAAATGCCACCAGAGTTTTCGCGAATAACCGTATAGTCGATCTGCTCCGGGCCTTTGTCCCTCAGCGGTGTTTCAACACCGGGATAAAGTCGGACCGGTCGCAGGTTGATGTATTGATCCAACTCAAAGCGCAGACGCAGCAATATACCCTTTTCAAGAATCCCCGGTTTGACATCAGGGTGGCCGATGGCCCCCAGCAAGATGGAATCGAATTGTTTGAGGTCGTCCGCCGCCGATTCGGGAAGCACCTCGCCGGTGCGCAGGTAGCGATCACCGCCAAAATCGAAGTCGGTCATCTCCAGCTTAAATCCGAACTTATCAGCAGCCGCATTCAGCGCTTTGCGTCCTTCGTCAACCACTTCAGGACCGGTACCGTCTCCGGGGATCACGGCAATTTTATACGTTTTGCTCATTTCCATCTCCTCCTAATCTAATTGCAGCCGGTCCGCAAAAGTGCTGATGTTGAGAATGTTGAATGCGTCCACCAGGCTGCATTTGCATAAAATGGGTTTATATATGCAATATGATCTGATGGGTCAAGACTGGTTTTGGTCGTGAGGAGAGCGGCAGGCGCGGGAGCGGAGAAAAGGTTTAGGGGATATTGGGGTCCAGAAATCGCTGGGCCACCGGGCGGCTGAATCCGATATCATCAATGATGAGCACCGGGTTCGGTCCATGGGTTAGACTCGTAAGCGCGGCTGCGTGGGCTGGTGAACGAAAAGTCCCTTCAGTGCATGCTTTGAGGGTACCTTGAATCTGAATATAGAGGTCAGCGATACGATCCAACTTCACAAGCGCCTGCCAAACTTATGCTTACCTGTACACTTTATTGGGGTTATAATCAAGTCAAAATACCATATGTTGTGATTTTTTCTTTTTAAATTTGACTCCACCGGTTGTCGGGCGATATGTAATTGGTTCAATAACGTTTTTCAAATCAGAGGGAGCGCCATGCAAACAGCCAGTGAACGCCAGTTGAATGTGGGATTGTTGTTGATGCGGTTAGGTATAGCTGCAACCTTGCTGACAAATGCCTTGCCAAAACTCATCGGTGGCTCGCGCTACTGGATTCAGGCAGGCAGGGACCTGCAGTTTTTGCAGGCGGATTTTCCGTTTCAAGTGGTGGGCTTCATTCTTTTGCTGCTGCAATTATTGGGAAGCTTGGGTATGATCACAGGCGGCCTCTTTCGTGTCAGCGCGGTACTGCTGACCACTGTCTACTCGCTCTACTTTATCAATTTTTTTACCATTGGGTATAAAACCCTGCCGCTATACGCAGCGGCATTGGCCTGCATCTGTATCGGCCTGATGATTACCGGCCCTGGGCGCTTTGCAGTGGCTGTGAAAATCGAGAAAAAATAGTTTTTTGATGCCAGAGGTCATTCATCTTTATAATCGGCAAACCCAAGCCATGGAGACCGAACAGGTTCCCGGCGGGTCCTTATTGGCCTTTTTCTACAGTCGTCCATGGGGACGGATGGCGGTTAGCCGCCTGTGGAGCCGGGTTTTGTTTTCCCGCATCTACGGCCGCCTCCTTCACTGCCGCTTCAGTCGCCGGCAGATCGATGGGTTTGTACGCCAGCATGGGATCGACATGGCCGAAGTCCAGGTGCCGGCCGGGGGGTTTCAATCTTTCAACGATTTTTTTATTCGCCGGTTGAAGCCCGGTGCACGGACCATCGCCAAACATCCCCAGGCCTTGATCTCGCCGGCCGACAGCCGTCTGAAAGTATTTCAACTGCGGGACGAGACGATCTTGAACGTCAAAGGCGTTACCCTGACCTTGGATCAGCTGCTGGACAATGGTTCCGTTCCAAATCGATTTGCAGGCGGCACCTGTCTTCAATACCGATTGGCTCCCCGGGACTACCATCGTTTTGGCTACATCGAAGATGGCGTCCAGGGTCCTGTTCAGACTATCGGCGGCCGCCTCTATTCGGTGAGTCCATTGGCGCTGAGGCATATGCCGGCCATTTGGGGTCAAAATTACCGCCACTGGTGTTCCATACAAACCAAGAGTATGGGGCCGGTATTGCAAATCGAGGTGGGCGCCACCATGGTGGGTTCCATTGTCCAGCATCAGCCTGAGGGCGGTTACTGCACCCGCGGTGGTGAAAAAGGCTACTTCCAAATGGGCGGATCCACCGTGCTTACCATTTTAGAGCCCGGCCGGGTAAAGATCGACGAAGATATCCTGCACCATTCCCGACAGGACGTTGAGACCTTGGTCCAATATGGCGAAAAGGTGGGAGAAATACTGTAGAACAAATATTATCGATCATGACAAAATCAGATAAAGGCAACCAGTCAAGAATAGTAAAAGAAAATCCGAGTACTGCTGGTAATACGCGAATATTTATTGACGGCAGCACTCGTTCCTATGCAGATCTTCGAACAGCTGTCATTGGATTTGGAACGTATCAACCCGGCTGGCAGTGGTCTTTGCATGCCGGACCGCAGGTGGGCAGGGATTCGGAAAATCACATCGGCTACGTCCTCTCTGGCCGTATGATGGTCAAAGATCCTTTTGGAAACGAAACGGAGATAGAGCCGGGATGCGCATTCGAAATTGCACAAGGAAGTGACGCCTGGGTGATTGGAGATAAGCCGTGCATTGCCCTCGACTTCATACCCAAAAGCGCTCATTCGAAATTATAATAATTGGAAAGGGGAATGGTGGAGGACACAAGCTTTTACAGATCTTGGCTCGTCGCTGTTTTTATTATAGCTTCCATAGCTTTAACATCCTGCAAGGACGGTTTTTCAGAGCATGGTGATGACAAAGCTGCCGCGACCCTATCTGAATCATCCATATGAAGATATTAAAACTATTCTCTTTTATCATCTTGCTACTTATTTCAAATGTTGCCTTTGGCATGGATCAAGCCGATATGGTTTTGGTTATCAAGTCGAAGTCAAAGCTATATTTAAAAAAGAATGGCAAGATTTTAAAGGCATACCATGTTGCCTTCGGCGCTCATCCCAAGGGGCATAAACAGCAGGAGGGGGATGAGCGCACACCCGAAGGCACCTATTCACTCGACTATAAGAAAGCAGATAGCGCTTTCCACAAATCAATCCATATTTCCTATCCGAATGCGGCGGATAAAAAGCGGGCCAAAAAACGAGGTGTTGATCCCGGCGGTAATATTATGATCCATGGCCAGAAAAATGGTTGGGATTGGCTCGCCTTCGTTACGCAGCGGTTTAATTGGACAGATGGTTGTATAGCGGTGACAAATAGCGCCATGGATGAAATTTGGAACTCAGTCCATATCGGCACGCCTATTGAAATAAAGCCATGACGGTAAGTAGCTAATTGACTCGACTTTCGATTTTTGAAATTATTGTTACCGTCATATGCAATAATGGCGGACATTCAACAACCGCAACGGGAAACCATTGATGCCCGGCCGGCATGGAGGCCGACCCTGCTCTGGGACATAACTCCGGCAGCAGCGGTTTGCCGGCTAAGGGCGGGCACGGAGCCCCGCCCTACGAAAACCATCTGCATTGCTGAAATGGCGATATAAACGTAGGGCCGGCCTCCGTGCCGGCCGTTCTTAAGCATCGACTTGGAGCATAAGCCCCGATGACTCATTTGGCTATCCGCACCGAGTCTGATGATGTCAATATGTGAAACCCGAAAGTTGTAACATTGAGATACAAAACAATCGGATAAGAAATAAGGGAGGTAAAAGTGGAGACAGATCGGGCGACACAATTGCTGACGCAAGGTTACGTTTGATCGGAGTCTGTACTTCTGGCCGTGTGCCGGGAATTCGAACTGGATATCGAAAACACGATTATCCCCAGGATCGGCTTCGGTTTTGCCGGAGGGATCGGCAACAGCGGAGATGTGTGCGGTGCTGTAGCCGGAGCCGTAATGGCCATTGGACTTAAGCGGGAACGGGGCGAAACCATGGAGGAAGCATTCCATACTTTGGCAGTCGTGCAGGAGTTTCGTCGCCGCTTCGAAAAAGAAATGGGGACGATTCATTGTCGGGAATTAACCGGGGCGGACCTGACGACGGCGGAAGGTGTCGAACAGTTCATGAGATCTGATACACCTCAGACGGTCTGCCTTCCGGCAGTCGGTGCAGCTTACAAGCTGGTGGTGGCGGTTCTGAAGGAAAACTCGAAATCATCATCGCAACACCACTAAATCGCTGCACCTTTCCTGGCAGGCCACATGGAGCTTCAGCTGATCTTCTTTTTGGATGGCCTGGTATACGGCTTCCAGGGCTTTTTCCGGCGTGTTGTTGACTTCGCTGAGATGGGCCAGGATGACATGGCACAGGCCGTCGTGCTTGATTTCACCCAGCAGATCGCGGGACGCCTGGTTGGAGAGGTGGCCGTTGCGGCTTTTGATGCGTTGTTTCAGTGGCCATGGGTAAGGGCCCTCGGTGAGCATGGTCGGGTCGTGGTTGGCTTCCAGCACCAGCACCGAGCAGGCTTTAAGGTGTTGCTTGACCATGTTGGTGGCGATGCCCAGGTCGGTGGCGATGCCGATTTTGCGGCCGTTTTGGGCCACGGTGAAACCGGCGGGATCTGCGGCATCGTGGGATATGGCAAAGGGGTGGACGGCCAGTTGGTCGATGGTGAAGGATTGGCCGATGTCATAATAACACATGTCGTCGATGCGGCCCAACTGGCCGGCTGCGGCTGCCGCGGTTGCCTGGTTGATATATACCGGCAGATGATATCGGCGCGCCATAACACCTACCCCACGCACATGGTCGCTGTGTTCGTGGGATACCACTATTGCCTTGAGATCCTGGATGTCCAACTGCGCCGCTTCCATGCGGCGTTGAATTTCAATGCCGGAAAGACCGGCATCCATCAAAATGGCGGTTTGCCCGTCACTGATGTAGATGGCGTTGCCCTTGCTGCCGCTGGCCAGCACACAGACTGAAAGCTGACATCGGCCATCTGCGGAATCATTTATCATCGCGGTTAAAGCCTATTGTTTTAGGGCTGTCACACCATCTCGATGCCAACATAAAATCGACAGGATACCACTGCTAAAAACTTAACACTTTAAACTTAAAACTGGTGTGGGGTACTCAAAGCATTTTCCCCATCGCCAAAGGAAGAATCAACTCCGGACCCATCGGACCTCATCATCACACCCCCGTGCTTCCAAACCCGCCTGAATTGCGTTCGGTAATATCGAGCACTTCGACTTCTCGCAACTGGGCCTGGCAGACTTGCCCAATGATCATTTGAGCGATGCGTTCGCCGCGCTTGATGGTGTAGGCGGCTTTGCCCAGGTTGACCAGACCGACCTTGACCTCACCGCGATAGTCGCAATCGATGGTGCCGGGCGCGTTGACCACGGTGATGCCGTGCTTGACCGCCAATCCGCTGCGGGGGCGGATTTGGGCTTCAAAACCTTCGGGCAGGGCCATGGCAAAACCGGTGGGGACCAAGGCGATGTCTCCCGGCTCGATCACCAGGGTGTCTGTCACGGCTGCGCATATGTCCATGCCTGCTGCGTGGGGCGTCATATAACGGGGCAACTGGATATCTTGGTCGCGTTCCGGGTAAAGTCTTTTGAATTCAACGGTCAGTGCAGTGGTCATATCTACTCGGCAAAATGTTTCGTAAAGCGTTGCACTTGTCGGCCCGCCAATTGGATGCTCCAGTGAATGCTATGGTCTAAAATTTAATGTGTGCCGCCCAATCCTTGTTTTTATCCACCGGACCAAGCAGGGTCAACGATGCCTGCTTTGGTTGAAATAGTTCTGCAGCCAAAGCCTGTATTTCTTCGACCTGAACCGCCTCGATGCTGTCGACCACCTTCTTCAGCGGGATGTAGTCGTTGAAGTGGATTTCATTTTGGGCCAGGCGCACCATCTGGTTGTCCACGCTTTCGGTGGCCAGGTACAGGTTGCCTTTGGTGAACTCCTTGGCGTCTTGTAATTCGGCGGTGGAAACCGGATGCTGTTTGAGGTGTTGCATGGCCTCCGCCAGCAGGTCGATGGTTTGCATGACGGCGTTGGGGTTCAAACCGGCGTATACCCCGAACATGCCGGTGTCCATGTGGGAGGCCATAAAAGAGTATACCGAATAGGCCAAACCCCGTTTTTCGCGGATTTCTTGAAAGAGCCTGGAGCTCATATTACCGCCCAGGATGGTATTCATCAGCGAGTAGGCAAACCGCCGGGGATCGGTAATGGACATGCCAAGGGTGGAGAGGCAGACGTGGGCCTGTTCCAAATCGCGATGCAGCGCCTGTCCCTTTGGTTTGATGACGGGCAGGCACCGTGCCGGCAGGGTTTGACCATTGTGAATGGAGTCAAATGCCGGTCCCACCAGATCCACGATATTGTTATGGTCTACGTTTCCGACCACTGAAATGAGGATGCGTTCCGGATGATAGAACTGATGGAAAAAGTCCTTGATTATTTCGGCTTTGAAATTGAGAATGTTCTCCCGGGTTCCCATAATAGAGCGCCCTAGGGGGTGTTCGCCCCAGAAGTCCCGGCTGGCCAGCTGATGCAGGTACTCTTCAGGAGAATCTTCCACCATGCCGATCTCCTGGAAGATCACCGGACGCTCGCGTTCCACCTCCCGGGGATCGAAAATGGAATTTAAGAAGATGTCCGACAGGATGTCCACCATGGTTTCAAGGTGTGCATCCATAACTTTGGCATGGTAGCAGGTGTGCTCCATGGAGGTGAAGGCGTTGGTGTGGCCGCCGATGGCGTCGAACTCTTTGGCAATCTGGTAGGCGCTGCGGCGGGCCGTCCCTTTGAAGATCATATGTTCTATAAAATGGGACAACCCGCTCTGATCGTTGGTTTCATCGCGAGCCCCGACGTTGACCCATACTCCCATGGAGACGGATCGAACGTGGGGGATCTTTTTGGTGATAATTTTTACGCCATTGGGAAGAACGGTTTTATTGATCACCTTGGGCCTTTTCCTCATTCAGCGCCGCTTTGAGGCTCAATCGAATGCGACCGTCTTTGGAGACCTCAAGCACTTTAACCTTGATCATATCGCCTTCTTTGACCACATCCGTCACTTTATTTACCCGCCGGTTGGCTAATTGAGAGATATGCACCAAACCGTCGGTCCCCGGGGTCAATTGTACAAAGGCGCCGAAGTCGGTGGTTTTAACCACCTTGCCTTCGTAAATAACGCCCTCTTCGGGTTCCATGGTGATGGCCTTGACCTGCTCCAGGGCGGCTTCGCCGTTTTCCTGGTTGTCGGCAGCGATTTTTACCGTACCGTCATCGGCAATGTCGATGCGGGTATCGGTTTCGCTCTGGATGGCGCGGATGACTTTGCCGCCCGGTCCGATGATGTCCCGGATTTTATCCGGGTTGATTTTAATGGTCAGGATTTTAGGTGCAAAGGGCGATATGTCCTTGCGGGGCGTGTCCAGGGCTTCCATCATCTTTTCGAGAATATGAATCCTTCCCGCACGGGCCTGTTCCAGCGCTTTTTCCATGATCTCCTTGGAAAGCTCAAGGATTTTGATATCCATCTGGAGGGCGGTAACCCCGTTACGGGTGCCGGTGACCTTAAAATCCATATCGCCGAAGTGATCTTCGTCTCCCAGGATATCCGAGAGAATCACCACCTGGTCGCCCTCCTGAATCAATCCCATGGCGATTCCGGAGACCGGCGCTTTGATGGGGACGCCGCCGTCCATCAAGGCCAGGGTGCCGGAGCAGACGGTTCCCATGGATGAGGATCCGTTGGACTCCATGACTTCGGAGACCAGCCGAATGGTGTAGTCGAAATCCTCCCGGTCGGGAAGCACGCGTTCAATGGCTCGCGTGGACAGCCCCCCGTGACCGATATCGCGACGGCTGGGCGATCCCACCCGCTTGACTTCGCCGACGGAATAGGGCGGGAAATTGTAATGCAGCATAAACGGCCGCATCTCTTCACCGCTGAGGGTTTCAACGCGTTGTTCATCCTGCCCGGAACCGAGGGTCAAGACGCCCAATACCTGGGTTTCACCGCGGGTGAACAGGGCGCTGCCATGGGGACGGGGCAAAGTACCCACTTCACATGAAATGGGACGGATCTCATCGAATTTACGGCCGTCGATGCGGCGCCCTTCGTTCAGAATCATATCGCGGGAGATCTTTTTCTGAATATTTCCCAGAAGATCGTACACTTCCTCTTGGCGATCTTCATATGCTTCTCCCAGGGATTGGAATATTTCGGCTTTAAGTTCTCGCATGGCGCTGTAGCGGGCCATCTTTTCGGGGATGACCAGCGCCTGGGCAATACGCTCGGCCGCGAGAGCGGACAGCCGGGTGGCCAATTCTTCATCTTGGGCCGGCGGTTCAAATTCGCGTTTGGGTTTGCCCAGCTGCGCAACCAACTCTTCCTGAATGGCAATCAGCGGTTGCATGGCCTGGTGCCCGAAGAAGATGGCTTCCAGCATATCGGCTTCGGGGACAATAGCGGCACCGCCCTCCACCATCACCACACCGGTCTTGGAGCCGGCCACGATCAGATTGATATCGGCCTCTTCCGATTGTTTGATGGTGGGGTTGGCGATCAGTTCGCCGTTGACACGGGCCACGCGGACGCCGGCAATGGGTCCGGCAAAATGAATATCCGATAGGCAGAGCGCTGCAGAAGCA
Source organism: Desulfobacteraceae bacterium (assembly GCA_050124755.1). GTDB lineage: Bacteria > Desulfobacterota > Desulfobacteria > Desulfobacterales > Desulfosarcinaceae > JARRKU01. The sequence continues at coordinate 18,220 of JASFER010000102.1, forward strand.
CCCACCATGGCCAGCATATCGGGATCGTTTTCTTTGTCCATGGAGAGGACCGTGGCAATGACCTGGGTCTCATAGCGCCACTGCTTGGGAAAAAGCGGTCGAATGGGCCGGTCGATGAGACGTGCCGTGAGGGTCTCTTTTTCGCTGGGCCGGCCGATTTCGCGCCTGAAATAATTACCGGGGATGCGCCCGGCGGCGTAAATTTTTTCTTGATATTCAACAGTCAAAGGCAAAAAGCTGGCCGCACGTTCTTCGTTGGCCGCTACCACGGTTACCAGCACCATGGTGTCACCATATTGGACGATGACCGACCCGCCGGCCTGTTTGGCTACTTTTCCAGCGCGAATGGATAGGGTTTGGCCCCCCACATCCGCAGTTACAATTCTTTCCATTCCTTACTCCTCATTTTTAATGCGGCCCAAGTGCAATCATGCTGATCCGTTAAGGCCTGTGATACGATTCATCAGCCTCTGGGCAAAAACCAGTTTTGCGCGAGAATCCAAACGCTGTAATTGGACGCTCGGTTTGCCGGCCGCCGGTGTATCCGCAGTCGATAGGGGCTATCTGCGCAGTCCCAGTGTTTCGATAATGCTGCGGTATCTTTTCACGTCATTCTTTTTGACATAGTTCAGCAGGCGTCTTCGTCGCCCGACCAGCATGAGCAGCCCGCGGCGGGAGTGATGGTCCTTTTTGTGAACCTTCAAATGCTCAGTGAGGTATTGAATCCGGTGGGAGAGCAGCCCGATCTGGACTTCAGGGCTTCCGGTGTCGGAGTCATGCAGCTTATATTTTTCGATCAGCGCTTTTTTGTCTTGGGTCGATAATACCACTTTAATTTTCCTCCTTAGTAAAAAAACTTTGCCGGGATTCTGCTATGGATTAATGAAAAACACAACAATAATCGTAGGCCGTGCTATCCGGCGTTTTTTTAAGCACCGCCTTTAAATTGAGTTCGGCGTCAACCACTTTTAAATGGTCCGCCGCCATGTT
>JASFER010000103.1:0-19205 GCA_050124755.1 Desulfobacteraceae bacterium
TATGATGGCAATCGGTGAAACCCGAAAGTTGTGTACGAACATGTTCGATCCCGATCCCGATAGCGATTTCGATCACGGTAATACATTTGAAAGCATCAAAGCCTTAAGTTAATGACATTAGGTCGGACCAAGTTATCAACTTGAAATTAATTTTTATTTGGACCAAAACCCCCACGAAAATCGACTTAGAGCTTACATTTCGCACCATTGATCAATTCTTTTATCTTTTTTTACAATGGGAGTAATCATTCGGAACAGATCAAAATCATCCGGATCGTAATCCATTTCGTCCAACAGGCGGAAGGCAATGTGGGACTCGCCTTTTTGAAATTCGTTATTCTTCAAGGCCTGAATAAAATAGGTCATGACCCGGAAATAAATCTTTCTTGTCATGTCTGGATAGGTGTCTTGTTTATCGTGATACAACCTGGCCTTGACTTCGAATGCGAAAAAAGCATTGATCCGCGGATATTGTTTTCTATACCAGTATTTGGCGGCATCCAGAAACGCCACGGCCTGGTCGGGTTTGCCGTTTTCATACAGTGCGATCCCGTACCATATGGAAATCAGCGGATCGGTGTTGCCGGTCGCAAGGAGTGCCTGCCCCTGCTTTTCCAGGCGGATAAAATCCTCGGGCTCTGCTGTATAAGCATAGGTTCTGCATACATTGTCTAAAAACGAGAGAGCAGCTTTTTTGTCAGATTCGGACGGGTGTGCCGAATCATACGCATCGACCGTCAGCCGGCGCATCCAATTATACTTTTCCAGGTAAAAGTCCTTTTGTGTCCGGGCATCGGAATAGGCGGGTATCGGATCTTCTTTTCCGGCAATCAAAAACATGGAATGTTTGTCGAAGTACCATTGTGCGGCAAAAAACGTTGGTACAATAATCGCGAGAATGACCAGTACCGTAAAAAAGAAATGTTTCAATGAACGCTATCTCCGTTTTGCAGCAGTGACCTCACGATGACGAAAGCCGAATACGACATGATCGCCGCTAAGGCGCACTGCGGAGTGTAAGGCTCGTTGAGAAAGGGCACGAACGTCTGACCCAATATAGGATCGGTATCTATTTGTCGCTTCCTTCAACGGGTTCTATTGTTTGGATCTTTCCTATATCTGCAGGGCGGATTTGTCAAATTGGGGGGCGGTATTGCGTTGTGACGGAGTATGGAGGGGCCAGCATGAAGGAGCGAAGGGCCTTATATGTTAAGGTCTTAAGCTGTGATGGTTGCCCTCCAGAATAAAGTGGCAATCGCATAAGATCTGCCCGTATAGAATCCGTATGTTTCCCGTTTAGGGATTTTTGGTCCAGAATCGCGAAATTTCTTTTTGTTTAGAAATACCCCTATCCGTTGATGACAAACGTCCTGGATACGATATCTCCCAACCTTTGATTCTTTTTGGAAACCAATGCCACAATAAAGCCAACCAAATAAAAGAAAAATCCATCGATGATGCGCATCAGATTTCTTCCGACCGAAACACCCCATGAAATATGCCCGCCGGATTCATCGACCACTTTGGTTTTGGCAACATATTTGCCGACGGTCTTTCCTGTTGTAGCCTCGAGCACCACGAAATAGGCGAACCAAAAGATAAACATCACCAAGGCCGGTAGCCCGGAGACAGAGAAAGCCCCGCCCTCCACGGAACCGAACAGGCTTGAGAAAATGAACGCGATCAGAAACAGGAGCACCATGTCGATAATCGCGCCAAGTACCCTTTTCCCCACCGATGCATAGTTTTCAACCATTTTAACCTCCTTTCATGAATCAGGATTCCTAGATTCCCTGGAAGACACCGGATGACGTCCTTACCCGCTTACTTTGCGGGCCCGGTCCCCTATGAATAGGATCCTGAACTGAATCTCCACGTACCCCATGGTGCCAAAAATGGTCAGAGACAGGTAGAGGAGACCACCATTGTAAATCTTTGCCTCTCCCAATATGAAGGCCAAAAAGAGCGCATCGTGAGCGGCAGGAGTCTTGTGGCGAACCGGCAACACGTTTAACCGCTCAGCCACCTGGAAAAGAAAATCACCGGCTTGTACCTCCAGCCACTGTCTCTGACAATCTGCATCACAGGGCTCTTCATTTCAGCACTGTTGAATGTATAACGATAGGCATTGTCAATTGCCAGACGGCCCTCTTTAAAAAACAATCCATACTGGGTCTCATATTCCTTTTGGAAAAAAACGATTCCGCGGAAAAAACTGAAACCAAAGCCAAAGTGCAAGGTACGCGCATCTGCTGAGCCGCGTACCGTCTTTGAAATATCAATAGCACGGCACGCTGCATCCTCCCCGGAGAGTTTGATACGGATGATCTGAGTGCGTTTTAGTTTGTTCAGGGTCATAAGCCCTGCCCATTTGGCATCAGCCAGACGCCAGACAATGTCCATCTTCCCTTTTTTTCCTTCCACAACTTGCAACGGAGAATCCGCTTCGTTAACAGCCAGCAACCGCTGTCTGAGTTCATCTTCATTCACAGGCTCAATGCCGGGTTTTGGCGGAACTGTAGCCGCCCATGAGGCAACCCGGCACCAGAGCGGAAAGAGCAGGGCGACATATAATAAAATATATACCAAAATATGCAGCAGATACTTATCTGTATGGGCGATATCAGTAAAAAAATTCGCTTCCGGGTTTCGCACCAATAGTGCCGATCTGTCGATTGCCTGATCAACAGACGGATAATCCTTGCCTTCAACGTGGACGATAACCCCTTCCAGGAGTTTCATACGGCCAGCAACACCCAATTCCTTCTTTTTATAGTTGTAATAACAGATCCCGCTATTGCGAGATAAAATCCCTTGTAGATATTGCTCGGCATAATTTTTAAAAATGGATCTGGCCTCTTCTGCATCTCGCGGAACCAGGACAAAAGCCGTCGTGTTGGTATTTTTTGCCTTCAGGCTAGCTTGCATTCCGGGGTAGTTGTATCGGCTTTTTACCGGCAAATCTGGAAAAATTCTTTCTGGATGCCGGAAAGTACCACTATCGATTTTGACTACATCTTTATCAAGCGTATATTCAGAAGGTGCAAGGAGAAAACAAAATAAAAGCAAAGCACCAACGCCAAGAATGGACCCAAAGAAGAAGCAAAAGGCGAGAAACACTTTCATTTTGTTTTCCCTTCTAAAAGTAATAAAATTGCATCAGCGCCGATAGCCCTGCCATTCATGCACCTCACGGGTAGTTCTTTTCAGATCATCCATCGGTTACGTCAGGGTCTCGCTGCAACTGCCGCACATAAAGCGTTCACCATCGCCGAATGCCAAGCCACATAGAGCAAAAAAGATGTAGAAGCGCCAATTCTTATTCAACAGAATTAATTCGAGGGATATTCTTAGCTACCCTGCACCGTGCTAAGGAAATTAGCAAAAAGCACCAATCCGAATATACTCTTATACGTATAGGCAAAAAAAAATGTGATCTACATCACACTATTAGGGTGTTTTGATGTTGGCTTTTTCGGCGGGTGTGATTCCACCGCTTAGGGCATTCGCCACACCTGGACTCTCGGTTCTGCCTCCACTTATCCTGTCAGTGAAGATTTTTTATGGCTTCGCCAGCTGACCGTAGAGGTCTCGAAAATGGACGCGTTTTTGGAATTAATGAGAATTAGAAAAAGAAATAATGGATTGATACCGAATTTATTGGGAAAACGCAACATTTTTGAGTGTTGGTTGGAAGTCTCATCAAACGGTCGTATATTGAGACTATTGAATATGACCGGGTTGGAATTTTCGCACAACTTCTTGTGGTATCTTTATTACGTTCCAAACCGTTTACTATTATTGGATATAGAAATAGATCGCGGAAAACGGCAGTTATGCTACTTTTGCACTGACGACGGTCGTTTTTGGTCCAGCTGCCGGTCCCACGCTTGGAGCTGCTGGATGGTAACGCCTGCACCGCCGCATATTATCACGAGGATGTTTTGCTTGGATGACAAGTCAGCGACCGGCTCGTATACGGCCGCCAGTGATGCGCCGCATGCCGGCTCCACCAGCAGGCGATGATCCGCGGTAAATTGCAGGCAGGCATCCACCGCCGCCCTGTCGCTCACCACATGGCTGACAACCCCCGCGGTGCGGCTCCAATCATAGGCGGTTTGGGCGATCTTTTTGGCTCCCAAAGAGGTCGCAAGACTACGGATATCGTCCAATTCCACAGGTCTTCCCGCTTTCAGAGACTTTGCCAGGGAATCGGCCCCTTCGGTTTCAATGGCCCATACGGGGGTCCCGGCCATGTTGTTACGGCGCAATCCTTCCAACACGCCACAGAGCAATCCGCCGCCCCCGACGGATAACACGATGGCATCCGGCACCAGACCGGCGGCTATGACTTCATCCATGATGGTGGCATGCCCCTCCCACAGCAGCGGATCATCAAAAGGATGCAGATAGCGGGCCTGGTCATCCAACAGGCTGACGGCATATTCATGGGATTCCTGCCAGGTGCGGCCGTGAACCACCACATTCGCCGGCTCCTGCCGAATCAGTTCAATGGATCGTTGGGGCGTTGAGTGGGGGATGACCACGGTCACCGCCACACCCAATTTCTTGCCGGCGTATGCCACGGCAATGCCGGCATTTCCTCCGGAAGAGCTGATAAAGCGTTTAGCGCCCTCCGATGCGTATCGCCGACATGCGTGTCCGACGCCCCGCAACTTGAAGGAACCGGTGGGTTGAAGGGCTTCGACTTTCAGCCACACCGATCCTTTCACTTTTCGAGATAGCGGCGCGGACTCGATCAGGGGGGTTTTAATGTGCAGAGAAGTGGTTTTCATGTGGCGTCCGTTTATCTGTATCTAAAGATCTTATCGGTTGAGAGGCATCTATTAATCCTGCAGTACTGCTTTTATCAATTGGCCGATTGCGGAAAGGGTATATGGCTTTTTGATGTATCGTACGGCTCCCAGGTTTTGTGTATCGTTTACTTTTTCATTTTCCGCATAGCCGCTGGCAATGATCGCTTTTTGTCCCGGCCGAATGCTGACGATTTGACGATAAGTTTCATACCCGTCCATTCCCGGCTCCATGATCATGTCCAAAATCAGCAGGTCGACACTGTTGCGACGCAAATATTCTATGGCCGCCTCACCACTGTCCACCGATTTGGTGCGATACCCCAGGCGTTGGAGAATACTGCCGGCGATCTCACGCTGGGCCGGCATATCGTCGATGACCAAAATAAATTCCCCATGGCCCATCAGATCGGATATATCCCTCGGGGCCGAAATTGTCTTTAGCTGATCCCGGGTGGCGGGGAAAAACAATTCAAACCGGGTGCCCCGTCCTTGCTCGCTTTTAAGGTCGATGAATCCCTTGTGATCTTTTACCGTTCCCCATACCACGGCCATACCCAGTCCTGATCCGCCCCGTCCCATGACCTTCTTGGTATAGAACGGCTCAAAAATCCTGGCTTGATCCTCCTCAGCCATGCCGATTCCGCAATCTACGATGGACAGCACAACATATTCGCCCTCCTCAACGGCATCAAAGCCGGATACCACGCGGTCCGCGTAACGATTTCCAGTGGAGATGCCGATGCGGCCGCCTTCCGGCATGGCTTCAACGGCATTGATGATCAAATTGGTAAGGGACTTGGAAATTTGTGTGGAAGAACCGTAAAGATTCAACAGATCGGATTCCAATCGCGTGGCGATTTTTACGTTTGGATGATGGTGCATCAACGAAATAATTTCAGAAGAATCGAGGCAGTGTTCTACCAGACGGTTCAAATTGAGCAGTTCTTTCGTCGGGACGCCTTTGCAGGCGAGCGTCAACAAGTCTTGCACAATCGTTGCAGCGTTTTCTCCCGCTTTTTTAATGGTATTCAGTGGAGGCCGCAAGGGGCTGTCCTTGTCCAGATCCATCAACAGCAATTCCGGGTAACTGACGATGCCGCTGAGGATATTATTCAAATCATGGGCCACACCGCCTGCCAAAATTCCCAAAGCTTCCATTTTCTGGGACCGCTGTAATTGGGCCTCCAGACGCTTTGAATGATCGATATCCACCAGGACCCCTTGAATGCCGATCTTCTCTCCGTTTTCCGAAATGGGGCGGGAATTAACGCGGCACCATTTCGTTTTGCCGTTTTTGCCGACAAAACGATACTCTCGCGGTTGACCGATCCGATCCAAGGCTTTATGAAAATCCTCCCGCAGGCGCGCCTGGTCCTGATGGTGAATATAATCAAAAAAACACCGGTCGGTAATCTCTGCTACGCGATAACCGAGCACTGATTCAATCACCGGGCTGATGTAGGCAATCATACCATCCCCGTCGACGGCAAAGAGCACATCGTTGATATTTTCCACCAAATCCCGATATTTTTCATCGCTTTTGCGCAGCGCCTCCTTCGCCGATCTCTGCTCGGTCACGTCGATGGCCACCCCGATGGCGCCGGACCAATGATCGTCTGTATTGATGATGGGTTGGTAGCGCACTTCAAAAAATGCATCCTCAATACCAACCGTTTCGGAAATGAACTCACCTGCCAGTACCCGGCGGGTAATTTCAACAATAGGACTGCCTTCAGCGAATAATTCAAAAAGGGAGTGCCCCATTGATTTGCCGGGATCAAAACCGATGTTTTCCATGCCCTTGCCGTCGCAAAAGGTCAGCATGCCTTTTTGATCCACCGCCCAGATGACCAGGGGCGCATAATTGAGGATGGCGCGCAGTCGCTGGTTCACGCTTTTGAGCTGTGCGGTGCGCTGCAACACCAATTCTTCGACTTGTTCTTTTTGCCGGCCTAATTCTTCCTGAGCTTCCTTGCGTTGTTCAACTTCGCGTTGCAAGTCGGCGATGAGCTCCCCTCTTTCATATTTCATCATCAACAGATGGAGAATATTTTGATGCATGCGTCTGGCTGTAAGGCTTACGATGAGAAGAAAAAGCAAAGTCATCACCCCCATGGCGATATGTATTTGGCTGCCAAGCAGGAAAAAACGCACAATGATCGGCATCAGTGCCGGAATGCTGAAAATGAAATACGCGGCCATTAGGGATGTGAAAGCGCTTACGGCACCGGCCACCATACCGCCGGTGACAAAGGCGATAAAGACCTGATGACCGATGGACGCTGCGGGAAACAGAAAGACCGCAACCGCACCCCACAGAAGGCCGGACAGGAAAAGGGTCACCATGAACCAAGTATTCCATTTCTCCGGCTGCGAATATTGGGTGGGGGAATGTTTATAGCAACGATGAAGAACAAGCCGGCAGGCACTCACCATGACAGCACACACCAACCAAGTGGACAGGCGCAGATGCCCGACCTGGGCTTTTAAAATGAACACCGTAATCATGGCGTTGATGAGGGTGGCGGCCGTTCCGAAAACAATATGTTCGTATTGCTTGTGGACCTGGTCGGCCAATAGCCGGTGGCTGAATGCGGTTAAAGGGCTTTCTGCGGCTTCCTTTTGCATGATGATTCCCTTGTGCGGCTCTGGTGTTGACGCCGGCGATCATACTATGGCATACGCGTTTGCCTTCGAAAAGAACGTGGTCGCACCCAGTACCAACCGAGTGCCACTATGGCGCCAAATACAGTATATCCCACCATAAACATCCAATCAGGCGCACGATAATACAATAAAGTCTCTATCCAGTGAGATACGAAGGACCCGATATAAACCCGGCCTTCCGATTTTGAACGCAGTGCCATCTCCCAAGTTGTGAGTGGACAGATGACGCCCAACCAAGATTGAATCACAACAACGGCGATGACAGCAAGATGAACGATACGAAACCAGGGATTTCTCACCCAGGACCATGCCGCCATTTTTCCCACAAGGATGAAAACCAAACCCATCACGATGAACAGTACAATCAAAAGGTGGAGAAATAGAATCACATCTGCAACTATCTGCGACAAAAACGGTGAGTCCATCTTGGCACCTCTGAACACATAAGATATCTCACCAAAATCCAACTTGTCAAAAACTGCGTATCATTGCGGTAATTCTCGCTGGATATGATAATGCCTTTTATGGGCGGATTTTTAGATAATTTTAGCCCCTTGTTTCACAACCTTTTTTCAAGGCTTACGTCCAACGAGCGGGGATAAACCCCCTAAGGGCTTAATTAAGAATACGGTTCTCTATACAGGATATCGGAATTTATACCAGGCCGGCGCAGAGGCCGGCCCTACGGATCACTCCGGTCCCTGGCGCTTTGAGGGTTTTTGTAGGGTTGGGCTCTGTCCCGACCGGTTCAGAAGGTGGTATTAGTGAAAATTAAAAAATCTGCTAAATATCCTTATTCAAGCGCTTACTGGGGGATAAACCCCGCCATAGGTAATAAATAAGCGATTCAGGCCAGGGGGGGGGTGATCTCCACCCACTATTTTTTTTAAGGTCGGGGTTTATCCCCTCCCGGCGTTCGTTTCAGCGGGAATTGCTGCTTGCACAGCCGTTTCCCAATCCATATATAATATACCGAGACCAAAAATGGGTAACATTCACCCGAAATGAAGGGTACCAAGGAGCCGATACATGATCATCAAACAAATTGAAGTGGGCGTGATGGACAATTTCAGCTATTTGGTGGGCTGCGAGAAAACGCGCCAGGCCATGGCGATCGATCCCGGCGCAGACGCCGAACGGATTGCGTCCATTGCACAAAAAGAGAAGTTAGACATCGTCACCATTGTCAACACCCACGGTCATGGAGACCACACTGCCGGCAACGCCCCGCTCAAATCGCTCACGGGAGCGACGGTCCTGATCCATGCATCGGATGCCGATCGTTATCCTCAAGCCGATCGGTTTCTCTGTGATGAGAAGCATCTTACGCTGGGCCGGATCACCTTTGACATTATCCATACGCCGGGTCACACCCCAGGCGGGATTTGCCTTTATGCCCGGGGCCATCTATTTACCGGAGACACCTTGTTTGTCGGCGACAGCGGTCGGACCGATCTGGCCGGCGGCCATCGCCCAACCCTCGGCGCATCCATACGACGACTGATGACGCTGCCGGACGATACGGTGGTATGGCCGGGCCACGATTACGGCCCCATGCCGTCGTCCACCATCGGCTGGGAGAAGCGTCATAATGTAAACGCCAAAGAGTACGGGTATTATGTCTCCCCTTAAAAAGGATAGGGAGTTGCCATGACCAAAATGAAGCCGGACCTGAAACGCGTCAAAACATATCTCTCGTATAAAGGATTTCAATGGGAACCCATAGGGGGACAGGACGCCGTGGCCGGTGGATCGGGAGATTTTCGGGCGCGTCGGAAGGGAAAGGTGTGCTTCCGCGGCACGTTGATTTCCATCGGTAAAGAACAATCATCGGACGATCTGCCCATGCGAGTAGTGATCGATGAACAAAAAAAAGATTCCTTTCAACAGAATTTAGCCCTGCAATTGAAACAGTGCGTTCATCGGCTTGAAAAAATTGACGTGAATACCACCCTCCCAAACGTTGTGTTGATCGTCAACCACGAACTATCGATCGGCTTTGAAGATTTGCCTTTCGTGTTGGATGCTTGGACATCAGAAGAACTTTTGAACATTCATTTGTATATCTGGTTCGATGATCTTCGAAACGACCAAATGCTTTTCAACCGCTCCGATGGAAGACACTTCACCTCTCTGTCCCATTGGTTTCAAGCGGATTAGAAAAGGTATTCTACCGATTTTATATTTAATCGACCCCATCCACCATTTGACATTTGGTTTTGTCATTTGACATTTTTGGTCGAAATAATAACAAAAAAATGTCACCTAGTTCTGCGAAATAACAATAGAAGCTGTCTCAATAGACGGTGGATTGGGATTATCCCCGCGGAGTGGCGGTTTACGGTGAAAAAGGGTCCTTAACCGCTTGCGGGATAGGGGGGCATAACAGGCAGGTCGCGCTAAAAGGCCATCATGGCTCCGCGCACCATGATTAAAAAGCTCCCCAAACTCAACATGATGAAGGTGAACCACCAAAGCTTTCGAACCATTTTCTTCCTCACTTCCTTATCAACCTTGACGGTTTTTTCCGGGTCCCGTGATTCCGACATTGTTACCTCTATGTCACACCATCGAATCGGTGGCATGCACAATTATGCTTAAAGCAAGGAACGTGCCTAAATAGCGTTAGACCTCCAAGTTTTGGTGCCTTTTATATATTATAAACTAATACAGACCGTTAAATGATTGCATACCGATTAAATCGGTGGAGCGCTGCGCTGAAATAAAGAAGGAGTATGGTATCAATTACATAATCGCGATAGATTCACAGCACAAATCCACTATGCTATGTAGTTGATTACCCATTTTTTCTGCCATAGTTCACTTTTGTTCACATTGTCAAGAAAATCTATGCAAACCTTTAGAAAATGTGAAAAAAATCCCAATGTCAAAACCCAAATGTCCAAATAAGGCATAGCGTTCGCTATAAAGATTTGCTTGAGCTTTCCAGATAACCGCATTAATGTATTTTGCCGACTTTATATTCAATCGGTCTCCACCCGCTATTTGACATTTGGATTTTGTCATTTGGTATTTTTGTCGGAATAATCACGAAAAAGATTTGGCCCATAGATATCAAGTTAACCCCTCACCTTACTGTTAGGCAGGTCCGATATGACGGGTTCCATCACCATCTCTTTCTGGTTCTTTTTGCTGCTATTGTTCCTGGCGCTCATGGCTGTGCTGGATCGTTTCCTGATTCCCAGCACCCGTTGGTTTTTGCGTCGACGCATCAATCGGGTCATCGATGAAATCGGAGCAAGGCTAAGTATTGAAATTCGTCCTTTTCAGCTGACCAAACGTCAGGTCCTCATCGATCGTTTAGCCTATGACCCCAAAGTATTGGATGCCATCCAGTCACACGCCCGTGAAAAAGATATGCCCCAGGAGGTGGTACAAAAGCGAGTGATGACATTTGTCAAAGAAATTGTACCATCCTTTAACGCCTACTTCTATTTTCGCATCGGTTACTGGATTGCAAAGAAGGTGGCCGGGCTATTGTATCGTGTCAGGGTGGGGCTTTTGGACGGCAAGCGCTTTAATCACATCGATCCGGATGCCACTGTGGTCTTTGTGATGAACCACCGATCCAATATGGACTATGTGCTGGTGGCATTTCTTGTGGCCGAGCGGACGACCCTTTCGTATGCCGTGGGTGAATGGGCAAAGATCTGGCCGCTGCAGTCTTTAATCCGCGCCATGGGCGCTTTTTTTGTGCGTCGCAAATCAGGCGATGGACTTTACCGGCGCGTGCTGGAGCGCTACATCCATATGGCGACAAAGGAAGGCGTCTGCCAAGCCGTGTTTCTGGAGGGCGGTTTGAGCCGGGATGGACGGATGCAAGCGCCCAAGTTGGGACTGATTGATTATATGTTGCGTGAATTCAATCTTTCCAATGATCGAGACATCGTTTTTGTACCCGTGGGTATCAACTACGACCGCACGTTGGAAGACCGCAGTTTGCTGCGCCAATTGGATCCGGCCGCTGTAAAACGCAGCAGATGGTTCGTCATCCGTACAACTTTGATGTTTATCGGCCATAGTCTTTACTTGATGGGGATGAGTCGTTGGCGCCGCTATGGATATGCCTGCGTGAATTTTGGCACACCGGTGTCGGTAAAAGCCTATTGCCGGGAACAGGGTATCGATTTTGGCCGCATGCAGCGAACCCAACGATTTCCGGAAGTAGAAAGGCTATGTCGAAGGCTGATGGAAGGAATTGCCGGAGTGATTCCCGTTTTGCCGGTGTCCTTGGTCTCCACCGTTCTGTTGGCTGCATCGGAAGAGGAGATCGAGATTCTTTCCATAGAAGAGCGGGCTGCACAGCTTCAAAGCCGATTACAGGACCGCGGCGCACCGGTAATTGCTATGTCGCACACCAAACAGACCGGCGTCATCGCGGACGCTGTGGACTTTCTACTGCTGCGTAGAGTGATTACGGCTTCGGATAACAAAATTCGAATAGTCCCGGAAGAAGCGCCCATCCTGCGCTATTATGCCAATGCTATCGGACACTGGCTGAACCCTGATGTTGCATAAAAAAGATGGCAAAACATTGAAAATGCCCTTTGCGCTGTGAACAAATGGCGTATGGGAAACTCACTTGGAGCAATAAAGCGGTAGTGAACGTAAGGATTGGATCTATTTTATGCCATCTTTTTTACCCTACGGGAAAGCCGGAGGACTCCAGATCCTGTGTTGTCGAGGGTTCGCAGTAGATTGACTACGGCTTCACCCTCGACGCCTTGACTCTGGAGCCCTCCGGCTTTTGCAACATCAGGGTAAACCCTGATGTTGCATAAAAAAGATGGCAAAACATTGAAAATGCCCTTTGCGTTGTGAACAAATGGCGTATGGGAAACTCACTTGGAGCAATAAAGCGGTAGTGAACAAATAGCGTATTGGGCATTTGAGGCGAGCTATCGGCGGTGGAATCCACGGGCGACCCAATACGAGAGCCATGCCGCCGCTACCGGTCCTATGCCAATATAGAGAAAGGCAAGGGGATCTTTGCGCCAGGGTTGCATGATTGCGGCGACCGCGAGTGGAAACATGATGGTGGCGGCGATGGCCATGCGTTGCAGACCGGATAGTTTTTTTCTTGGCAACATCGGCCTTGGTGCGGGCTTTTTTTGATTCAGTGCGCGAGGAATGACGATAGCCCCCACGACAATGGCGGATATAATCAATATTTCTTGAGCGCCGAGCATCAGGTTCCTTTCATCATTGGACTGGGCCCTATATATCTGTCTTGAGAAATTTTCTCAAGGGGATTGCCCTATCTCTTGAAACGATATGTAGCGACACACACAGATACCGTGGGAGAATTTGATTGAAATTCAACTTTCGGTTTTCGAATTTTGAAATTCCTGTCGCTGGCTTATGCTGTAAAGGCGGCCATTAAACCACCAGACGGGAAACGAATGCATTCAGGCCGGCGCAGAGGCCGGCCCTACGCTAATCACTCCGACCCCTGGCGTTTTGAGGGTTCCCGGGTAGGGTCGGGCTCTGTCCCGACCAGTGGGGATAAACCGCGCCCGCTTAATCTTTTAAGATAACCGCGTTTTGTTATTGTTCCGACCAACATGTCAAATGGTGGATGGAGGCCGATTGAATATAAAATCGGCAGGATACCTTCATTTGACATTTGGGCTTTGACCTTAGGATTTTAAGGCTGTGGGGCCGCTTCGGATGGCATGCAGCCATACCCATTTTACAAGTTATTTCCAGGACGCAACGTTAGGGTTAACCCTAATGTTGCAACGTTAGGGTTTAGGCGACCGAACGGGTCTTATTGTTATTTTGATCCAAAGTAATCATTCGAGGAAGACAATGGCCGGAAGTGTTGTTCTCCAGCTCCATGAAAAGGCGTTTTGCTGCCTCCCGGTTTACGATGAAATGACGAACACCCGGAGCGTAAATGCCATAGATGGCATGATAGGCGAGCACGCGGTTTTTGGCCAGCTTTTCATACATCTGCTTAAGCACCGCGGCATCATCATTAATCCCTTTTAAAACAGGCCCTTGCTGCAACATAACGATACCGGCGTCCGCCAGCATATTGAGTTTTTCCTCGCAATAGAGCGTAATCTCATCCGGGTGCACAAAAGACAGGGCCATATACAGCGGCTTGTATTTGGCGAGCATCGCCACCAATTCGGCAGTAATCGCTTGAGGTGCATAGGCCAGCGCCCGGGTGCCGAGCCGAATGACCTCCACATGATCGATGGCATGTATCCTTGCCAGGATCTCCTCCAGCTTTTCCATGGGCAACGTCAACGGATCTCCACCGGTCACAATTACTTCACGGATATCGGTTCGGCTTTGGATGTAGCTGAAGGCCTCATTTATTTTTTCTCGGCCTAACAACTTTATGCGATGTTCAGAACGGAAGCAGAAGCGGCAGTGCCCAAAACATTGCAGGGTGGGAAGAAAAAGAACTTTTCCCGGATAGCGGTGTACAATGCCTTCAACCGGTTGGTATCCACTTTCATCGGCATGAACATCGGTGACTGAATCATCCCCATATTCTTTGAGTTCTTCGGCTGACGGCACGACGACCTGTTGAAGCACTTCGTATTTGCTCATCAACTCTGCATAGTAAGAGGGTATCTTCATTGGAAACTTCGCAGATACTTTTTCAATGGTTTTAATTTCACCATCACTGAGACGAAGCATCATTTTCAAATCTGCTGCTGTCGTTCGCCGTGCCATCCAGTTGGCATCTTTCAATGCACTGGAAGAAGATGGCGAACAATGTGTCCCGGCCTGCAACAGGTCACAAGTTGCTGAATTGACAAGTTTTCGGATCGCTTTGCGTTCATCGCTATTTGGCAATCTAGTCATAATTGGATTCCTCTTTCTGATTTCTATAGAGTTCGGGACTATGGCCTGGAATTGAATACGAGATAGGAGTTTACTTTTAAGTTCTTCTCTTTCTACCCAAAGTCATATTTTCCGTTTCATATTCAAGTACAATCACCGAAGAGCAATAAGCATACCACTTCTTCGACATCAGTTGTGATCGATCCTATGTTAAAGATTTTCAGGCGGTTATTTTTTTCTATTCATTGTGATGCGGAATGGTGAAAGACAAAATTCTGACGGGCTGGTCAACGGATCGACACATCAGAAGCCGTTTCAAAAAAGTCTTTCGCCCCAGTTTGGGTGGTAGACTCAGGGGTTTCCAATCCTCGGCACACCGGCGTATGCCTGAGGTTTGAAACTTTTAGGTCCGCATACATCTTGGACCAAAATCCGTTTTTTGAGATAGCTTTT
This sequence comes from Desulfobacteraceae bacterium, assembly GCA_050124755.1. Lineage (GTDB taxonomy): Bacteria > Desulfobacterota > Desulfobacteria > Desulfobacterales > Desulfosarcinaceae > JARRKU01. The sequence continues at coordinate 14,763 of JASFER010000103.1, forward strand.
AGAAAGGAAGATAACGATAAGAATTTACTTTTTATACAAGCGAATTCTATCAGGTTTTGTTAGCAGCATCTTATTTATGCTGGTCGATGGCCTTACGGACGTTTTTGGTCAGATCGTTATAGCTGAGGGGCTTTCTGAGAAAAGCCCGGATGCCCATCTTTTGAGCTTTTTCCGATGATATCTTTTCGCTATAGCCGGTGCACATGATGATGGGAACATTCGGCCGGATGTCTTGCAGGGCCCTGACCAGTTGATTGCCTGTCATATAAGGCATGGTCATATCGGTAATCACCAGGTCGAATTGGTTCGGATCGGACTTAAAGAGCTCCAATGCTTCGAGAGGATTGTTTTGGCCCACCACCCGGTATCCACTTTTTTCCAGTAGTTTGGTGGCCATGCGTACCAAAGCAACCTCATCATCCACAAAGAGGATGCTTTCGTCGCCTCGAGACGGCTGCTGGCTGGAAACGGGCTCGCGTTTTGCAGCATATTGGATGCTGGGAAAGAATACCTCGAACGTCGACCCCTTGCCCGGCGCGCTGCTCACTTGAATGGCGCCTTTATGGGCGCTGACAATCCCATACACCACGGCCAACCCCAAGCCCGTTCCCTTGTCCTTTTCCTTGGTTGTAAAATAAGGGTCGAAAATGCGCTGCAGGGTTTGCTCGTTCATACCGTGTCCCGAGTCGGAAATGGTCAATTTGATATAGTCACCGGCATCCAGCTTGAGATGTTCGGCAAGGTTGTCCGAGCTGAATTTAACCTCGCCCAAGCTCACCTTCAGCAAACCGCCTTCTTCCTGCATAGCGTGATAGGCATTGGTGCACAGGTTCACAATCACCTGGTGCATTTGGGTGGAATCGGCCAGGATGGTGCCCTGGCAGTCAATCTGTTGCATGATCTCGATGGTGGCCGGCAAGGAGGGGCGTAAGAGTTTGAGCGCCTCCTGGATGATCCGGTCCATTCTGACCGGTCTTTGCTCCTGTTCGTGGGTGCGACTGAAGGTGAGAATCCGGTAGACCAGTTCTTTGGCACGCTGGGCGGCATTCATGACTTCATTCAGAGAAGCGCGGGCCGGGTCGTCTGCCGGCAGGATTAAGGCTGTCAGATCGGTATAACCGATGATGGCCGAAAGAATATTGTTGAAGTCGTGGGCGATCCCTCCGGCCAGGGTTCCAATGGCCTCCATTTTCTGGGCATTGCGCAATTGCGCTTCCAACTGTTTTTGGCGAGTGATATCCCGTGCAAAATTCAAGCTGGCGGATCGCCCTTCCCATTCGATTTCCACCCTATTCAGATCGATCCAGAGAATCTGGCCGGCGGCATCGGAGATTCGGAAAGAATATCTGCGGGGTGGCTGATTGCCGTGCGAGGGCTCAAAATACCGGCAAAGCACGAGGTTCCGGTCATCTGGGTGGATCAGTTCGGCAAACGGCACGTCCATCAGCTCCGAAGGCCCGTAACCGATCATCCGGGTCGTTTTGCTGTTTGCAAATTTAATCCGGTCGTCCTGTGTTACAAAAATAGCGTCATTGGCGTTTTCGACCAGCAATCGATATTTCTCTTTCGAGTTCAACAGGGCTTTTTTGGAACTGATGCGATCCTCGATATCGATAAACACAATCAAGGCGGTTGTCGCTATTTCATAATCCTTCTCATTGAAGGGACGGTGCAGGTGTTGATCCTCGGTGGTGTTGCCCACCAGAAGGGCAAAACCGGCACGGGGTTCAAACGCCCACAAAAGAAACGGCACGCCGGCAAACCGGCGCATGGAATCGACAAGCGGATGAGGGGGCGCGACGGAACTGATGTGGAAATTCGACCCCGGCAACACCGGGGGCGCAAATCGGGACGGCAACTCGCGCGGGAAGCCCACGGTGCTGATGGGTTTAAAGCAGTCGTTTTGAGGAATGAATTTCAACAGGGCGGCACAATCCACATGCATGGCCTTCAGAATGACCTCCAGGCACGGCCGCTCAATATCATCCAGTCCTGTCCAGCTGCTTTCCAGTCGGTATGCATTGCTGACGAGTTCGGCCAGCATTCGGTTTCGGGCGGCATCCCGGCGGGCGTGCGTTTTTTCTGCCTGCAGGTGCAGGATTTGCCGGCCCAAATCGTTGCACTGTCTCCGGTAATAGCTTAATTCCTGGTCAAGCTCATCCATTTTCAAGGCTCCATGGTGAACACAGCAAGCACACCCGTCCAATCCAGGGGGCGGGTCCGGTCGATACAAGGAGCCAGTTCGACTCCCGAATAAAACCCTAACAACGGCATGGTTTCGCCGATCACCTCCTGCAAAATGGAAGCTTCCTCAACTTCATCCCCGCAGAAGGCGCAGGCTCTGCCGGCGCAATCGATATACAAAGCGCCCAGACCTTGACCGTCATCAATACCATTCAATAATTTTTTCGTTTGATTACGAACCGAATCGAGCACGAGTTGCTGATTGCGCGACATGATCTGAATTTTTAAGCCGGCGTGAAAATCGGCTTCAAAAAGGGAGATGGAACCATCCTTGGGATTGGTATCAACGATCAGGCGATTGATATAGGCGGATTCCTTGTACGGATCAAATGGATTGCCGAGCTTGTGGCCCAGCGCCACCATCCGGGTGAAGTTCACATCCTGGGGTTCACTTGTCAGTTGCGTCATTTTTAGATGGGTCATTTCTTGAAGCACTTCGTATGCCGGTCGACCGTCGAGCTCATAAAGAACGGTACCGTCGATATGCGTAATTTCCATAAAAGCGCTGATGGGTGTGCATCCATGCATGATGGTGACGTGACTCGACCAGACAGGAGGCAGCACCAGCGCAACAGCTATGTTCTTTACGGGGTCATGGCCGTCGAACACATAACTGCGCGACAAATAAAAATCACTTAGCAGGCCGGCACCGAAGATCTTCAGCGGCTTATCAGCCAATCCGGCATAAATCCCATCCATCAACTTGCTGCCTACATTGAGGACCGGCGGCGGGTAGGATTGGATGGAATCGTAAAAGAGAATGACGGTGGCATTGTCGGCAGCGAATTCCTTGAGCTGTTTGCCAAGCTGCTCGCCGGCCCGGGTTTCGTTCTGATCCAGCCCGGAAACCGTTAATATCAATAAGTTATCCATTGTTTCGGGAAAAACGGCCAATGCGCATTCATAGCCTCCATAACTGATCCGGCGGTTGGTGATCGTTCCGACGGCTGCGCCTCCGACCACAGGGATGGGGCCCAAATGGGTGCGCAGCCCCTTTAAGACGGCTTCCGGATCGTGGCGTCCACCGCAGAAAGCCATGATCCAACCGGCTGAATCCTGCGTCCCCATCTTAGCTGTGATACGCCTGGCGGCTTGCTGACCGGCTTGAAAAGAATCGGCGTTACGACTCGCTCCCATAAAAATCATTTCCTTTACGCCTTCCTTTGCTTTGCGATTGAAAGCCTGAAAATGCACAACATTTTTTTGAAACAAAACTCGGATGCTGACGAAAATAGAGGCTGATCAAAAGATAATAGAGAAGCGTGCAGAAGGGCTGTTCGTGAGTATAATTTTTGCTGACCTGAGCGGAGTTGTCAAGCTAAAAGCCGGTTTATACACAACTTTGCCCATTGGAGCACCCCTCCAAAGAGGAGATGGACAAGCATATGAATGACCTGTGACGTTACAATTTATCGATTAAAGCCTGGGTCAGGTGCGCCTCAATCATTCCCGCCGTTAACAGGCAAGAAATGACAATAAATGCAACTAGTTTGATTGGCAGATGGTTTCTATGTGATTCGAGGTCCTGAAAAACGTTGCGAATCGAATGGCCGGATGCCTTAGGCTTGATCAAAAGGTGACCGGAAAAAGTGACGGCACCGGCCATGGCAATTGCGGGAATTTCAATAATACCATGCGGCAGCAACGATATGATACCGGTCAGGTATGAGCCGAAAATAATCTTGGTGGTTGATACGGATAGACCGGTTTCGATACCGAGCAAGATCATACCGATGAAAGGAACCATAAGCCAAATGTACAATCGGCGTAACGGCTCTTCTTTTATTTCCATACATCCTGGAAGAAGGCAAAGCAGCTTCATCCGGGCCTGGCTACAAAATACTTTACGGATGACCTGCGGTGATCGATCAATATTGAACGGATTGAACAGGGCAGCTGTATAAATGAATGATATGGTTACCAAAGCAGCGATTGAGTTCCAGACAAACAACACGATACCGGCATCAATACCGGCATCAGTACCAATGGTTATCACCGGCAGCGCATAGGATAAGCGCTTAGTAGATATTTCAAAAATAGTTTCCGGAGCCATATTAATCGTATTCAATAATACCGTTCCGACCACCATGCTGCTCGCAAAGGAGATGATATAAGCCAGAATGAGCTTTTTCCAAGCGGCGTAGAAAAAAGTGTGATGCATGTTGTTTTTCCCCGAACTGATTCATACCTGTTTGGCAG
>JASFER010000104.1:0-19143 GCA_050124755.1 Desulfobacteraceae bacterium
AAATTTTTTCTATCGCATCGTTGAAAAAATAAAGGCCGACTTGGTCGTGTAATTTTTTTTTTAAGTGAAGCTTACTTTCTAGTAAGTAGGCATCGGGTCCTTCTTAAAGAGCACGATGCCAACACTAAGGGCAATTCTGAACAGAGCAAGGGGCGTGTAAATAGTACGACTTGTCAGGGACAGGTTGGAATAGAGATTAATAAACTTCGACAATGAAATAAGGAGGAAAATGATGATCGGCATATGGAGTTCGTACAGCGACATTTTTATTTATGTCAACGCAACCGCTTTACTATTGGCTTTTTGCATCCCCATGATGATCGCCCCTATGAAATGGGCGAAAGTGCTTCGCTGGCATATCCCGGATCATGAGCATTTGGCCATTTATCTCGGGCGCAGTTTAGGAGGGTTTGCCTGTGTGCTCGCCCTGTTTGGATTTAAAGCAGTGAATGATTCCAGTTTGCTGCCATTTTATTTTGATATGGGCCTGGGAATATACATTGCGATGATCGTCATTCATGCCTATGGTGGAATCAGAAAAATTCAACCCCTAACGGAAACTGTTGAAATTTTATTTTGGATTGGTCAGGTTGTTCTCACACTGTGTTTTTATCCCGGCACGAAGGTTTTTCTCTAAAAGCGGCCTTTCCCCAAACCATCGTGGCCTGCCTCACCCGGGCGGCTACGCAGGATCTGGAGTCCTCCGGTTTTTGCAGCGTTGGGGTTATCCGCCCGACAGGATGGTGGTGATATGAATCTCATCACCGTCTTTGGTGGATCGGGCCAATTCATCCGGATAGGCGCTCTTCGCATTCAGAAAGACTTCGAGCAGGTTTTGCAATTCGCCTTTTTTATTGAAAATGGCGTTCTGCAGGTTGGGAAAGCGCTTGATGAGCTGATGGAAACATTCGCCCACCGTCTTTCCATCCACTTCCACGGTTTCGACATCATCGCTCAAATGGCGGTGAATCAATGGGATATATATGGTTACAGCCATAACGGCCTCCTTTTATAGACGTTCAGATAATGTTTTTGGACGGCGTTATCGGTCGTGACGGTATTGGCAATACAGCTTCCTGCCTCTATCCTTGCCAAAAACATTATCTGAACGCTTATGGGGCGGGTACGGAGCCCCGCCCTACGAAAACCATTTTTCCGGCCAATGATGTCATTGCCGGCGTAGGGCCGGCCTCTGTGCCGGCCTGGTATGGCAACTCAATGCATGGCAAAGCGTGATCGCCGTGTCCGTGCTACGGTGTTTTGCAACATAATCCCCTTTTAGGGGTTGATCCAAAGCCGTGTCCTTTGGGCCTAAATTTCTACTGCTGAAGTTCTCCACAATGGTCACAATCGGGATTGCGCTGCACTTGAAACTCATGAAAAGCCATGGCCAGGCCGTCGTAATGGAGCATGCGATCGGCTAAAAGATCTCCCTTGCCCAGCAGAAACTTGATCACTTCAGTGGCCTGGATGGTGCCGATGACTCCCGGCGTGACGCCGATCACCGGTGTGACGCCTTCCGGGACCGGCCCTTTATACAGGCAACGCAGGCAGGCGGACTTGCCGGGAAGGATAGTCATGGCCCGCCCCTCGAATCCATTGACGGCACCGTGGAAAAAGGCAATGCCGTGGGTTACGGCGGCCCGGTTCAGGATATAGCGGGTCGCCATGTTGTCCAGGGCGTCCACCATCGCGTTGCAGCCTGCCACCAATTCGGAAGCATTGTCAGCGTCGATTTTGATGCTGCGCATCTCAACCTGAATGTCCGGATTTAGCTGAGTCAGCTTGTCACGGGCGGATTCGCTTTTGGGTCTGCCCACATCCGTTTGCCAATGCAGCAGCTGGCGATTGAGGTTTCCAGTTTCCACCGCATCACAATCGATCAATCTCAGCTTTCCCACCCCGGCCGCCGCAAGATACATGGCGATGGGAGATCCCAGCCCGCCGGCGCCGGCAATGACCACGCCGGCCTTTTTCAAGCGCTGCTGACCGGCGCGGCCGACCTGTCGGATCAAAATCTGGCGGTCATAGCGCTGCAGCTCTGTGGTTGTGAGTTCGGTGGGTGTCAACGGCATCTCCCTGTTATCGATAGTGTCCATCCAGAAAGGGGCTGTTTCTGGATGGACACTATCGATATTTGTGGGCCAAGGCCTTCAGTGCCTCGGCACTGGACTTGCGGGCGCAATGCATGCATACGGCACCATCCACCAGACCAATGCCCTTGGCATCGGATCTGTGTCTCAGGGCCTGCCGGAACCGTTCGGTGACATAGGGTTTGCCGCAACGGCTGCAGGCCGCCAAAGGCTGGTTGGCAACCACTGTCCCCGTGAATTCGGTGCGCACATCCCATGTTTCACGCATCACCCGAATGGCCCCGGTGGGGCAAACCTGGTCGCAGGCCCCGCACCCCGCGCAGCGGGTTCCCGGCAGGATAAAATCATTGAACGCCAGTCGTCCGGCCTGGGTAGGCATAAACCGCAAGGCGTTGAAACCCATTTCACTGCAAACCAGTTCGCAAAGACCGCAACCGATGCACAGATCACATCTCAGGCAACGGGCCACTTCCTTGCGGGCCGTTTCATGGTCCAGTTCATGTTCGATGCAGTCATAGCTGCAGACCCGCTGTTCCGGTGACCGTTCGGCGATCACAGCCCGTTTGGGTTGCGTGCGGTCCGTGACTTCCACCGACAATGGCGTCACCTTGCTGCTGGTTTGAGGCGCTGACCAGGCCGGGTCGGTCATCGCCCGCCCTTTCAGAAAATGGTCGATGGATTCGGCGGCCTGTTTACCGGCGCGGATGGCGTGAACCGCCAGGCCGGGGCCGGAGACCACATCCCCGCCGGCAAATATGCGGGGATCCCGGGTGGCGGATGTGGACGCATCCACGCAAATCAACCCGCGCTCGATATCGATCCGATCCACCGCCGTCACGCAGGTCAAATCGGCCGCCTGACCGATGGCCAGAATGACGTGATCGGCGTCAAAGGTTTTTGTGCGGGTGTCATCATACCGGGGATTGAACTTGCCCTCCGTATCGAAGACCCGGGTGCAGCACTTCAGGGTGATTTGATGGTCGGCGGTGATTTTCAGCGGTCCCCATCCGTTTTCGATGACGATTCCCTCTTCTTCGGCTGCCCGGATTTCACCGGCATTGGCCGGCATCTCGTTGAGCTGCTCCAGACACACCATGTGGATCTCTTCGGCCCCCTGGCGCAGAGCGGTCATGGCCACATCGATGGCTACGTTGCCGCCGCCCAAAACCACGACGCGGGATTTCAGCCGGGGATTTTCTTCACGATTGACGGCTTTCAGAAAGTCCAGGCCGTGCAGGACCATGGGCAAATCGATGCCTTCGATGGGGATGGCCCGGGCCAGCTGGGTGCCGATGGCCACATAAACGGCATCGAAGCCCGCCGCAAAGAGCTCGTCGGCGCGCTCCACGCGGTGATCGGTTTGGATCTGTACGCCCGATTTCCGGATCCATCCAATCTCCTGATCCAGGATGTCCCTGGGCAGGCGAAATTCCGGGATACCGTAACGCAGCATGCCTCCGGCCTTCTTCTCGGCCTCAAAGACAGTGACCCCATGCCCCTTGCGGGCAAGAAAAAAGGCCGCCGTGAGACCGGCCGGCCCCGAACCGATCACGCCTACTTTTTTTCCCGTTGCCACCGCCGGTACGGGCCGTGGATAACCGCTCTGGGTCAGCGACATGCGGGCGGCCACGGCTTTCAGGGGGCGGATGTTGACGGGTTCGTCCATTTCGCCGCGCAGGCAGGCGCTTTCGCAGGGTGCCGGACAAATCAGCCCGCACACGTGGGGCAGCGGGTTGTCTCTGACAATCAGCGCTACGGCGCCGGCATAATCGCCCGACCCGATCAGGGCCATGAAGCCGGGAATGTCGATATGGGCGGGACAGGCGCTCTGGCACGTGGCCGGCAGGGTAACCCGGCATTGGTCCGAAGCGCACGCCCGGCCTTGAATGTGATCCCGCCAAACCGCCTTGAAATGCTTTAAAGCGCTTTGCAGGGTCGCCGCAGCCGGCAACCCCCGATGCTGCATGGTATCGCCCAAAGCCGCAAGTTCCGGCAACATCCATTGCGCCCCCCGGCCCAGGGCGATCTGGGTGGCCAGCCGTGCCGCCCGGGCCATGGCATGCCGGTCCTGACCCGACTGCGCTTCACCGGCTTTCCAGTGGGCGTAGAGGCTTTTGCGGAATAGATCCACAAGGCAGAGCGCATCGGAGATGGGCTCTGCAGCAACAAATTCCGGTTTGGCGCCGGCCTGTCGGAGCTGTCGGGGGGTCAACCGGTCCGGCGCCGGGGAGGGCGGCAGAAACCCGGCCATGCCTTGATCCAGCATCCATCCCAAGAGAGGACGGTCCGATGGGGTGGTCGGTGGTCTGTTCATACGACTGACGATTCCTGGTTCATGGTTAAAAATTGCGATCAGGTCGTAATGCCGGTCCGCAGATTCTTCGTCAGGGTTGCCGCCAGCTTTCGATATTCGCTGCTGGTCCTGGATTTATTCTCGAAACGAATGGCCTTGGCATCGCAAAACCGCGCACACTGAGGCTCTCCGCCACACAAGTCGCATTTCATGACCTTTTTGCCGACCACATCATAATCCATGACGCCGAAGGGACAGGCCGAAATACACATGCGACATCCGATGCACTTGTCATAATCCACCGATACCAATCCTGTGGGTTCATCCTTGGCAATGGCTCCCATGGGACAAATATTCAGACAAGGCGGATCATCGCATTGCCGGCAGACCATGGGCAGCACCTGACCTTCGAGCTCCCATTTCAACACTCTGATACGGGCCCGGTATGGATTGACGGTGCCTTCATGTTGAACCGAGCACACCTGTTCGCAGATACGACAGCCGGTGCATTTGGCCGCGTCGATTACCAGTACTTTTTCCATTTGATATACTCCTTATCGGCTTCAAGACAATGTTTCTGGACTGCGTTATCGGTCGTCGCGGTATTGCAATACAGCTTCCTCCCTCTATCCTTGCCAAAAACATTGTCTTGAAGCCGATGGTTTAAGCCGGCCGGATGCACAGAGGCCGGCAATTGAATCGAAACAGTCGATTACAACAAATTGGACGGCTCATGCGCCAAACCCAGCGCTTGGAGTTTTTCTGCAGTGGGCACGCCGTTTTCGTCCCAGCCGTGGTGCTGGTAATATTCATCGATCATGATCTTGAATTTGTCACGATCGATGCAACGCCCCCGCACCACCGGCAGGCCCAGAGGGGTGGGTTCGTCATGGTAGCGATCGACCAGTTTGTCACCGTCGCGGGTCAACCCCTCGCGGATATTGAACAGGCGCTCCATATTATAGCCCCGCTCACCGACCCGAAAAATCTCTTCGGCGGAGAACTCCAGGCCGGTGTTTAAATAGATCAGCTTGGACCACTCCTCGTAGGCCGGCATGTTGGGGCCCAAAAAGATGGTGTGGTATTTACAGATACCCAGGCAGTCCACGGCTTCGTACAGGTGTTCCTGCCACATCACCTGCCAGGGTTTGCCGTCATAATCGCGGTAGTCGGAGGTCAGCGGACCGTCATAGGGCACCGGACTGCTGTAAATACTGCGCAGTACTTTTTCGGGCAGGTGATAAAGGTCGATGGCGGGCCGGCCCCTGAGATGATCGGAGCCCCGCGACGCAACCGCCACGTTCAAAGCCAATCCGGGGGTGGCGCGCTCGTCGGAGTGCAGGTTGCTCATGCCTTTGACTTGCACCAGGTATTTGGCCGAATCTTTGCCGATCCGTTTGGCCGCCTTCAAGGGGCCGTCCGCCAGAATATCGCCGATGCCTTCGCGTTTGGCGATTTTCTGGACCATTTCGATAACAGCCTCGTCATTGCCCCAGGTCAAATCGAGGCCGTCGGTATCCTTTTGGGTTAAAATACCTTTTTCATACAACTCCATGGCCCAAGCTATCATGCTGCCGGTCTCCAGGGTGTCCATGCCGTAGGCATTGACCAGATGGTTGCACACGAATACCGTGTTTTTGCTGGTGCAGCCCACTTCGCCGCCGAATGCACCCTGGGAGGTATACTCGGGCCCTTCGTCAAAGGTGCCCTTATACTTGCCCTCCTTGATAACGTATTGGCCCCGGCAATGGACCTGGCAGCCGAAGCAGCCGGCGGTGCCCACCATGTCTTCTTCCAACGATTCGGGTTCGATATCGTCGGCATTGACCAGTTGGTTCGCCTGAAAATTGCGGGTGCGCACCAATCCGGTGCTGTTGGTCACGCCCCAGATAAAGGGGGTTCCCAATTTCTGCATGGTTTTGGCCAACTTGGACGAGACCACCTGATCAATGACCTCTTTGTTGTACTCCAGGGCTTCTTTGGGATGGGCGATGTGGATATCCCTCATGCCCCTGGCCGCCACGGCCTTCAGATTCTTGGATCCCCAAATGGCGCCGATCCCGGTCCGGCCGGCGGCGTTCTTGATGCCGGTCCGGATACAGGCAAAGCGGACCAGATTTTCCCCGGCCTGGCCGATGCACAGGGATTGAATGTCGTCATCCCCCAGTTCCTGCCGGATCAACGCCTGGGTTTCGCGAGAATCGGTTCCCCAGATGCCGCCGGCGTCTCGGATCTCTATTTCATCGTCATGGATCCATAGATAGACCGGTTTTTTGGCCTTGCCTTTGATCACCAGATGGTCGAATCCCGCCAGGCGCATCTCCGGACCGAAAAAACCGCCGATATTGGATGAACCGACATAGCCGGTCAGCGGGGATTTGCCGCCCACGTGGGTTCTGGAAGAGGAGGAGGCCAATGTACCGGTCAACAGACCGGCGCTGACCAGGGCCACATTGCCGGGCCCAAGGGGATCGACGCCGGCCTTGGTATGATTGTAAAGCAAATACATATCCAGGCCCCTGCCGCCGAGATACTTGCGTCGCATCTCCATGGGAATGGCCCGGGTTTCAATTTTGCCGGTGGTCAGGTCGATATAAGCAATTTTACGGGTAAGGGCCATGCTATTTACCCTCCTTTTCCGCCATCCTGGCTTGGGTCAATTTTTCATGTGCATCCCAAACCGGCCCGCGAATTCTGGGCTCATCGGGACTGTACCACCAGACACGCCACTCAAACCCGCAGTGGGGGCAGGTATACATGGTTGCGCCTTTTGGCGGTGACAGGCGTTCAAAACATGCGAGACATCGAAACGCACCGGTGGTGCGGTTTTTGGCTCTCTCTTTGAGTGCGGTGCTCTCTTTGGTTTTAGTCATGATCCCTCCGAAGTTTGCTAATTAAAAAAGGCGCATAACCGGGTGTTAGGGCAAGATGGCCTCAACACATTTGTTGGCCGCAAGGTTGTCTCCTTTGTCGTCCGGTCGCCGTTTAAATATAATTTGTTCAATATAACGAACCACATATCTTCTCCATTTGCAAGGCCTTTACAACGGCGTACAAATAGCACTTATTCATAATAAAAACATACCCAAATATGAAGCCGCATGTAAAGCTTTTTTTTGCTGAAAATGGTTGACAAGCGTCCCTATTAAAGCTAAATCTTACACATAATTGTTCATTATAATGAACTTCCAATGATATCGGTTCGATAATATCCCTATTGAGGACAGGTAAATGCCATCAAATCATAAAAAGAGCGTTGGTTACCATGCGCCGGCTGTAGAGAAAGCCTTCCGCCTGCTTCGATTTGTGGCCAATTCCAGTGAAGCGGTGCGACTCAGCGACCTGGCGGGACACCTCGGCATCAGTAAAGGCTCCGCCCACGGCCTGATCCGCGCCCTGGTATCGACGGGCGCCCTGAACCAAAACCCCCGGGACAAAAAGATCACCCTGGGACCGGCCACGGTGGAACTGGCCTTGAAAAACCAGATTTATCTTCAGCTCGGTTTCCGGACCCAGCCCAGGCTGGATGAATTGCGCGACCGCATCAATGAAACCGTTTTTTTCGGCCTGCTGCGCCCGTGGCGCGCCCTTATCATGGCCACGTCCGAGGCCCACAAGCCCATTAAGATTTCATCTCCTCCGGGATCTTCGATTGTTCTGATGGCCGGCGCCCTGGGAAAGGTGTATCTGTCGCAGATGGATGATGACGAGGTGGGCCGAATCGTCAAAAAGCATGGATTGCCGCAGTTCACCAGCGCCTCGATTGTCGATGAGCCCGCCTTCATGCAGGAGATCGCCGCTGTCCGTCAATCAGGGTATGCGCTGGACAAAGGAGAATATCTGTCCGGCGTCAATGCCATTGCCGTCGGATTGGGGAATCATTACGGACTGCAGCTGGCCTTATGGGTGGTTGGATTTGCAGAATCCCTGCACCCTGAAAAGATCGACAAGGTGAAAGAGCCCCTGCTGGCAACGGCCGTTAAGCTGCGAAAAACACTGAAAACCACATAAGCCAAAGCCAGACCAGGCCGGCACAGAGGCAGACCAGGCCGGCACAGAGGCCGGCCCTACGCTTGAAATGACATCGCTGGCTGCAAAAATGGTCTTCGTAGGGCCGGGCTCTGTCCCGGCCGCTGCTACTAAGCTTCTTCTAGTAAAACATAGTCGCTGATATTCAATTCCAGCATTTTCACACACGCCTGAATTCGGACGGCGTTGCGCGCTATGGCCGGAAAATGCTCCCCCATGCCGTTGAGCCTTTCAACGGCCGATCTGATTCGACGCACCTCATCATCCACCGCATGTAGATCGACTTTGGATTCCATCCGTATAGTTCTCCTATTTTGAGTGTTTCCGGAGGTCTTTAAAACGTTTCGCTTTGACTTCATATTTGGGCAACCGGCCGTAATCGTAAAACTCGATGCGATATCCCAGATTGGTTTTCAACCGCAGGCGGTCTTTGAGCGTCGCTTCAATGGCTTTGACGCGCTCTTCATGGCCGGGGGCTACTTCCACTTTCAGTTTGATGCGGTCCACATCGCCAAGTTTGTCCACCACAACTTCATATTCATCCCCCAGGCCGTCAATGCTCCTGACCACATCTTCTATGGCCGACGGCGCCAGCAGCACCCCTTTGACCTTGGTGATGTCATCAGAACGGCCAATCACACCGCCTTTGATCATACGGAAGGTGCGACCACAATCACAGGAGGCGCTGTCCCATTCGATGATGTCCTTGGCGTCGAAGCGGATACAGGGCTGGGCAAAACGATCCAGGGCGGTGATGACCATCTTACCGCGACGGCCGGGCGCTTCGATAATCTCGCCGCTGTCGGGATCTTCGATCTCCACCAGGAAAAACGCCTCGTTGACATGCATCCCGCCGGGCTGAGCCATGCATTCGAAAGACCACGCCCCGATTTCAGTCGCCCCTGCATGATCGTATACCCGGGCGTTCCAGGCATCCTGCATCCGCTTCTTGGTGCTGGGAATGCTGGCACCCGGTTCACCGGCGCAGGTGATTTTGTTGATACCCAGGGTCGCGGGGTCGATCTCCATCTTGTGTTTGGCTGTATCGGCCATGCCCAGAATATAAGTGGGCGTGGCCATCATCGCCGTGGCCTTCAATTCCTGAATTTTCAGGATACGCGACGGGGTGTCCAGCACACCGCCGGGCACCACTTCGCACCCGAGCTTTTCAGCGGCATAGTGTGCCGCCCAGAACGCTACGAAAACATTGTACCCGAAGGGCAGAAAGACGCGATCCGCCGGCCGGTATCCCTGGGCCCAGAGGATATAGGCCCAGCACTCGGACCACCACTCCCAGTCCTGCCATGTATCGGCCTGATAGACCGGCTGCCCTGTCGTACCGCTGGTCTGGCGAAATGCCGTGACCTGGTCAAGGGGAACGCAGAGGATATCGCCGTAGGGGAAAGGATCCTTGCGCTGGATGCCGCGCATCATTGATTTTTCCACTTTGGGCACATGGCGGATATCTTCAAAACAACGGATATCCTTTGGTCCGATACCCGCCTGGTCGTATAGTTGTCGATGAAACCTGGAGTGATCATACGCCCACTTAAAAATCCTTTTAAATTTATGCAGCTGCAGACGCCGCAGTTTTTCACGGTCAAGGGTTTCCAGCACCGGATTCCAAAAAGGCGTGTGGTTCATTTTTCAATCCCTTTGTTTTAAAATGGATCCTTTTGCGCATCCATGGATAGCCCTTTGAATAGAGCGGCTCCGCTGAACAACGCGATTTTTTTCTCAAGGTTTACAGGTTCCCTTATCATCAATTATCCTCGGAGAAGGGCTCACGGAGCGCTATTGCAGAAACACGCTCTAAAGGGCAGTATCCCTATAATTTCATTAATATTATGTAACATGTAAACTGTTTTTTGGCTAAGGTTTATTAACACAAAGCGGGTATGGCCAATGCTTTCAAAACAGGTGTAGATCCAGAACCGCCGCGCCCTAAAACGGCCAATTGGGGTCCCATTGCCCGGCCGGGCGGGTGTCCATTTTTATAATTGAATCAATTCAATGGATATGTTAACCATACAATCATCCTGGCCGGAAGCATCTCATGCTCCGGAAAATCGTTTTCAGAAGCTTCATTTCTGAACATTCGATCATAGTACGACAGCACGATTACCAATAAAACGCAGGGGAACCAACAGCGCCCAGCCTGGTGCGATCGGTATCACTCCACGACATTGTGGAGCGTTTGAACAAGCGTCCATCTTCATTACGGAGGAGATATGATGAGCCCACGTCGATTTAAAGCGTTCCTTTTTTTGGCCCTGTTATTTATGCCTGCCATTGCCGGTGCCGGTAACAGCCAGAGCAAAGCTTTGTTCGCGGCTGCGCAGGCGGGCAGCATATCGGATATGGATGCATTGATTCAAAATGGGGCGGACCTTAACGTCAAAGACGAAAATGGCCGAACGCTTTTGATGGCGGCCGTATCCAGGGCACATGGAGAAACCGGCGCCGTAGAATTCCTTCTTTCCAAGGGCGCCCATATCAATGCAAAGGATCGGTACGGAAATACGGCGTTATATTTCGCCTTATCCAACAGGGATCGCCAGGTCGTGCAATTGTTGCTTGCCAAGGGTGCCGACCCCAATATGCGCGACAACGAGGGCCGCATCCGGTTGAATGAGACCCTGTCCGGCCGCCAGTGGGAGTTGGCCCGGCTTTTAATCGATGGCGGCGCAGATGTGAGCGCAGAAGACGAGGCGGGCGCCACGCCGCTGGCCATTGCCGTCCATATGGGCAACTTGGAGACGGCGGCGCTGCTGATTTCCAAGGGCGCTGATGTGAATGCATTGGATCAGCGGAACAACAGAACGCTGTTGGCTTCGGCTGTTGTAAAAAAACGCAGGGACATGGTTGAACTGTTGATCGCCCACGGGGCGGATGTGAACCCCAAAGCTGATTCCGGCAATTCACCCTTGAATGCGGCGGTGGGTATGGCGGAAAAAGAGATGGTTGCGCTGTTGGTGGCCAAGGGAGCGGATCCCAATGGCGTGGACACCCTGGGCCGGACTTGTCTGTCAGCGGCACTCGAGCTGGAAGACAAGGAGATTGCCCGGACTTTAATCCGCGGCGGCGCTGATCTCTCAGCGGTATCCGGCAACGGCCCAACGCCTTTGATGGCTGCCGTCGGCGATGGTGATATACAGTTGATCAAGTTGATGGTGGATAAGGGGGCCGATATCAACGCTGTTGATCCATTTTATGATGCCACGCCGCTCATGCTGGCCACCCGCAACCAACATCCCGACGTTGTAGCGTTTTTACTTTCCAAAGGCGCCCATGTTGATGGGGAGAAGGGGACTTTAGCTTTGATGACGGCCATTTCCAATGAAAGCGAAGCCATCGTCAGGGCGCTGCTGAAAAAGGGTGTCGATCCCAACATTCCCGATAGTCAAAAGCAACCATTAGGGTTGGCCGTCTCCCGCAACCATATGGGAATGGCCAAAGCCCTGGTTGCTCACGGTGCGGATGTTAATTTCTGCTGTGGATGGAATTGCGATACCCCCTTGGTGTGCGCCGTGGCAGAAGGCCATCAAGATATGGCAGCGCATTTACTCTCCAAAGGTGCGGATCCGGCTTATAGAGACAAGTCCGGCCGGACGGCGCTGATGACTGCCGCCATGCAGGGCCGCAATGAAATGGTTCAGCTATTGATGGCCCATGGCAGTGATGTGCAGGCCAAAGACGATGACGGCCTGTCTTGCTGGGAGCATGCGTTGCGTCACGGCCATGAAGACACCGCCAAACTATTGCTGTCGAAGTTCGATCTCAAGGCCCTGAATTCGGACGGCCCCCATCCGTTGGTGGTGGCTGCTGCAGGCGGTCATACCGGGATCATGGCGCATCTTCTATCGCAAGGGTGCTCAACCGACGCCAAGGACGGTAACGGAATACCCGCGCTGCTGGCGGCGGCGGCAAATGATCGGGAGGCGGCGTTCATGCTTTTACTGGACAAAGGTGCCGACGTGGACGCCAGGGACAAAGAGGGGGTGTCCATATTGCTCGAAGCGGTAGCCCGGGGCAATCTCAGGATGGTTGAGATGTTGATTTCCAAGGGCGCCGACGTCAACACCGCGGACAACGATGGTATCACACCATTGATGGTGGCGATATTGCTCGGGTCCAAAGAGGCTGCCTCGCTTTTGATTTCCAAAGGCGCCGATGTCAACATGGTGGATGTCAACGGCCGTACCCCTTTAATCATTGCCGCCATAACCGGGCATGAGCCATGCGTTCGGCTTTTGATTGACAAAGGGGCTGATGCCGCTTTGCGCGACAAGAACGGTCATACGGCCTTGATGGAAGCGGAACAAAAGGGCCACGAACAAATCAAGCGTCTGCTGGAGAAGGTTACGGTGAACCGCCGGCAATCTATATAGAAGCGGTTTGGAATAGCTTGGGATGGAGCCGGATTCGCGCGGCTCGGCTATGCTTTGAACTTCTCACGCAGCTTGCGGTGCAGGATCTTACCGGTGGGCGTGCGCGGCATATCGTCGGCCTTGATAAAAATGACCTCTTTGGGCGTCTTGTAGCCGGCCAGCTTTTCTTTGCAGCACGCTTTAATGGTATGCCCGTCGATGCTGTCTTCATCCATGCCGGGATTGACGGCCACCACAGCCACCACCTTTTCTCCCCATTTTTCGTCGGGCAAGGCAATGCAGGCGCAATCGAAGACGCATTCATGGTTGGCGATCACCTCTTCCACTTCGCTGGGATAGACGTGTTCACCCCCGGTGATGATCATATTGTCCTTGCGGTCCACGATATGGTAAAAGCCCTCTTCATCCTGCATGGCCATATCGCCGGCCGAGAACCAGCCGTTTCGGAAGGCCGCTTCGGTTTTTTCGGGCAGTTTGTAATAGGCGTCGAACAGCATGGGGCCCCGTGAAAAGAGTTCTCCCACCGTATTGGGGGGAACCGGCTTGCCGTCGGGATCCAGGATTCTGACAAAATCGGTGCCAAGGGATTCGAATCCGATGGAGCCCAGTTTCTTCATCTGGTAATCCGGCTTGAGGATGGTCACGATGCCGGCTTCGGTGGAGCCGTACGCCTCGTACAACTCCACGCCGGGGAAAAAGTCCATGATGGCCAATTTCATTTTTTTGCGGACCGGAGCGGAGGAACAGAGCAATTTGCGGATCGAGCGGGTGTCCCGCCGGCGACCCTCATCGCCGGTATTCAGGATCAGGTTGTAATGGGTGGGGATCAGGGAGATGAAGGTGATTTTTTCGCGTTCGACGATTTCCAGGATCTCTTCGGACTGAAAGGACATGGCCGGGTGGATATAGGCCGAGGCGCCGATGTAGATGAAGATAAAGGTGAAGAAGACCGAGTTGATATGGCACAGCGGCATCACATTCATGCAGATGTCCTGTTCGTTGAACCCGAAATCGATGGCGTTGATCAGGTAGTAGGCGATGTGGGATTGGTGGGAGCGCAGCACACCTTTGGGTTTGCCGGTGGTACCGGAAGTATAGATCAACACCCAGGTGTCTGAGGGATCCACATCGGACCGGGGTTCTTCCCGGGAGGCGTTTTCGATGAACGCTTCGTATTCATGGTAGCCGTCGGTTTTTTGGCCCACCATGATATAATTGTCCGCCGGTATTTTGGTCAGGCGATCCTTGACGGGCGCCACCGATGCCGCAAACAGGTCATGCACCACCATGGCTTTGGCGTCGGAATTGTCCGCGATGTATTCGATCTCGCTGCCGGACAGACGAAAGTTGATGGGCACGATGATCAGCCCGGTTTTTGCCGTGGCCAGGTAGATTTCCACGATTTCGATGCAGTTCTCCAGCAGCACGGCCACCTTGTCACCCTTGGTGAGCCCCAAGCCGAGCAGGCTGTGGGCCAGGCGGTTGGTCCTCCGGTTGAGCCGGGGATAGGTGAAACTTCGCCGGCTGTCTTTGACGGCCACTTTGCCGGGGAATTTTTTGGCGTTGATTTTTAAATGCTGTCCAAGGTTTAACCAATCAGCCATAACGCCTCCTGCAACAATGTTGTGGTATTCGTAGGGCGGGGCTCTGTCCCCGCCAAGTTATCTGGCAACGACGACCATGGTTCAGCCCATGGCCGGCGCAGAGGCCGGCCCTGTGTTTCGGATGCCACCGCTGTCGAACAAATGGTGTTCGTAGGGCGGGGCTCTGTCCCCGCCAAGTTATCTGGCAACGACGACCATGGTTCAGCCCGCGGCCGGCGCAGAGGCCGGCCCTGTGTTTCGGATGCCACCGCTGTCGAACAAATGGTGTTCGTAGGGCGGAACTCCGTCCCCGCCAAGTTATCTGGCAACGACGACCATGGTTCAGCCCATGGCCGGCGCAGAGGCCGGCCCTGTGTTTCGGATGCCACCGCTGTCGAACAAATAGTGTTCGTAGGGCGGGGCTCTGTCCCCGCCATGTTATCTGGCAACGACCACCATGGTTCAGCCCACGGCCGGCGCAGAGGCCGGCCCTACTGCGATCCTCTGGCAACACCGGATCTGGAGTCCTCCGACGCTTGCTCAAGTTGTTCGATAAAGGCCTCCACATTTGTTCTAATCTGCTCGTCGGAGACCATCCGCAGATCGTTCAGATCGCCGTTGATGACCAGACTGGGAATGCCGGTCTGCTTCTCGATGCGCTGGGGCATGCCGTACCGGCAATTCGAGTTGTTGGGACATGTTTTGGCATCGTGGTATATGATCCCGTCGATCTTGAAAAAATCGATCATTCGCTTGATGTAGGCCTCCTTGGCATCGTCGGCGCGGGTGATAAACAGTTCCGAATACCCTTTGGCCATGCTCCGGAACGGATTCGCAGGGTCAAAGGCCGAGAAAATCCAGCTGTTGCAGTAGGTTGATGCAATGACACTGGTGCGTTGATCACCGAACATTTCGGCGTAATCACGCAAACGGCCCCATACCGGCATGCCTTCCCAGTAGATGCGGTAACGCTCGTCCGCCACGGCGGCCACCCGGTTTTCGATTCTCTGCTGAAGTTCGGGCAACAGAACATTCTGGTAGTAATCCACAGCCGACGGAAGACCTCTCAGGCAAACCGCCGGCGCCATATGGATGGTGGCATCGAAAAACGTGATGGGCGAGGGGTTGACGGCGGCGGTGTTGAGCACTTGTTCCCATAGGTCTGAACATTGCCGGGAAAGCGCCACCACCCGGCGCAATTCATCCTGATCAAACGCCCGGCCGGAAATGTCGGCCAGCGGTTCCACCAGCGCTTTGATCTGATCGGCTATGGAAGTCAGATGACCGGGGGTGATTTGGGAGAGACTGCGATGGGAGTGCACACCCAGCAAGGGGACCTTCAGCTCCCGGGCGTACCAGGCGAACCAGTCCTTCACGTCCCGGCATTGGTTGGTGTTAAATACCAGCACATCCGGGCGGGGCGGTTTATCAATGCCCGGATAAACCTTTGACAAAGGGGTCACCCCTTTGACCCAGGCGCCGACATCGGCTGTTAAATAGGAACAGATATCAGGAGAGTAGCCCAGGGCATTGGCATGGGGTATCAGTTCGGTGGCCATGCGTGTGGCTCCCAGCATGGCGCTGTGGTTTTCAGGGAAGTAAACAAGAAAGCCCATGGCCCTTAGCAGCTCGGCAGGGCCGACGCTGGTGCACCACGCCACCTTTTTTTGTCCGGATTTGGCGGCATGGTCCAATTCGTAAAAATAGTCCGCCATTATTTTAGCCAGTGTTTTGGCGGCTTTGATGGGTTTGATCTTGAAGCGTTGCGTTGGGGTCATGGTTCCCTCTTTAAGATGCGTTTTGGGCGTCCGCCATGGCAAACAAGGCGGCTCCCACCGCTCCGGTGAATTGCGGAAATTCCGGGGTGCGGATCGGCAGGCCGAGAATTTCCTGTGCAAAGACCACCATGTATGGATTGTGGGCGACAACACCGCCGGTCATCACCACGGTGTCGGTAAGGGCGTCCATCTCGACCACCCGTTTGATCATGGAGTAGAACAGCCCTTTGACAATGTCCGGTAATTTTTCCCCCTTGCGGATATGGGTCAGTACTTCGGTTGCCGAAAACACTGTACAATAGCTGCCCAGCTTTACCATTCCCCGGGCTTGCGCGGCCAGTTGATCCATCTGCGCCAGGGGGGTATCCAGCCGCATGGCCATCTCTTCGAGAAAAGCGCCGGTCCCGGCGGCGCATTTGCGATTCATTTTAAAGCTGGAACGCCGGCCGTTGGCATCCAGCTTGATAATTTTATTGTCTTGCCCGCCGATGTCGATGATGGACTGCGCTATTGGAAAATAATGATAACAGCCCTTGCCGTGGCAGGCGATCTCCGTGCGCGTGTTGCGGGCAAAGGTCACGTTATGGCGGCCGTATCCCGTGGATGTGACACTGACGATGTCGGATGCCCCGGCCCCAGACATTTCCAGGGCTTCGTCGCGGCAGCGCGAGGCCGTCGCTGCGAAATCGATGCCGGATTTGGCCACACTGCGACCGACCAGGTTGGATCCGGCATCGAGAACCGCCACCTTGGTTCGCGATGCGCCCACATCGACGCCGATATAGAGGGGCCGTTCATTCACCATACGCGATTGCATTCCGTTCGTTGAGGATTAGTTGGGGATAATGGCCTGATATCCTTCACCCCCACCCCGGCCCTCCCCCGTCAAGGGGGAGGGAGTTAAGGATCGTTGAACTATTAACTAGGTTCGATGGCTTTAACAAGCCCCCTGATCATATGGTTATAGGGTGTCGGGACACCCGCTTGATGACCGTATGCGATCATCTTGCCGTTCATGTAGTCCACTTCGGTACGGCGATTGTTGAGAATATCCATGAGCATGGACGGCTTATGGTCCCCGGCCGATCGGAGGTACGCCATGGCATAGGGATAGTAATCCCAGCCCAGGGATATTTCGTTGACTCGCGCCACCCGTGTACACTCAATGGTCAGGGCGTCGATCAGCTCGAATACCAGCGGATCGTTCATGGCTTTGGCCATGGTCAGGCCGGTTACCGCACACACCGGGTTCATGGCGGCATTCATGATCGATTTTCGCCATACCATGGAGACAATGTCATCGGTTCTTTCGGTCTGCAGGCCTGATTCGCTGAGCGCCCGGCTTACGGCTTCTGCGGCAGACCGCGAATTGGGGTCCAGTTCTTGTATGTAGTGGGGGGGGTGGTGAAAGGGCATGATGACATGGCAGGGACCTTTCAGACCGCACCCGAAATTGACCACCGCCCGCATGACACGCGCTTTGCCTAGAATTTTGGAAAGTTCCAGTTCGGTATCGATGCCGTTTTGCCAGCTGATGGCATAGGCGCCTTGTTTGACAAAGGGTTCTATGGCCGATGCAATGAGCGGGGTGGCATTGGCTTTGACGCAGATGAAAATCACATCGGGTACATCATCAGCCAGATCATCCACTGTTGCGATGGTCCGTGTGACCTTGTGCTCCAGGGTTTCAGCGCCTTCCACGATGATACCCCGTGACACCGCCGGCGCAATCAACTCCGGCACAACGTCGCACAAGGTCACCTTGTAATTCATTTTAGCGAGAAAGGCGGCCACAATGCATCCCACCGCCCCGGCGCCGATGACGGCAAATGACTGGGGGTTGAATTCATTTTTTTCTATCATTGGTCCCCTCCCTTATTGCAGAAAAGATTTGAACACGGTTCGGGTTGTCGATCGGCTCTCAAACGGCGACATGCCCGTTTTCGGCTTGGGATATGGAAAAAGGCTGAATGGATCAGGTTTCCGATTCGATGATACCAAAGTCTTCAGCATTCATGATCCTGTAATGCTTCTCTTTAAGCATTTTCACGGCCCGGTCGTTGTCGTTGAAGTTGAAAATCATGATGGCCTTGCCGCCTGTCCCGCCGGCATAAGCATAAGAGTATTGGACATTGATATCCGTGTGGTACAGGTGCTCCAGCATATCGGCCAGGCTGCCCGGCCGGTCCTCGATCTCCACCGCCACCACATCATCAATTTTCGCAGGCAGGTGTTTTTCCATCAAATAGCGCCGTGCCGCCATCCAATCCGAAACCAGAATACGCAGTTGCCCGAACGCACCGGAATCCACCAGGTTCAAAGCGCGGATGTTGATCCCCAGCTCTCCAAGTGCCCGCGATACTTCATAAAGTCGACCATGCCGATTCTCCAGAGAGATATTTATCTGCTTTAGCTTCATGGGCCCCCCTCTTCTTGATGGGTTGTTTTCAAACCGGGCGCCATGCACCCGGTCAGCACGCATGGTTCCGGATCATTGTCATGCGAGTGATGATTTTGGCCATGCACAGCCGTTATCATATGCTAAATTATACCCCTATGGCTGAAAAAGTCGAGGGCTATCATCACCCCATACACCTTGACCGGCCATGGGGCCGGTGCTATATTTAGCTAAATTTTAGCTATGCCCGTTTGAATTCAATGTGGGAAAAAAGAAATGAGATCCATTGACGCCGAATACCAAACCTCCGGGCTGGGCAGCCATAATCATCCCAAATGGGCGTCCAAAAGCATGTTGGCGGGAAAGGAATTGACAAAGTGTCGGACAAAATCAAAACAAATGATGCAACCGGCAACGCTGTCGCTATTGAATCGGGTGAGAGAAAAAAGGTTAAATTTGAGATTCACGGCGAGGAATTGATCGAGAAAATAGTAAAAGCCAGCGGCAACAGCGGCAGAGTCTATCTGCCCCCTGATTGGATCGGGCACAGCGTAAAGATTGTCCGCATCGATTGATCC
>JASFER010000105.1:0-19011 GCA_050124755.1 Desulfobacteraceae bacterium
GCTTATCATTATTCTTAATCAAGCGCTTATGGGGATAAACCCCGCCCGCTTAAGCTTTTAAGATAACCGCGTTTTCTTAAATCGATCCCAATCCTCAACTTTAAACTTTACACTTTACACTTTAAACTATCCTTTCATACGCCATCGCCTCTTAAAGAAACACTGAACCTTATTTTAGGTTACAGGTTCGCAAACCTACTTCAGCATATCCGGAGCATCGATCTCACGTCGTTTTTTTTCTTTCCGGCCGGGCTTGTCTCTATTTTCCAGCAGGGACCGAATCCGGATGACCCGTTCAGAGCCCTTGCCGATGATGCGATACCATTCGGCCGGATTGGAACTGCTGGGCAGCTCCTCGTTTTCTTCAAATTCGGCCCGCAAGGCCTGTATAATGTGGTCCATGGTGATGCCTTTGCGACCCTTGTTGATCAGCGCTTTGACGGCCATATACTTGGCCCGGTTGACGATATTTTCAATGATCGCGCCGCTGCAAAGGTCCTTGGTATATAAAATCTTGCGGTTTCCGTCGGCAAATGTAATTTCAAGCAGCTCATTTTCAGGCGCGGGGCTGTACAACGCCTCAACCGCCTGGTCGATCATCCAGCGGACGGCTTTTTGGGGACTTCCCAATGTGTCCACATGGCAGGATTCAAGGGGCAGGTCAGGGGTCAGGTATTTGGAGAAAATTTCGGCAGCCGCCTGCCGATCGGGCCTGGGGATTCGAATTTTCCGATCCAGGCGGCCCGGTCGCAATATGGCCGGATCAATCAGATCCTCGCGGTTGGTGGCGCCAATGACCACCACGTTTTCAAGGGCCTGCAGGCCGTCCAGTTCGGACAGAAACTGCGGTACGATGGTGGCTTCCATGTCGGAGGAAATGCCCGATCCGCGGACCCGGAACATGGCATCCATTTCGTCAAAAAAGATCACCACCGGCGTCCGGTAGGAGGCCTGGTTGCGCGCCCTGGTGAACAGATCGCGGATGGCCTGCTCTGTTGCCCCCACATATTTGTTCAACAGCTCGGGCCCCTTGACGTTCAGAAAGTAGCTTTCGCCTTTTTCCCCGGTCTTTTCCTGAATGCTTTTGGCCAGGCTGTTGGCCACGGCTTTGGCGATCAGGGTTTTGCCGCATCCCGGCGGCCCGTACAACAGAATCCCCTTGGGCGGAATCAGGTGATGCTCCCGGAAATATTCCGGGTAAATATGAGGCAGTTCAATGGCATCGCGGATCTGGCCAATGGCCTCGGCCAGACCGCCGATATCGCCGTAGCTGACATCGGGCACCTTTTCCAGAACCAGGCGGTCAACCCCGCTCTTGGGCAGCAGGCTATACACAAACAAGGATTCCGCATCGTACTCCACGTTGTCCCCGACGACGATGCTGACTTTTTTCATCGGTTCCGCACGGGTCACGAGAATGGTCTCATCGCCCACCGTGCGGACCAGCATCTTCTGGTCGCTGAGCACCTGTTCCACGGTGGCCAGACTGCCGCAGATCAGCTCGAACCCCCGGGCCTCCACAATATGCAGATCATTGTTGAGCAGCAGGAGTTCGCCCGGTTTGTACCCGTGGCGGGCGGCATCTTTCTCTATACTTTGTTGGCGCAGGGCATGAAACGTGGCGCCTTTGGGGCCGGGGGTTTCATATTCTTCGGGTTCGATGATCCTGGCCTCGTACAAGCGGCCGTGATGGCGGATGATGGCGGTGTCGCCCTCGGGGGTCCTGCGCCCGCTTCGAACGTACACGCCGAAGGGCAGGGCGCGCTCTTCATCATCGCCGGGCAGCCCCCTGATTTTGCGCAAGGTGTCTCTGGATGTGTGCAATGCTTCGGCCAGTTGAAGGCGCTTGTGTTCGGATTCCTCCAAATCCTGCTTCAGCCGGTCGAACTGCTCCGTCGGGGTCGCCTGCTTTGGCGGTGTGTCTTCGGCTTCAGCCACGATGGCATTGATCTTTTCCCGCTGACACGCGGTAATCCGTTTGCGCGTCGGGGGCTTTGTCTTTTTTTGGTCAGCACCCATGGGTTGTTTCTCTATCCTTTTTTCTTGCCTTTGGTGTAATACATTTGACGCGTCTGCTGATCGAATTCAATCCGATGAGCGAGCCATTCAATGGCTTTTTGACGCTCCCAGCCTTTGTACTGACAGACAAAATCGATAACGCCGCCTCCGACATCCGGGCATCTCCTGCACAAGAAGGTATTTTTGGCGACGTTGAAAAACAAAGAGGGCTCATCTTCGCCGGCATGCCGTTCAGTCCGGAAACAGGGCCCCAAATTGGCTCGCAACCGGAGCCCCATCTCCACAGCCACCTCGACGATGGCATTGGACTGCTCGATGCGCTTTATCTCATGTTCCTCCATGACCTCTCCCTTATTATCAGTGCATCTTCTGCCGGGAACCGTCCAGCAAAGTGATCTTGCGTTTGATGATCTGTTCATCTTCCGCAGAGGGCGCTACCTCAAGATAGTGCTTAAAATCCAGCACGGCAGAGGCAAAATTGCCCATGGCCTCGTAGAGCAGCCCCCGCTGCTTCAATTCCGCCGGCGCATCCGGATCGATGGCCAAAATCCACTGAATCATTTCCAACGTTTGCAGGTCACGACCGGAATGGTGATAAATGGCCTTGAGATTTCTCAGCATCCTCTTGAGGATCGTCTTTTTACCGGCCGGCTTTCGCCAACTTGCGTCCGCAGCCGCCTGCCGGCCGAAACGCACTTCAATCATTTTGCGGCACTCCCTTTCCGCCAGGACCTCTCCCTGGTTGAATGGATCAATATACAAGGTGCCGGCTTCATGAAATAAGCCTACAATAAAATGGCCCGGCAGAGCAATCCCCTGCACCGGGAATCCGGCGAGGCCTCCCACTTCGCTGTAAACCAGAGAGAGGGTTATGGGGATTCCCTTTTTGCGTTCCAGAACCCGATTCAGGAAACTGTTTTGCGGGTCGTAGTAGTTGTCAGCGTCGCCTTTGAATCCCTCCTGTGTAAACATCATGCGGTTCAGCTCCCGTAGAATATCACCGGCGGACGAATAAGGAGCGGTTTGCTTTCGCAACCGCCGGCCCCATGCCTCCAAAAGCCTTGTATAGTCCGAACTTTTAATGTCCGGATAGGCCGTGCGCGCAATCAACAGCGCGGCTTCAACCAGTTCGATCCGATCTTCCGGCCCTTGAACCCATTGGGCGAACTGATCACGTATGGCTTCCAAGTGGGTCATTCCAATTTTAGCAGCTTGGCGGCATTTTTACCCAGAATCTTATGTTTCTCCTTGGGCGTCAAATTAGCGTTTGCCTTGATTTTTGCAACGATATAGCCCCAATTGACCCCTGCTGACAACGGCAAGGGATAATCCGTTGCAAAAAGAACACGGTTAAAGCCAATGGTTTTGCGGATTTCTTTAATCACCATCTCCCGGTCCAGCAACCAGTCCACCGCCGCCAGATCGATGTAGACATTTGGAAAGGTTTTGCCCAATTGCAGGGCATCAAAGAGCCATATGCCCGGCACTTCAGTGCTGTAAGCCCCGGCATGGGCCAATACCAGGGGAACCTGGGGATACTTTTTGAGCCAACGCTCCCACAGGGATGGATGGGCATTCTGGCTCAGTTCGATGATTTCAAACGGTCCCGGGCCGCAACCTGTATGGGAGAGGATAATGGAGCCGGTTTGTCGGCAATACTCGAAAATCATGGGCATGTGTTGATTATCAGCCGGGTTGAAGAATTGGGAATGGGGAAGGAATTTCAGGCCCTTGAGCTTGAGTCGCGCGATCTCGTCCAATGTTCGCCGGACATAGGCTTGGTCCTTGGATAGATCCACCGAACCGAATCCGATTAAAATATCGGGATAATCCCTTACCCAATCGGCCACATCCTGATTGGTGACATGGGTGGGTGAGTACAAACTCTTTTTGATATGTCTCAGCAGTTTCTCAAAGTCCAGCCGGCCGGATGCCTGGGACCGGTGGAAAGCTGTTTTGAGTTGTTCGCGCACTTGGGGGCGCTCAACATCCTCGGGATCGGTATCCGTTGCCAGGATGACACCATGGGTCACGCCGGCCGCATGCATATCCGCAAAAAACTTCAAATCCGGTGTCTTAGGATGGATATGGAAATCGACAACCGGAAAAAGCGGGCTTTTAAAGGGGGTGGGATCTATCTGTTCTTCCAATGGTTCGGTGGATGATACCTTAAAGGCGCCTTTGCCTTTTACCAATTGATATCCGGGGATATTCAGGGGGCGGTGAAGGGCCTGCAGCGCCAAATGCAATCGATATTGGAGGCACCAATGATCGGCTGCCTTCAGATGGGGCTGCAGCGATTGAATGAGATCCTCGCGCGCCTGAATATCTTTGATCTGAAATAACTGTCTAACCGTACGCCAGCGCACTTCCGGAGGATCATTGAGCAGGGCGTCAATGATGGCCTGCTTATCCGGCAGGGGCGGAAAGCCTATGTATATCTCTTGTTGTTGCATGTCAGCTCCGCTGAAAACCAGGCTTTGAAACCCCTTCAAGCACTCTGGAAGGGATAGCCCGGATTATTGGGTTTCCATAATCCGGGCCGTCAAAGCGAATGGTGAACAACCCTTTGTCAGGATGTTAGGGTGACATGGGTTTAAAAGGGCAATGTACCGGCGGCCATCAGCCAGAAGGCCGGGATCCAGAGCCCTATGGGAACCCATATGATCAGGGACCAGGCCACAATACCGGCGCCCAACTTACCGTGGAAAGCCAGCCAGACCTCAAAGGTCAGGATGGCATAACCCAGGCAGGCCAATGCCAGATACATGCTTTTGCCGACAAGCTGGGAACCGTCTGCGAGTACGGGACCGCCGGTGAAAAACAGCAGCATATAGATGGTGGAAATCAGCGCCACCGTCAGGCTGACATTCCCCACCGACCGCAGGTCCTCAAGTCCGGTCAGCAAAGCATAAGAGACACAGCAGTAAAGAATACCGTGGGCAAAAAGCAGCCCCCCTGTAAATCCATCTTTGAACACTGCCGTCTGGATAATCGCACCCAGCACCACCACAGCACCGACAATGCCGGTTGCAACTCCGGTTCCTTTGGCCTCCCCTTTGCCGAGATTCAGTAAGGCCACCGGCAGCCACATAATCGCAATTAATACCAATAATGCCGTCGTCATTCGTACCTCCTTCCGATTAGCGAAAACAATTTACATTGGCTCCTGATAGAACCGTCTAGCAAAATAAAATCCTTGCCAATGCGCGAATTACCAACCCCCTTTACCTATAGATTAACCTCCTATGCGGGACATGCCGCGTTGCGCCCCCTGTTCAAAAACCAGGTCAGGCGGGTATTGATTGATCTTGGCCCCGACCGCCGTTTGAATCAGATCAATCAGTTTTGCTTCACCGCATCCGTCCCGCAACGGGCTTTTGATGTCGATCTCCTCATCCCTGAGCAGGCACGGGCGCAATTTCCCTTCCGGTGTAAGCCGCAGTCGATTGCAGGAATGGCAAAAATGGTGACTGACGGCGCCGATCAAACCGATTTCCCCTTTGCCCGACCCCAGTCGATAGCGCTGGGCCGGACCGTCGAATGCGCTGCGGCCCATGGGCTGCAAAGTGGTCAAGCGCTCCAAACGATGGCGTATTTCGTCAATTGTCACCAATTTACCCTCATCCCATAGATGGCGGCATCCGATGGGCATGAATTCGATAAAACGCACCGCCAGTGCTTCTTGAATCGCCCATCTTGCAAAGTCTTCCAATTCGTCGTCGTTCACGCCGCGAATAACGACCATATTAATTTTGATAGGATCGAACCCAACCCTGCGGGCCCTTCGGATCCCCCCCAGGACCTGCTGGAAATGGTCTCTTCTGGTAATTTTCCGGAACTTCAAGGGATTCAAAGTGTCCAGACTGATATTCAGACGCCTGAGTCCGGCGGCATACAGGGCTTGGGCCATCTCTTCCAGCAGTACGCCGTTGGTGGTGAGCACCACTTCTTCAACACCTTTCATGGCGACCATTTTGCCGACCAGCCCGCAAATGCCTCTGCGCACCAATGGTTCGCCGCCGGTCAGACGAAATTTGCGAAATCCTGTTTTGACGGCTGCGCCGACAATGGTCAGGATTTCTTCATAACTGAGGATCTCGGAATGTTTGAAAAACCGCTCAACACCATGGGGTATACAGTAAACGCAACGCTGGTTGCACCGATCGGTGATAGAGATTCTCAGGTAATCGACATCGGGTGAACGGTTATTGTGACATGCCGCCAAATGCTGCTCCTTATCGATCAAAATGTGGCTTACTTAAGGGGTGTTTTGTGTTTCAGCAACGCTATTGCAAAAGTTACACCATTTATTAATACAAATCGTACAATCCATTTCGACAATCAAATTTTGCTATTAAGCTATGGAGTTATAGGGCGCTGCGAAGATGGACGGGGTTGGCCCATGACTGTTTTGGCCTCCTGTGCGCATATCCGTGATCCAATTTTACCCCATTCGACCCCACTCAGGGTTTTTAACAGATTAACGGGGTATTATGTACACACAACCTATGGTCAGTGGGGCTTTTTTTCCCTTTACAGGCAGGTTGGAAGGCTATTGTTTAAATAAAAAAACAATAATAAATAAAGCGCATTAGAGACTTTTTCCCGTAAAAAAAAGCGGTCGATTTTTGTGGCATGGACATTGCTCAAACTAATTTTGACTTATGCGCACCCATGCGTGCAGTGATGATAGCGGGGGCTTGACGTTCTTGTTCTCCCAGTGCTATGCGCCCCCATGCGTGGGGTGATGATTTTATCCAATTTCCCAGATTTTTAAGAGCCGGGGTTAGCATGCTCGATACCATTTCGCTAAGGCGCAAGCCTGGTTCACGCAAAGATTACGACCAGGTCAAGGCCGTCTGTTGCCAGGAATGCACCGTAGGTTGCGGGCTCCTGGCCCATGTTAAAGATGAACGTATCGTTGATATTCAGGGAAATGAACACCATCCCATCAACAAGGGGCGCCTGTGTGCCAAAGGGATTGCCTTTATACAGGGACTTACGGCGGACGAACGCATCACCCTGCCCGGCACGCGCAGCAGATTGAGCGGACCTTTTGAGGCCTTCGACAACTGGGAAAAAGGGATCGATCTGCTGGCCGAACGTCTGCGCCGTGTCAAAGAGCAACACGGCGCCGAAGCTTTGGTCATCGGCTGCGACCCCCAGGCCGGCCTGGACTTCCACCTGGGGGCCCAGCGTTTTGCCCGCCTCTGGGGAACCCCCCATGTCTACCATCCCTTGCAGGAGGCTGCGAACGCCGCTCTACCGGCCGAGCTGCGGCATCCGACCTTGGACAGCACCCAATGGTCCCGAAGCGGCTGTCTGGTGCTGATTGAAGCCGATTTGGCCGCCACTCATCCGGTGGCTTTTCAGCGGGTGCTCAATGCCCGGCGTGGGGGTACGAAGATTATCGCCGTCGACTCGCGATTTACCACCACGCTGGCCAAAGCCGACATGGCCGTGCTGATCGATCCCAACCAGGGCAACAACCTGGGATTGGCATTGATGAAGGTTCTGCTGGAGGAGCAGCTGATCGACAGCACCAAGGCCAAAACAACATTTAAAGATTTTGAGAAGTGGACGCAGACATACGGGACCTTGCCCTTCGAAAGCCTGGCCGCGGCCATCGGCGTGAGTCTGGAAAAGATCCGCGCCATGGCCCGTGCCATGGGTCGCCGTCAACCGGCCACACTGATCACAGGCAAACGCCTGGCTTTCGCTCAGCATTACGGCATCTGGCTGACCATGTCCCAGGCAACGGGATGGCATGAAAGGGTCGGCGGTGGATGGTATCCCCTGGAATCGGGGAGACCCCGACTCGATCCCACAGCCGGCCTGGAAGAATTGCAACCGGCTGTTTCAAGCTGCGACAGTATCGCTTTTCCATACCAACCGAACCGTCCGGGGTCCGATGCATTGGATAAGATGGAGGTCAAAGCCCT
This sequence comes from Desulfobacteraceae bacterium, assembly GCA_050124755.1. Taxonomy (GTDB): domain Bacteria; phylum Desulfobacterota; class Desulfobacteria; order Desulfobacterales; family Desulfosarcinaceae; genus JARRKU01. The sequence continues at coordinate 7,965 of JASFER010000105.1, forward strand.
CATCGGTTCGGGGGATTGCCTGGACGATTTTCTGGCGCCCCTGCGCAAACGGGTCAATCAAATGGACCTGACGGTCTACTTCGGCAGTTTTCCCAATCGTACGCGCCAACTTGCCCATATGGTCTTTCCGGCAACGGCATGGGCGGAAAGGGATAATATCAGCTTCTCCGACGACGGTGCCGTGCAGTGGAGCCCCAGGGTGCTCAAGGCCAATGATGCCTGCCGCACGGGGCTGGGATTCTGGATGCGGCTGGCCCAACGCTTTGGATGGGAGGATTCCTTCCCATGGAAAAAGGCGAATGATCTTGCAGACTTGAAGGCCTTCTACCAATGGTTGTTTCAAAGCAATCCCCTGACCGAAGGGCTGCAGATGGATCAGATCGAAAAAGCGGACCCATTGGTTTACTGGCGCCGCGAGGCTTTGCAAGCTTCACAACCGCATGCCGCGCTGCTACCGGCCCCGGATGCAGCGGCCCTCCGGCCGGACGCCGCCGATTTATCGGCCTACCCCCTTGGATTTCTGTCCACCCGAACGGCGACCCACTCCGGTGATGCCTCGCGCTGGTGGCCCTGGACCAGGGAACTGGAGGATGAGATGGGCCTTCGCATCCATCCGCTGACCGCCCGGGCCTTGGATATCGAAAACGGCGAGACCGTCCTGCTGGCCTCGGAGGATGAGATCATCGAGGCCACCGCGGCCATCAGCCGCATGGTACCGCCCCGGATGGTCTGGTCGCCGCGACGCATGCAGGCCGATCGTGTACTGGTTTACCGCAAAGGCCAGGACCCGGAAGAAGCCCGCCAAAGATTGAAAGCGATTGAATGATGACGATCAAAGCCGAATCCAAACTCAAACAGAGTGCCCTGATGATCGAGGCGTCGGACTGTATCGGCTGCCAAACCTGCATGGCGGCATGCAAACAGGAACATGATCTTCCCGCCGGTCCCCGGCCCATTGCCGCGATTCAGACCGGCCCCTTGGAAACCGAAGACGGCCTGATCACCCAACACTGTCCGGCCACCTGTTATCACTGCGACCGGCCGGCCTGTGTGTTGGCCTGCCCCACGGGGGCCATGCAAAAACGCGACGACGGCCTGGTTTTTTCGGATTTGGAATTGTGTATCGGTTGCCAAACCTGCGCCGCGGCATGCCCTTTCGGCCATCCCCAACTGAATCCGGCCAACGGTAAAATCGCAAAATGCGACGGATGCCGCCAGCGCGTGGATGCCGGCTTGTCCCCGGCCTGCGCACTGGCCTGCCCCACGGGCGCGCTGAGCTACGGCTCGGCCCAAGATGTCGTTCACCAGCGCCGCATGCGCGAAGCGGTCAAAACGACCCGAACTTTTACACCAACCCCATGTTAGGTCGAGCCATGTTTCGTCTAAAAGGTCAAATCGAAGAGAAAGCCTTTCTGGACCAGGTGATGGAAAGAAGCGGCCAGAATCTGCTGCAATGCCTGCAGTGCGGCAAGTGCAGCGGCAGCTGTCCCATCACCTCGGAAACCGTGGGCGGTCCCCGCCGCCTCATCGCCCGGATTCTCAGCGGGATGCAGGAGCAAGCCTTAAAGGACCCCACCTGGTGGTATTGCGTCAGCTGCGGCACGTGCGCCACCCGCTGTCCGGTGGAGATCAACATGTACGCCGTGGCCACCACCCTGTGCGAAATGGCCGCCGAACAGGGCATCGAAGCCAGCGAACCGGGCATTCACCTTTTCGAGGAACTTTTTCTCAAATCGGTGGAAAAGAACGGCCGGGTGCGGGAAATCAACACGGTGGCGGCCTTCAATCTGCGCATGTGGCGTCCTTTTGCCGACGCGGCCATCGGTGCCAGAATGGTGCAAAAGGGTGTGATCTCACCGCTTGCCATGCTTCGCAAAGGCCGCCGTGACCGCCAGGTGAGCCGAATATTTCAAACCATCCGGCAGCATAAAAAACAGAAAGCATAATCTCATGAAAGTCAGCTACTACCCCGGGTGCTCATTGGAAGAGACGGCCAAAGCCTTTGATCTGTCGGTCCGCACAGTTTGCGACCACCTGGGTGTCTCCCTGGAAGAGGTGCCCGGATGGGCCTGCTGCGGCAGTTCGCCGGCCTTGAAGATGGACCGCCTGCTCTCCACCTCGCTGGCGGCCTACAACCTGGCCCTGGCGCGCGGCCAGCAAGTGGAAGAGATGGTGATTCCCTGTCCGTTCTGTTTCCGCCGGCTGCTCAGCGCCCAGCAGGAGACCCAGGCAACCGCCCGGACCCGGGAGGAGGTCCAGGAGGCCATTGGCGCCGAACTGGACGACAATTTGAAAGTCCACAGCCTGCTGGGTTTTCTGCGTTACACCGTCGGCCTGGAAACCATCGGCGCCAAAGTTCAAAAACCGCTGCAGGGGATGAAGGTGCTGACCTACTACGGATGCTACCTGGTCAAACCGGCCGCCGTGACCCAGTATGACGATCCGGAAAATCCGGTTTCCATGGATCAGCTCCTGGAGGCGTTGGGGGCCGAGGTCCTGCCCTGGGACTTCAAGACCGAATGCTGCGGCGCCAGCCTGGCGGTCAGCAAGGCCGACACCGTGTGCGAACTGAGCGGACGCATCATCCGGGAGGCGGTCTACCGCCAGGCCGACGCCCTGGTGGTGGCCTGCCAGTTGTGCCACGCCAACCTGGATATGCGCCAGACCCAGATCGGTAAACGTCACGACACGCAATACCATCTGCCCATCGTCTATTTTACCCAGCTGATGGGACTGGCCTTCGGTATCTCCTACAAGGCGCTGGGCCTGGGCCGCCATCTGACCAGCCCCAGACAAATGCTTCAATCAAAGGGTGTGCTTCAATGAAACGAATCGGAGTCTATATTTGCCACTGCGGCACCAACATCGGCGGTACTGTGGATGTGTCCAAAATTGCCGAGGAGATTGGCGCTGAATGCAAGGACGTGGCCGTCTGCCGGCACTACAAGTATATGTGCAGCGAACCCGGCCAGAAGCTGATCCGGGACGATATCAAGGAGATGGGACTGGAATGCGTGGTGGAGGCCTCCTGCTCGCCAAAAATGCACGAGCCCACCTTCCGCGGCGCCGTAACGGCGGCGGGCATGAACCAGTACATGTTCGAAATGGTCAATATCCGCGAGCACTGCTCCTGGATCACGGACAACCCCGATCTGGCCACGCGCAAAGCCAAGGATCTGATCCGGGGCGGCATCACCCGGGTAGCCTATCACAAACCCCTGCAAGGCAGCCGAAAACCGGTCAACCCCAAGACCCTGGTGGTGGGCGGCGGCATCGCCGGCATCACCGCCGCGTTGAAAATCGCCAAAGCAGGCTACCAAGTCTACCTGGTGGAAAAGGAGGAGATCATCGGCGGCCGCATGGCCCAGTTCGACAAAACCTTTCCGACCCTGGACTGCGCCGGCTGCACCCTGACCCCCAAAACCAGCGAAGTGGGCCGCCATCCCAACATCGAAATCCTGACCAAATCCGAGGTGGCGGGCGTCAGCGGTTTCGTGGGCAACTTCAATGTCTCCGTGCGGCAGAAGCCGCGCTATGTGAGCGAGGAGAAGTGCACCGGCTGCGGCGACTGCCAGGAGGTCTGCCCCATCAACGTTCCCAGCCGATTCGAATGCGGGATGACCACCCGGCATCCCATCAGCCGGCCCTTTCCCCAGGCGATCCCCAACACTTACGCCATCATGCGCGCCGGCCAACCGCCGTGTGAAAACGCCTGCCCGGCCGGTGTCAATGTCTGCGGGTACATGAACCTGGCCGGCCTGGGCAAATTCGACGAAGCCCTGGCGCTGGTGCGCGAGAAGATGCCTTTTGCCGCCATCTGCGGCCGCATCTGCTTTCATCCCTGCGAAACAGCCTGCAAGCGCGGCCAGATCGATAAGCCCCTGTCCATTTGCTACACCAAACGCTTTCTGGGGGACCGCGAGCTGCAAAAGGGTGCATTCAGTCATCCGCCCCAAAAGGAACCCCGCCAGGAGAAAGTGGCCGTCGTGGGCTCCGGCCCGGCCGGTCTTTCCGCCGCCTACTACCTGGCCCTGGAAGGCTACCCGGTAACGGTCTTTGAAAAACTCCCGGTGGCCGGCGGCATGCTGGCCGTGGGAATTCCCGACTATCGCCTTCCGCGGGACATCCTGAATGCCGAAATCAAAAACCTCGAAGGCCTGGGCGTAACCATCAAAACCGGCGTCGCTTTCGGCACCGATGTCACCTTCGAGAGCCTGGAAAGCGAAGGTTTCAAGGCTTTCTTCGTGGCCACCGGCCTGCACAAAAGCACCGGCCTGCGGACCGAGGGTGACGATCTGGAAGGCGTGATCGGCGGTGTGGATCTGTTGCGCCGGGTCGCCCTGGGCGAAACGGTCGCCCTCGGAAAAAAGGTGGTCATCATCGGCGGCGGCAACGTGGCCATTGACTGCGCCCGCACCTGCTGGCGCCTGGGGGCCGAAGAGGTGATCATCCTCTACCGCCGGACCCGGGCTGAAATGCCGGCCTCCGATTGGGAAATCGAGGAGGCTGAACACGAGGGCATCCAACTGCACTATCTGGCGGCCCCCACGCGGCTCATCGGTGAAGACGGCAAGCTCACCTCCCTGGAATACATCCAGATGGAGTTGGGGCAACCCGACGACTCCGGCCGGCGGCGGCCGGTGCCCGTCGAGGGTTCCGAAACCACCATGGCTGTGGACAATGTCATCCCCGCCATCGGCCAGGCCGCCGATACCGAGATGCTGAAAAACTTCGGACTGGAATTGGATCGCTGGAGCATGATCCAGAGCGACAAGGATACCCTGGCGACCTCGCGTCCCAATGTTTTCGCCGGCGGCGATTGCAGTCTGGGTGCGGCCAGCTTCGTGGAAGCGGTGGCCCACGGTCGCCAAGCCGCACAGTCCATTCATCACCATTTGGCCCACGGCGGTTTGCGCCCCCTGGAACCCAGGGAAACCCCCATGGATAAGGAGGTCACCGAAGAAGAACGCCAACGTGCGAAGCCCATCGAGCCCCAGGTCATGCCCAGTTTGGCGGTTGAAAAACGCAGAGCGGGATTTGCGGAAGTCGAGCTGGGCTTTACGGCCGAGATGGCCCAGGCCGAAGGAGAGCGCTGCCTGAGCTGCAGCATCTGCTGCCAATGCGGCGAATGCGTCCGCAAGTGCGGCCCCCAGGCCGTGGACCTCAGCGCCAAAGAGCGCATCCGCGAACTGGATGTGGGCGCCATCGTGGTGGCCACGGGCATTGACATCTTCGACGCCCGCCGCTACCCGGAATACGGGTTCGGCCGCTACCCCGACGTGATCACCAACCTGCAGTTCGAACGCATGTGCAACTCCTCGGGCCCCACCAAGGGCCAGGTGATCTGCCCCAGCACCGGGAAAGTACCTCAGAGCGTGGTCTTCATCCAGTGCGTGGGCTCCCGGGACCCGGCCAAAGGCAATGAATACTGCTCCAAGGTGTGCTGCATGATCACCGCCAAGCAGTTGAGCATTTTCAAGCACCACAACCATGACGGCCAAGCCTATGTCTTTTACATCGACAACCGCACCGGCGGCAAAGGCTATGAAGAGTTCCTGCGTCGCGGCATGGAGCAGGAGAAAGCCCAGTATATCCGCGGCCGGGTGGCCAAGGTGTTTCAAGAGGGCGGTCGCCTGGTGGTGCGCGGCGAAAACAGCCTGGCGGGCGGACCGGTGGAAATCGAGGCCGACCTGGTGGTTCTGGCCACCGGCCTGGTGGCCCAGGATAGTCATATGGATGTCGCCCGGGCCTTGAACCTCTCCACGGACAAGGACGGCTTTTTCATCGAACTGCATCCCAAACTGGGACCGGTGGAAACCGCCCTTTCAGGGATCTATCTGGCCGGCGCGGCCCAGGGGCCCAAAGACATCCCCGAATCGGTGGCCCAGGGCGCCGGCGCCGCGGCCGAAGTGCTGGCTTTGTTCGGACAGGGCGAAGTGGAGGTGGAGCCCACGGTGGCATCGGTGGACACCCGGCTGTGCACGGGCTGCAAAACCTGCGTGGGCCTGTGCGCCTACACGGCCATCTCCTTTGACGAAGCCGCCAAGACGGCCTCGGTCAACGAAGCCCTTTGCCAGGGATGCGGCACCTGCGCGGCCGCCTGCCCGGTGGCGGCCATCCATGTGCAGCACTACACGCCGGATCAACTCTTTGCGCAGATCGAAGGAATTTTGGCATGAGCACATTCGAACCCAAGATCGTGGCTTTTCTCTGCAACTGGTGCTCCTATGTGGCGGCCGATGCGGCCGGTGTCTCCCGCTTCACCCAACAAAACAACATACGGGTGGTACGGGTGTTCTGCTCCGGCATGGTGGATCCCGGCTATGTGATCAAAGCCTTTGAAAGCGGGGCCGACGGGGTGATGGTGGCCGGCTGCTTTCCCGGGGACTGCCATTACATCTCCGGCAACATCAAGGCCATGCGGCGCGCCCCCTTGCTCAGCAAGCTGCTGACGGAACTGGGGGTGGAGAAGGAACGTTTCCGGCTGGAGTGGATCGCCGCTTCGGACTCGGTCCCCTATGCCCGGATCATGAACGCGTTTTGCGACACCATCCGCAGCCTGGGACCTTATCGCAAACCCCGCAAAGCCGCCGTGGCGGCTGCCGGAGCAGCAGAGGCGGAGGAAACCGTTGAACCGCAGCATAACGAACAAGGAATGTCGAATGTCCAAGTGTGAAAAGGAGCTTGCATTCATGACGCCGAAAAAAAAGAAGGTCGCCATATTTGCCGCTTCCGGCTGCCGGGGGTGTGAGCATGCGATTTTGAACATCCACTACCAGGTCCAATCGCTTTCACGCTGGATCGACGTTGTCTTCTGGCCTTACCTGCTGGGATCGGAGCCGTCGGATCTGGATCGCCTGGATGCCGTCGATGTCTGCTTCTTTGCAGGCGCTGTCACCACAGCGGACCAGCGCCGCATGGCCGAACGGCTCAGGGCCAAATCGGAAATCATGGTGGCCTGCGGGTCTTGCGCCGCCTTCGGCGGTATGCCCAGTCTCACGAACCTGAAAAAGGACGGCCGCCAAGGGCTGAACACCGCTCCGGGCCAAGGGGATACCGGCAAGCACCCCATGCTGCCGCAAATGGAAAAACGGGTAGCGGCCCTGGAGCAGGTTGTGCCTGTGGACTACGTCATCCCCGGCTGTCAGCCCACCCAATCGTTGTTGTGGGCAGGCATACAAGCCCTGGCCTGCGGGCCCCGCTCCCAAAGCAAGCTTTCCTACGCAGCGGCACGGCTGCCTGTTGCAGTGGCCCAGGCCGTTACCGCCGGAATCGCCCCACCCAAAGGGACCTGCTTTGCAGGAGACAAAGCGGTTTGCGCCAGCTGCAGCCGGGTCAAAGAGGAGAAGAAATTCAAGGCCGCCATCCGTCCATATGAAAAGTACGAAGAGAGCGGCCGCTGCCTGTTGGAGCAGGGGCTGGTCTGCCTGGGAATATCAACCCGCGAGGGTTGCGGAGGCCTCTGTACGGGTGTGGGGCAGCCCTGCAGGGGTTGCTTTGGTAAAGCCGAGGCGGTCTACGACCCGGGGGCCAAAATGGTTTCAGCTGTCAGTTCCACTTTCGATTCCGAGGACCAGGAAGAAATCGAGCAGATGGCGGCCAAATTGATCGATTTAAGCGGAACCTTTTACCGTTATACCTCGGCGACGCAATGTGCGCTGTTGGATAAGGATTAAGTATGCAGACAATCACGCTTGAACCGCTGCCATGGCAGGACACGCCGTCCCGCATCACGGTGCACGCCAATGATTCGCACCTGGCGGTATACTACCAGGTCACCAGTCCCAGATCCGTGGAGGCCATTTGCTGCGGGCGGCCGGTGGAAGAACTGCCTCGCATTCTGCCCATCCTTGGGCCGTCCCACCACCTGACCGCCGCCTTGGCACTGGACCGCCTCTTTCAGGCGGATCCACCGGACCTGGCGCAAAACACACGCACCGCGCTGCTGCAGGCCCAATACTACACCGCTCATCTGCGCAAGTTTTTCTTCCTGATGTCAACGCTTCAAGACCCGCTTGCCGATTTCCACGGCTTCCGCCGCAGCCCGGGCAAAACCAAGGGGTTGAAGCGGATGGTCGATAGAATCATGCACCATGCCGCGCTTTCCCAGGAGGCCGAAGATATCCTGGGCGGCCGGCACGATCATCCACTGACAGCGGTGGCCGGCGGCATCAGCCGTTTTCTTAAAGAGGAGCACTACCAGCGTTTGACGGATATCAGCGATACCCTGCTGCCTTTTGCCTGCGAGCTGGCCGAATTGGTTCGCACCCAATTTCTATCCGACGGCGGCATTCTCTCGCAATGGAAGGATGTCGAAATTCCGGCCATGGCGGGACTGCGTTTGGCGGCGGACGGCAAGGCCGCCTTGACCCCTGCCGGCGGGGGAGACTCGCAACAATTCAATACCGAACAGCTGGGCGACATCATTGCCTTGCAACAGGAAGAGTGGACCTTTCAACCCTTTGCCTATTTCAAGGATAAAGAGTGGCAGGGGATCGAGCGGTCCGAGGGCCTGTTCTTTGTCGGTCCCCTGGCGCGTTTCAATGCCGGTCAGGCGGCGGTCACCCCATTGGCCGAAGAGGAGCGCGGACGAATGGCGGCCTCCGTGGGAACGCCGCCGGTATATACGGTAGCGGCGGCCTTCTGTGCCTTGGCCGTAGAGCTCATCCAGGCGGCCGAGACGCTGCAAAGCCTGAGCACCCCGGAAAAGCTGGCCGGTCCGTCCCTGAGGACCATTCCCGTCACCAAAGCCGATTCAACCTGGGCGGCTTTGGAAACCCCCCAGGGCCTGAGCTGGCACCGATATCAGGTGGACGCGGAGGGTATCGTGCAGGCGGCCACCATTATAGATGCCCATGCGGCCAACAACGCCTTCAAGTGCCGACTGGCAGGGCAATTGGTACGTGCAGCGCTGGAACAAAAAGAGCAGCCGGATGCGATCAAAGCAAAAGCGGCGGTAGCCCTGCTGCCGTTCTAGAAAAATGTCATATGGTGGAACAAACAAAATAAACGGAGGACAAGGTGGTCTATAAAACCTTAATCATCGATGCCAGCAAATGTACGGGTTGCCGTTCCTGCGAAAGCTACTGTGCTTTAAAGCATGAAAACGTCTGCAGCCCGGCCAAGGGCCGGGTGCACGTGGTCAAGTGGGAGCAGGAGGGTATCTTCGTACCCATCAATTGCATGCGCTGCGAAGAGCCGGCCTGCGAAATGGCATGCCCCAAACAAGCCACCTTCCGCAATTACGAAACCGGTGCCATGGAAGTGGACACTACCCGCTGCATCGGCTGTTACAGTTGTGTCTTCGCCTGCCCCTTCGGCGCCACTTTTGTGGACAGCCAGGACGGCCGGGTGCTCAAATGCGACTTGTGTGACGGCGATCCGACCTGTGCCAAGGTATGCCCCACAGGGGCGATTACCTGCGAAGAGATCAGCAAGGAGAGCTACCTGAAACTGATTGCCAACGCTGAATGCATACCCCAACTGGTCAAACAGGCTTTGGGGAGTCAGTAAACTGGTTTCTGGTTCATGGTTCATGGTTCATGGTTTGTGGTTTCAGATTAACATCTATAACATAGTGGGGATTAAAAAATGTACGGATGGGCAGGTAATATTCTTAAAATTGATTTGAGTTCGGGCGAGATCACCACCGAGCCGACCGAGCCCTATGTGGACCAATTCCTGGGCGGCCGCGGCTTGGGCGTTCGCCTGATCTATGATCACTACAAACCGGGCACGGATGCGTTCGACCCATCCAATCCGCTGATCTTCAACACCGGCCCCCTGTCCGGTACGGCCCTTCCGGGTACAGGACGCGTAGATGTCACCGCCCTTTCGCCTATGAGCGGGTTGCGGGCCAAGTCCAACTTCGGGGCCTATTGGGGACCGGAGCTCAAGTACTGCGGGTACGATCATCTCATGATCACCGGCAAGTCGGAAAAGCCATGCTACCTCTGGATCAAGGACGGAGAGGCGGAGATCCGCGACGCCGGCCAACTCTGGGGTCAGGATACCTTCGAAACCCAGAAGCTGATCCAGCAGGAACTGGGAGACCCGGAGATCAAAGTGGTGTGCATCGGACCGGCCGGAGAAAAATTGGTCCGTTTTGCCTGCATTCTTACTGAAACCGGAGACGCTGCCGGTCGGACGGGTATGGGCGCCGTAATGGGGTCCAAAAACCTTAAAGCCATCGCCGTAAGGGGCAATGGCAGCATTTCAATCGCCCAACCGCAGGAATTCCTGGACCTGTCTATTCAAATCAACAATGAGATCCGCAAACACCCCGCCTATGAGGAGCTTTCTCAATGGGGTGTCTCCAGGGGGGTACATATGATGTACCAGATGGGGTTTTTCCCGGTGGGCTACTTCGAAGATGTGTGTTGGGAAGAGATCCTGGAAAAATATGCGGCCCCGGCCTACGTGGAGCAAAATCAGTTAAAAAATGTGGGTTGTTTTTGCTGCCCCAACCGTTGCATGAACTTTTTATCCGTCCCCGAATTGGGTAAAGGCGTCACGTCCTGCGAGCCGTTCAGCGGTTTCACCGGTGCGGTCTGGAACCTGGACATGGATGTTTTCTGGGAAGCCACCCTGCTGGTCAACAAGCTGGGCATGGACTGCACCGAAACATCGGCATGCATCGGTCTGCTGATGGAACTCTACCACGACAAGCTGATCAAGGCCGAAGACACCGACGGCGTGGCCATGGAACGCGGCAGCAAGGAGGCCATCCTCACAACCATCAAAAAAATCGGCGCGCGCGAAGGTTATGGCGATCTGCTGGCCGAAGGCCAGATGGCCACCGCCAAGACCTTTGGTTCCGAAGCCGTGGAAAAAGTGGACCTGGTCAAGGGACTGGCTCCCCATGCCTATGAATTCCGCTCTTTTAAAGGCACCGGCCTGATGCAGGCCGTCGGCCATCGTGGCGATCCTTTGCCGCTGCGGGGCAGTCTGCTGGAAGTCGACTGGCACCATGCCAATGACTGGTTTCAGCAAGTGGCCAAAGAACAGTTCGGCGATGAGGAAGCCGCCATTCCGACGTCCTACAAGG
>JASFER010000106.1:0-18970 GCA_050124755.1 Desulfobacteraceae bacterium
CGCAGTGAACACCCGGAAGGTGGCCAGGCGCTTTTTGATTTTTATCTCTTTATCCGCCGGCATCTGCGCCAATCTTTCCAGAACATGTTTGCGGACGAAATTGAGCTCCGGCGGTTCGTCCAGATCGGCCACCAGCTGGACCGCCTCATCCACCAGTTCAAACGCACGCGGGCATCCGTCCCTGAGCATGTTCGAGAGTTGGACCGTGATATCCACCCGGGGCCGCTGGAGCGCTTCCAGGGGAATGACCTCGAGTCTGGTGATGCGGCTGCCGTCCCAGAACGGTTTCACGCCCAGGGTGTAGAGCATCTGGGCCAGTTGCTCTCCGTCGGCGCGGAAGATGTCGAAGAAACGGAAGACAAAACCGATGGTTTCCGGGTAATCGTCGTGTTCGTGCAGATATTTGTGGAAGAACGTTTCCGCCAGCTTGATGCCCACGCCCCATGCGGCCGGCGTGGGAATCTTGTAGGGATCGATGGAAAAGAAGTTTCGGCCGGTGGGCAGGGTCTCCACCTTGCCCCTGGCCAGGGCGCCCGAGGCTCCCGGCTCGATAAACGCGCCGTTGAATCCACGCATGAGGTTATCCATTTCATCCGTGGTCTTTTCGATCTCCGGGATCAGTCCCAGGCCGAATTGAACGATAGCGGCCAGATCCTGTTTGCGCTCCGGCGGCATGGCGGAAAGATCCACACCGAATTGGTCCATTATCTTTTCAACCGCCTTTATGACGATCGCTTCGCTTTGGTCCACGTCGCATTCAACGGCGGCGCTGATGATCGCTTGGGCCGCATCATCGGCCGATTCCAAAAGCCGGGCATGGGTGCGGCCAAGGCGGGGATCCACCTGTTCAGGCTTTTCCAGCACATCGTCCCACATCAATCCGATGGATTCGATGATCCAGCGCCTGAGGGACGGCACCTGCCCCTGGTCGAATCTCAGAATGGAGGCCAGCATGTTGACCAGCTGTTCGTCGCGGGGCGCGCGTCCCAGGATGTGCAGTCCGTCCCGGAACATGGTTTCGCGCAGCATGTTCATCTGGCCGTGCAGGTAGTCCACAAAGTCGTGAAAATCGTCAAAGCTCTCCGGCCCTTTAATGATGGCGGCCTGCCGGGCCTTTTCGGTAATGATCGTTTCCAGCTCTCTGAGGCGCCCCTTCTCATTGGATGCTTTGGCCCGGGCATACTCTTCCAGCGGATCTTCCAGCTCTTCCAGGGGGCCGTAAAGCTTGACCGAAGCCATGACCGGATGGAGATGGTCGACGATCACCGCCAGTCCGCGCCGTTTGGCGATGGACCCTTCCATGGGGTTGCTCACCACGTAGATGTAGAGGTGGGGCAGCGCGCCCACAGCAAAATGGGAAAAGCAGGCGGGCGACAGGCCGACCGATTTGCCGGGCAGCAGTTCGATGTTGCCGTGAGTGCCCACGTGGAGCATGGCATCAGCCTGAAAATCCTTTTCGATCCATTTGTAAAAGGCCAGGTACTGGTGAGGCGGCGGCACTTCAGGGTCGTGCAGGATTTTGCAGACGCTGCCGTCGCACCGGGCGCCGGCACATCCGCGCTTGGGCTGAAGGCCGATGAAGACGTTGCCCAGCACCAGGCCGGAAATGGTGATGCGGCCCTCGTGCAACGCCAGGCTCATGCGTTCCAGTTCACCCAGCTTGTGCAGATCTTCTTCAAAGGGATTGCCCCATCCTGCAAACACCTTGGCTCTGGATTCTTGGGGAAGCTCTTCAAGCCAGGTTTTGTACTGGTCCAGGGCCACAAACCCGGCCGCCCCGCCTTTTTGGACGATTTCGGAAAGGGGCGTCCAGCGAAATTCACTGATGGCCTTTTTCTCCAGGATGGTATCGATCAACTCCTTGCCGTTTTGGGGCACCCAGTCCAGATGGTAGCCTTCTGCGGCCATGCGTTGCAGCAGCAGCGCCACGCTCTCCAGCGTGTCCAGGCCGAAGCCGGCCCCCACGGTGGCCTCCACACCGCTGCGGCAGGGGGAGTTGTGCAGGATGACGGCGATCTTCTTCTCGGCGTTCGGCTTTTTTCTCAGCACGCACCATTTGATCACCCGTCGGGCCAGGTAACCGACTTGCTCTGCCAGGGGCACCGGCCGAAGCACCTTTGCGCCGGTGGCCGCATCGATATGGCCTTCGGAAACGCCTAGTAGAACCGGCTGGGAGATGCCGTCAAATTCAGGCAGGGCGATGGTGATGATGTATTGGGGTACGGTCAGCCCCTCCGGGTTTTCTTCGTACTCTTGTCCGGTCTGCATGCTGTTGATCATCAAAAGAGCGGGCACATTCAGTCGTTTCAGGATATCGCAGGCCTCCTGGTGGATACCGGCACCGGCTTTTTCCCGGCTCGATTTCAAAAAGAAATAGGCTTGGAACACCACCGCGTCCACGACGGCCGATCCGTTTTGCATGAAGAACTTTTCAATGGCGGCATCATCGCCTCCGCCTTTGAATTTGTCGTTGAACACGGCAATGACATTGACACCGCGCCCCTCCAGTTCCCTGATCAGCGCGTCGAACACGTCCAGAGAACCGTCGATCCAGTAGGAACGGGGAAAAAACAGGCCCACCGTATGAGTATCGCTTTGCAGCGGCCGCCAGTCCAGGAAAGCCTCCAGCGTATTAAAGGGGCTCTTGCTGTCCGGGTGGTAGATCCCGCAATGGGGCATCTGGCTGGGCGGCGGCACGCTCTGTCGGCTGAATCCGGTGATATGGGCTACAAATCCCAGCAGGTTTTTAATATTGTCCAGGCCGCCGTTGCTCTGATAGGCCCATATCCTTTTGAGATGTTGCGCATCGATACCGCCGGCCGCTGCCGCACACTCCGGACTCAAGGCGATGACCGGCTTGCCCGTCTTTTGATTCAGCTCCTGCAATTGCGTAAAGATTGCTTCATAGGCCGCCGGTATGAGGGCCAGGACCACATCGGCGTCGCTGTGCAGCCACTGCATGAAATCCGGATCCGGGTCAGTGGCGGTCTGATCGGCGCTCACCATGTTGTCGATACGCAATTCAAGGGGCAGGCCCTCTTTTCTCAGTTGTTCAAAGGCTTGTCCGTAAGTGCCGACCAGGATTCCCCGGGCGGGCCCGAAGGGGGCCAGCAGTGCTCCAATTTTCATCCTATCTCTCCGCTCAAGTCGTTAAATCCGAATTTCACAGCCGATCACCCACATCCGCCCCGGTTGCCAGCGGGTGTAGGTAAACTCCCGGTAGTCCTCGTCAAGAAGGTTGGTGATATCGGCAAACAGGCTGAAATGCTTGCCCCAGTCGATTCCCAGGGAGAGATCGACCACGTAAAAGCCGGATACCTTCCGCGGTTCTTCCACGCTGTATTCACCGATATAGAACCTGTCCTGGCCGCGCCCCCTGAGGGTGGTCCAAAGCCTGTTTTGATTGAATGGACGGCTGTATTTGTAGGCGAGAAAATAGAGCCAGTTAGGACTTCTTTCGAGTCTCTGGTCGGTCTCTTCGTTTTTGGCCTCCATATAGGTCAGGCCTCCCGAAAGACGGTGGTTGGCACCCAAATCAAAATTGAATTCCGACTCGACCCCCTTCATCGTCGCCTGATCGATATTGTCATGGTACTCATAGGTCATGTAAACATGGCTGCCGGCGCCGCCGACTTCTCTTCTCTCCTTGATGCTTTCGATCAGATCGTCCGCCTCTGAATAATAGGCGGTCAGGCTGCCGTTAAATTTATCGGCGATGCTTTTGCGCACGCCCACTTCAACGGTTTTGATGGTTTCAGCGTCCAAATCCGGATTGTTGGTGCGCACCGTATAGGCGGTCATATTCCAATCCGTGCCGAATTTTTGTGAATAGGGCGGCGGATTGTAGGCATACCCGGCCGAGAGCAGGTATTGGGTTTGGGAACTGTGTTTGTACAGCAGGCTGGCTTTGGGGGATACCTGGTTGTCGAAATCGTCGTAAAAGTCGCCCCTGAGCCCCGTGGTCAGCGACCATTTGTCGCTGATGAAAAATTCATCCTGGATATAAACGGACCAGGCGTCCTTGGTGGTATCCACCGCATGGGTCAGATCCGTGCCGGTCTCCGGTTCCTTAATGGACCAATAGATATCATTGTAAAGATATTGCACCCCCAGCGTCACCACATGCTCACCAAGCTTTGAGCCGGACACAGGTACGGACCAGTTGACTTCGGCCTCGTAATCTTTGGAGCCCTGCTCGGATTCGGATCGATAAAATTGCGGCGCATGGCCGCCGGGAGCAAGCTGGGCCGGGTCATCCAGGGAAAGCGCAAGATTCATGTTTTCGCCGATGATCCTGCTTTCAGGCGCGTGATAGGTAAAGCGGTAGGATATGGAGGAGCCGCCGCTTAACTTTGTTTCTCCATTAAGACCCGCATAGACCTTGTCCTTCTCAAGATTCACCTCGACACCGTTGCCGCCGGCATCCGTATAGCGGTCCGTATAACCATTACCGGTTTCGTTTTCCATCCAGCCGAGGCTCAAAACCATATGGGTGGATTCATTGGGATCGTAATGGATTTTGGCGCGGGCGGCCTTTTCTTCGTAGTCGCGGTTCCAGTTCTCCCAACCTTCGTAGCCCACATCTTCGTATTTGGAATCGTAATCGTATGAATAGATACCGGTGTGGTAGTCATAGTCGCGTCGTATGATCGTATCTCTTGACCAGTAGTTGTCGCTTTTGGTGTCCGAAAGATTGAGACCGATCCCCACCTTTTCACCACCGTATGAGACCGATCCTCCATATTTTTGATAATTGTAGTTGCCGTAGGCGGGCTTCAGACTTCCATGCCAGCCTTCATCGGGCTTTTCGGTAAGAATATTGATGACCCCGCCCATGCCGCGTCCGCCATACAGAGCGGACGAGGGGCCCCTTAAAATCTCAACCCTCTCAATGCCTCCGGTGGGCAGCAAACTGAGATTGGTGTTGCCGGACATGCTCTCCACCATGCTGACCCCATCCACATACAACAGGTTGCGCTTGGCCCCCACCCCTCTGATGTTGGTAAAGTTGTGGGTCGTACCGATGCCTTCGCCGCGGATAATCTGAACCGAAGGGGTATAGCGGAAGGCCTCATCAAGGGTCATGTTGGGTGAATCGTCAAGATCCTCCGCCCCGATCAAGGAAATACTGGCGGGTGTGTCGGCAATATCCTTTTCACTTTTGGTGGCCGTGACCACCATATCCGTCAAGGTCACCGTCTCTTGTTCTTCTTGTTCCGCAAATGCTGAAAAAGGAATAACCAGGCATGCAATCACAATTCCCATCATCCACAGTCCCATTCTCCACGCTGACATCACTTCATCTCCTCCTCTTGAATAACAGATCCAGATCAACTCCACGCTGCTCTTTTGTAAAACAAGACGCACATTGACGGGGAAAAAATGCAGTGATAAACAAGATACTGCATTCCTTTTTCGGGAGTGCTCCCACTGGAGGATGGCGTATATCCTTGGACGGGGTGCGTCATCCTCCAATCATTTTTCCCAGACTGAATCTACTACCCCCATTAAAAAATTATGGTATCCAGGTGCCGGCAAATAAAAAAGGCCACAAAGTCGCTTCCCTGTCCGGGAAAGGGACCTTCGTGGCCTTTTGTTTGCGCTATTAATGTCGTTTCCGCCAACTCTGGCGGTAGGGTTCATCTCTTGGGGCTTGGCCCTGAAATTCACCCTATGGCGGCTTCTGCCGCTATCTTAAAGGATGATCTTTATTTGATCTACGTACAGAAGTCAATATTTTTAATTGAACGCCTCGGAAATTCCATATTTAATTGTAACTATAGTATATTTGAATATACTCAATCCCCATTTCATTAACCTTTGCCTTGCTGTCATCCATCATGCCGATGGTGATTTCGGATATGGCAAGGTTCACCGGCACCTGCCCGTAACTCTGTTGGTAGTCATTTGAAATCGTTCTTTTGTGAACCATCCATTTATTTGCCGGCCTGCCCACCAGAATGGTTACAGAAGGAAAAAACCGCAATCGGCCCTCTCTGTCCCTGAATTTTTCTCCTTTGTATGGCATGTATCGCTCTTTTCGGTAAAAACCGGGCTGTCTGCTGTCGCTGGCTTTATAATAGAGCGTCCTGTTGTTATTGAATCTTAGTCGGATCCAGAATTGATAGTCTTCAGGATCATAGGCCGCCCATTTCCACTCTATCAAAGTGTCCCGGCCGACCTTGATCTCAACGGGCCTGCGCCATTCACCACCGCCGGTATGCTCACCTGAACCGGTACATAAATGCAGCATGCCGTCTGTTGATGTTACGGATGCGGTGGTAAATTCCTTTGTCACCGAAGGCGTGCTCAGGTGACCGGTGACATCGGCTTTGGTGCATTGCCGATCCCAATGCAGTGCCGTTCTGAATTCTTCCGAAAATACGGTTTTCTCCCCAGACTGAAGGTAAAGACACCACCAGCCCAAAATAAGTGCCGGCACAACAAAAAGCAGAGCGACCATTTTTTTCCGCATACCAACCTCGGCTAAAACAAAATCGACAGAATACCTTAACCATCTGCATTGCTGAAATGGCTATAAAAACGTAGGGCCGGCCTCCGCGCCGGCCGGTTTTAAGCATCGCTTCGGGCATAAGCCCCGATGACGCATTTGGCGATCCGCACCGGGATTTATGATGGCCATATGTGAAACCCGAAAGTTGTATTATAATTTCAACTTCATGCTCTTCATGTCCTTCATGGTATTTTAAAACATCGCTTTTTGGCGACTTTTTACGAGTTCATCAAAACTCAAAAACTTCTTCCGAATATCGTAGGCCACCTCCTTTGCCATGAAAGCAGAGCCTGCTGCGTACTTTTTGCGATAGTATCATATATACTTCCCGACAATTTCATAAATCCACCGCAGCTGCGAAAGGTAAAAGATATCGTTCACATAAAGCCAAAAAAGAATTTTGAAAATCAGAACAGGTATGGCCGTCAGGCACAGTGCCACAAGCACCCTGTCAAAGGGGGTAAATGCCAGGATATCGGCCTTCAGGTAAGTGCGTGAAGCGTCCGGTTTAAAAGCGCGGCCTTCAACGGAAACCGCCAGTTTTGCAGCCCGGCGTATGCAGTTGGCCAATATGGGAACCAGGGCCAGAAAAATGGTCTTGATCCAGTTGACCGGTCTGAAAGGCACATACCCTTTAAGCTTCTGGGCTCTGAAGACCGTGATCGATTCTGCAAACAAAAGCGGAATAAAGCGAAGCGCCGTCATTACCATAAATGCCAGGCCGTAAGGCACTTTTAATCGAATCAGGCCGAACAGCAAGGCATTGGGATTGGTTGTCCAGTAAAACAGAAGCGCCAGGGAGGTTGTGGCTGCAAAACGCATCGATTGGATCGCGCCATACGCCATGCCTTCCCGAAACACATGGAGGCCGTCCCACTGCATACCGAAGGAATTCTCGGGCAGGATCGTGAAAATGATCGTCCGCGGATGCTGCTGATAAAACAGGGCTTGTGAATAGATCGTGCCCCAGATCAATAAGCACAACAGAACCGCCAGTATTTTGATGTTCTTGGCTGGAATTTTGGCCGCCGGATATCCGATCAGGGACAAGATAAAGAGAATGATCAATGCGTTTGGATTATCCATGGAAATGGCAATGATCGAAAACGCGGCCAGGACGATCAGCTTGGCGCGCGGATCAATCCGGTGGATGAGGGTATTTTTAAGGCTCGGTTCCAGCAGCTTTTTCACATCATACATGGGCCATCACCGCTTTCAATGTTTTCGCCAAATCGTCCACGCAAAATGAGGGGGCCAACCCGAGCTTAGTGCTCAGCGTAAATGTTTGTGGCGTTTGGAGCGATGTTTGGTTCAGGATATCCAAATCGGCAAAGAGCGCTGCCGGCTCCCCGTTTGCGATAATCCTTCCGTTGTCCAAAATGATCATCCGGTCTGCAAATTTCAGGGCGGTTTCCATGTCGTGGGTAATGAAAACCGAAGTGATGTTGTTGTCCGACAAGCTTTTGAGATGCTCCATGAGGCTGATGATATTTCTTTTATCCTGGCCGCTGGTGGGCTCATCGAGCAATAATATCCCGGGTTTCATGGAAAGGATCGAGGCCACTGCGGCCCTTAGCCGCTGGCCGCCGCTCAGGGCCTGAGGCGGCTCGGGCAACAACTCCTCGAGGGTCATCACATTCAATGCTTCCCGGGCTCTTCTTTTTATCTCTTTGCTTTCAATCTTCAAATGGTTGGGACCAAAACAGACCTCTTTCCAAACCGTATCACAAAAGAGCATCAAGCCGGGGTCTTGGAACACAACCGCCACATCGCCGACCAGGGCTTCCGGCTTCATCCTTCCGATATTTTTCCCGAAGAGCGACACATGGCCCCTGCCGGGCTTGAGGATGCCGCACATGTGGAGCAGAAGGGTCGATTTGCCGGAGCCGTTGTTGCCAAGCAAGGCGACCATTTCACCCTGCCCTATCTTAAGATTCACGCCTTTCATGATCCAGTTCTGCCGCCCCTCATAAGCAAACCAGACATTATCCATCTCGACAACCGGCACCGTATTGGTTTTTATGCTTTCGGCCGTTCCGTTGGAAGGGACAACGGTGTGCGGCCCTTTATAGGCATCCATGCGTTTGTCCAGCATCTCCAGCGCGTCATCGGTTGTCAGCGGCACGCCGCCCAATTTGAGCTGATGGAAAAGTTCAATGGTCTCAGGGAGCCTTAACCCCAGTCGATAAAACAGATCGATATGATTTTTAAACACGTCGTTTTTATCGGCATCCAGAACCACCGCGCCCCTGTCCATGACGATGATCCGGTCCACCAGGTGGGCGACTTCGTGAATGCGATGCTCAACCAGGACAATGGTGCATTTTGTCTCCGCATTGATTTTTGCGATCACCGACAAAACCTCTTGGGCCCCTTTGGGATCAAGCTGGCTGGCCGGTTCGTCCAACAGCAGGGCAGCGGGTTGCATGGCCAGCATGGATGCAATGGCCACCCGCTGTTTTTGCCCGCCCGAAAGCGCATGAACGCTTTTTTTCCGGTATGCGTCCATGCCCACCTGTTTTAATGCCAGCGCAATCCTCTGTTCGATCTCTTCTGCCGGCAGACACAGGTTTTCAGGCCCGAAGCCGACTTCATCCTCAACCACCAGTGAAAATATCTGGTCATCGGGATTTTGCTGCACCAGGCCCACCTTCCTTGCCAGATCTGCCAACGGCACATCTTTGGTGTGAACGCCGCCGACCATCACATCTCCGGTCATGGTCCCTTCCGAGGTGTGCGGAATGATTCCGTTGACGCATTTTAAAAGCGTGCTTTTACCGCATCCGGTGGGCCCGGTAATCAATACGCATTCACCCCTGTTCACTTGGAGATGAACGTTGCGGAGCACGGGGTCCGTTTTTCCAGGGTAGGTGAATGATAAATCTTGGACCTTGATCATTGGGTGGCCACTCTCTTCAGCTTGTTGCCCAGCATGACACCGGCCGGAGCGAATATCGCAGTATACAAAAAACCGACGATTAAAATGTTTGCCCAGATAAACCAGTTCGCATAATAAAGCCGGTAGAGAAGCATATACAGGTTATAGTCTACAAAGGTGGCAAAAGCGCCGGCCGTTCCCATGCCAAGCGCCGCCATAATCAACGCCTTGGGGGTTCGGGTAAAATTGTTCTGCGGCCCGCGCGTGAACCCGGTAAGATAAAGGGCGATCTCCATGGTGGACATGGCAACCACCATGAACAGGATGATCACAGGGTTAAAGCTTCCCAGCAGGCAGAACAGAACCAGCGATATCAGCATGGAGAGCGTCACCACACCGGGCAGAGGAATTAAAACCACCAATGCCATCACGAACAGATTGGTGATCCCTTCCCTGAACAAACCGGTGGCAAAAGCGGCAAACGGTCCCAAAAGCCCGTTGAAAAGCTCGTTGAGAAAAAAGCGCGGCACCAGCGACACGAGGAACTTTGTGGAACCGAACAGGGCTATCAGAATCAGCCACCGGCTTTTAAAGCGCTGAAATATCGCCCGGTTTCGAATGAGCAGAACAATACCGACACACAGCGCAACCAGCATCGCATACAAGGTCGTGCCGATGGATGACCAGCTCATCTTCTTGACCGTCAGGTCGAAGTCCCTCACGCCCACCGTGGCATCACTGCCAAAGAGCCTGATTTTTACCCTGCCAAGATAGCGGCCGGCCAGCACCTTATGCTTGTCCGCAAAGATGGGGAGCACCAATTCAACCATCTCTTTTCCTGGGATAAAAACCTGGGTATAGATCCGATCATCTCCACCGCCGTGAAGATCGAGAAATTCTTGCGGAATCCGAAACCCTTCGGCCTCTTCTTTTGTTTGTCGATCCAGCACCTGCCAGCTAACCAGGACAATGGCATCCTCAGCGGCACGATTGGCCATTTTGATGCCGGCAAAGGCGGCCGGGGCTGCATCATCTTCCTGCCGGCTTCCGAAAACCTTGCCTAAAATGCCCAGGCCGGTCCGCAAAAGCAGGCTGTTTTGTGCGCATTTTTCATCAAAATTCCCATCCCTGTCGGCCGGAATTTTGATTGCCGGAACCGTTAACAGCTTTTGTAATTCGGCCGGGGCAACGACTCGGACCGCAGCCTGCTGATGGAGCACAAACTCGCCCGGCTGCCCCCCTGGCTGCCCCCCTGGCTGCAAATTGATCAAACCTTTAAAACGGGCCGTGGCCCGGATAAAATACTTGTCCGGCCTTACCGCGGCGGGAATCCGGATGGTGACAAGCCGATACCAGTCGTCAAATTCGGTAACCAAATTGAATGTTGCCTGAAGAAGATAGCTGTCTGCATCTTCGCTTATTTCAATCCCCTCTATCTTTGTTTCAGGTTTTAAGGGCTTTGGAATCTCGATCTTTAATGCCACGTCCAAAGGCATTGGATGATAGCTTTCAACGACAAAAAGGGAGGCCACTGTGCTGTCCTGGGCCACCAGACCGGAACTGTTCTTCACCCCGCTGTTCTTTATGCCGTAGGGCACCTGGAGGATCACCTGCCCATAGTCGTCAGGAGCAATGGGTTTTTGGAAACCATCGCCCAAGGCCGGCACAACAGCACAAAATAGTGCGGCGACTGCGATGGAGCATCTGACAAACCATTTCATCATGACAAGATAATCAACCTGTGTTTGCCCACGATATTCTCTTTCATCCGGTCCGGATCGATATCAAAAGGCCCTTCAAGCACGACGATGTGCTTGCCGTCGGGGCTGATATCCGCCTTATAGGCAAATCCTTGTGTATGGTAGAACCAGTTCAAGCGCGCTGTTGCGCCTCCCTTTGCATTGGGGCTGAATACGTAGACCCCCATGTCCTGCGGGTTGGCTGAAGATGTCTCCGGCACCAGACCGATGGGAATGGCCATGTATCTGGCGTTCTCCGATAAAAGGCAATCCTTGTTCCAGATGCCATCCCCCAATTTCCACTTCCATTTCAGTTTGCCTTCATAGTCATAGACGAACAGCGTATCGGCATCCGGATGCAGGGCCGGCAGTTGAATGCTGTTGTCTGCGGTCCCCACAACCCTTGTGCTCCATGTGGCAAAAATCAGATCCCTGTCCGTCAACTCCAGGTTGACGCTGCTGACACCGATGGGCACGTTGCTCACATCAAGCACCTTGAGAAACTTTTTCTTCCACAACAATTGCGCTTGTCCGCTCTTTATGGATTGGTGATTATCAAAAACAAGGGTATGGTCCGGATATACCTGGTTGACCGCGACATAGCGGCTGTCCGGTGATATCCTGGCTTCAAAGCCGGTGGTGCCTCTGAATGATTCCAGGTTCTTTTCCGGGCCTTTAAAGGTATAGTCCCATAAAGGTCGGCCCGATGCGCCGTCTAGGACAAACAAAGTGGCCTGTTTGGCCCATCCCATTGAAGGGATGATATATTTGCCGTCTTCGGAGATGTTCAGCCCCCAGGCAGAAGCATTGATCGGAAATTTCCAGATCGGTTTTCCCGTCTCCAGGTTCAACTTGTATACCAGGGAAGTTGTCACCGGAATACGCTTGCCGTTGATCTGTCTTTCACAGCAATGTCTGACCATCACATATCCATTGTCGGCCTTGTCAATACAAAGCCCCCAGACCTGCAAGGGGTAATATTTGTATCTTCCCCGCATCATGGCAATCTGCGCGCATGGGGCTTTAAAGTCGTTGTGCGTCTTGTACTGCCAGAGGACCTTTCCGCTTTCCATATCAAAGCAATAGATATTGCCGTCACGGCTCTCTTCACCGGCAATCAATTTGCCGCCACCGGCAAAGGCAACCTTGGCGACTCTGGCCTCGGGGATTTTATGTTTCCACACAATCTTTTTGGAGTCCACCTTTACAAGGTAAACAAATCCCCCTTTGGAACCAACACCGATATATTTTCCGTCAGGCGAGAAACGGACCTCGGTTCCGCGGGCGGCATAGTATCTGTACTCCATTTCTTCTCTTTCAAGTGCTTCCAGGGGGATTTCAGCAACTTTAACCGGGCTCGGTTTTTCAGGCGCATATACCGGCATCGCCAAGGTCGCCTTATCCGCCACCACCTCAAGGTCGTATTTGGTGCGGCCGCACCATTCAAAGTCGACCAGGGCTTCGCCTGCGGCATCCGTGGATTTTGAAACAAGCGCCTGTCCATCTTTGGAAATCTCGATCCTTTGGATGGATACAGGCCCGCTCATCTTCAAGAAAAGTCCGGTTCGCGTAAACACAACCGAATCAATTGTTATATTTTCATGACCCGGGTTTTCTTTTTGTCCGCACCCCAAAAGGATAAGCCCGGCTGTTATAAGGGTGGCACATATGGCCACGGGTTTGATTTTATCGATTTTACCATCATACATCATTACCACCGCCTCTCAGATCGTATGATCCAACTCGGTTAAATTTATTTTTTCATTGCCTGGCAACAGCAGCTAAGCCATTCCGTCAAACATGAAACCACTGAACGATATCAATTCTTTTGTATAAGGATGCCGGGGCGTTGACAGCACCTGGGATTTGGAACCATATTCGACCAATTCGCCTTTGTGCAGCACGCCGATGGCATCACTCATGTGCCCGACCACATCCAGATCGTGGGAAATAAACAGATAGGCCATCCCCAAGGATTGCTGGATATCTTTCAACAAGGTCAAGATCTGGGCCTGATAGGATACATCCAGCATGGATGTGGGTTCATCCAGAACAATGAGTTTGGGTTTCAGGCACAAGAGCCGGGCCAGCACGGCTCTTTGAATCTGCCCCCCGCTGAGTTCATGGGGATATCTGTCCAGAAGCTCGATGTTCAAGTCAAGCCGCTGGGCCATTTCAAACACTTTTTCTTTCTCGTTTTTCCGGCGGACAAGCCCGTGAACCCGCAAGGGCTCGGCCATACTTCTTTTAAGCTTCATCTTCGGGTTGAAAGCGGTTTCAGGGTTCTGAAAAACAATCTGCATCTCTTTTCTGAGTTTTTTGATAGGGTTTCCATTGGTCCTCGATATATCGGCCCCATCGAAGAAGATGCGCCCGGCCGTCGGATTGATCAGCCTGAGGATCAAACGGGCGATGGTCGTTTTTCCGCTGCCGCTTTCACCGATCAATCCCAGCGTCTTGCCTTTCTCGATCCGGAAAGACACACCCTTAACGGCTTTTTGCTTTTTCTTTTGAAAAAAGCCCGAATAAAAAGTTTTCGTCAGATTCCGAACTTCCAGCATCGGCATATTATCCCAACTCTTTGCTATCTTTTTTATGCAACATTGGGGTTAAAAACACCTGACATAGCCATCTTTTCCAAATTCCTGCATTTGCGGATGGCGTCGCAAACACAGGCGTTTTTTCTTTTCGCAGCGTGGATGAAACCGGCAACCCGGCGGCAGATCGGTCAAACTCGGTGTTTGGCCGGCAATTGCCTGCATCCCCGATGAGGGCAAAGCATTCATCAGACCCCTTGTATAGGGATGTTCGGGGTTGCTGAAAATGGCTTGCGCATGATTGATCTCCACAATTTCGCCGGCATACATGACCGCAATCCGATGGCAAAGATGTTTGGCCACCTGCAGGTCATGGGTAATCAGCAGCATACTGCGACCTTTAGTCACCCGTTTGAGCTGCTGTACGATTTTCCATTTTACCGGCAAATCCAATCCCTTGGTTATTTCATCCGCCACCAGCAGCGCCGGGTTAAATGCCATCGCCATGGCAATCATGACGCGCTGCGTCATGCCGCCGCTGAATTGATGGGGGTACTCTTTCATCCGTCGGGGATCGATCTCCACCGTTTCAAGAACACGGCCTACCGACGCTTCAATGTCTTCCGAGGCCGTGCCCAGACGGTACCGATAAACTTCCCTGATCTGTTCATAGATGGTCATCACCGGGTTTAACGCCAAACGGGGATTCTGAAATATCATGGCGATCTGCCGGCCGCGGATGCTTTGCATTTCATCTTCGGACAACGCCGCAATATTTCTGCCCTTGTATATGATCTGCCCCGACACATGGGCGTCCGGCGGCAGCAATCTCATCAGGGCGTGCCCGAGGATGGTTTTTCCACAGCCGGTTTCGCCGATAATGCCGACAATTTCATTATCGGATATGTTCAGATCGATACCGTCATTGGCCTTGACCATGCCGGCACCGGTTTCAAACCACACTTTCAAATCAACAATCGACAATAACGCCACGGCTTAACACTCCGGCCTTTGGTTTGCTTTGACATCGAAATAGTCTCTCAATCCGTCGCCGAAGAAATTAAACGCCAGCACGGATATCATGATGGCGAGGCCTGGATAGATAACCAGATGCGGGGCTGTGCGCATATACAGAACGCTCTCCTTAAGCATGGATCCCCAGTCGAAATTGGGCGGCTGGGAGCCCAGGCCGAGAAAGCTCAAAGCGGATATGGCCAGTATGGCCCGCGCCATGCCGAAGGTGGCCAGGACAATGACCGGCGACATACAATTGGGAACGATATGGGCTCTGATGATATAGACGTTCGATGCCCCCAGTGCTTTGGCGGACTCGATGAAGGCCAGTTCCTTCAATGACAGCACCGTACTGCGCACCACCCTGGCGAAACCGGTCCAGCCCGTAACGGCCAGGGCCAGCATGAGGTTGAAAACGCCGGGTCCCAGCAATCCGGCGATGATCAACGCCAGAATGATGCCGGGCAGGGCCAGCATCACATCCACAAAGCGCATGATCATTTCATCGATCAGACCGCCGAAATAACCGGAAACGATCCCCATCATCATCCCGATAGCGGCCGTGGTCAAAACCACCAATGCGCCCGCGCCTAAAGTGATTCTGGTGCCGTATATCATCTGGGACAGAATACATCTGCCCAGTTTGTTCGTGCCCATGGGAAAATTCGCATCAGGGGGGGTAAGGCTTTGGTTCAAGTCGACCCTTGCGGGATCATGGGGGGCAATATGGGGCGCCAGGACGGCGATACAAACCAAAACCAGGATGATGACCCCGCCCGCAAGTGACAGCCTGTGCTGGACAACCCGGCCGATGTTGTAGATGATTTCAATCATGTTTGTCCAGTCTTACACGTGGATCCAGATAGGTGTAGGAGATATCGAGGCAGAGGTTCACGAAACAGAATATGAAAGCGATATAGAGTACACACCCCTGGATTTGCGGAAAGTCACGGTTGTGGACCGCATCGATCAACAGCCGGCCGATGCCGGGCCATGCAAAAACCATTTCAACAATAACGGTGCCTTCCAGCAGATAGCCGAACTGGATACCCGCGATGGTGATAATCGGGATTAACGCATTTTTGATGACATGCCGGTAAAGAATCAAGGCCCTTGACAACCCTTTGGCCACGGCGGTTTTGATATACTCCTGGGATAGAACTTCGATCACGGTGGAGCGTGTCAAGCGTGCGGATATGCCGGCCATGGAAACGCCTACGGTAAATGCGGGCAGGATGAGATGGCGCCATGTACCGTATCCAAATGTGGGCAACAGCCTTAGATAGATGCCGAAGAGCAGAATCAACATCAAACCGAGCCAGAAATTGGGAATGGCAACCCCGATCAATGAACTGCCGGTGAAAAGATAGTCCCAAAGCGTATTTTGCCTGACGGCCGCGATGATACCCAGCGACATGCCGATACCCAGGGACAACAGCAGGCTCGCACCGGCGAGCTGAAGCGTGGCCGGCAGCCTGGCGGTCATTTCATCCCATACCGGTTTGCCGGATATCCGCGATTTTCCCAGATCACCGGTAAGGACACCCCCCAGCCAGACACCGTACTGTACAAATATGGGCCGATCCAGTCCTTCCTGAACCTTGATCGATTCAATGGCTTCCCTGGTGGCGTCCTGGGCGCCGTACTTCGAAATGGCCAGCATTTCAGCAGGATCGCCGGGCAGGACAAACAGCATGAAAAAGGTCAGCATGGTGACGCCGATAATCACCGCCGCCGTCCATGCAATCCGTTTTAAAATATACGCTCCCATATAATATTCTTCTATTTAGAGACATATCGGGCGAAAGAATATGCGCCCGTCATGCCGCAATTGATCTTAAATCCTTTGATGTCGCTGCGGAACGCCATGGCTCCCCGCCGGATGTATAAAAAAATTCCCGGCGCATTCTTTTCCAACAGGTATTGAAGCCGATAAAATGATGCCTGCCGGGAGTCGGCGTCCACTGCCGATGCCAGCCTGTCGATCTCAGCATCCATGGCCTGGTCTTCCATGACACAATAGGCCGGGTGCTTTTTGGAATGGAAATAGTAATCGTACCACGGCGAGGGATCGTTGTGCGGGCATATGCCGGCCAGTTCGATCATATCGAATTTTTTTTCTCTATAGGCCTGGAATCTGGCGCCGGACTCCAGCACCCTCACCGAAACATCGATCCCCACGGATTTCAGCCGGCTCTGCACAATTTCGGATATTTCCGTACCTTCGGCATAGAGCAGGGAAGATATCAGCTCGACGCGGAAGGGCCTGCCCTCTTTATCCACAACACCATCGCCGTCCGAATCCCGCCAACCCGCCTCTTCCAGCAACTGCTTCGCCTTTGCAGGATCATAGCCGTACCATTGCAGGTCGGGATGGGCGATGTGCTTGAATAACGGCTGGGAGTGGGGCCCTTTGGTTGCCGGGATGGCCAAATCAGGCAAAATGGAATTGATCAGCTTATCGACGATGGTTTCCACATCAACAGCATAGTTGACGGCCTTTCTGACCCGCACATCATCAAAAGGCGCTTTTTTGGTGTTCATTCCGATCCAGTTGGGGCAAGGGCTGGGGATTCTGCGCACCACCGTATAACGCGGATCGGCTTCCAGCTTTTTGAGAATCTCCGCCGGCAGGTAATCGGCCGCGTCGATCTCGCCCGATTCCAGGGCCATGGCGCGGGTGTTGAAATCCGGTATGATTTTGATAACCACCTTATCGATCTTGGGTTTTTCACCCCAGTAACCCTCGTTTTTTTGGTAAACCAGCTGCCGGCCTTCGATATATTCAACAAATCGGAAGGGGCCGGTCCCCACCGGTTTTGCAAACCGACCGTCCTTGTCCACACAAGTCGGGCTCATCAGCCCGAGGGAGGATATGGTATGGATAAAGATGGCATCCGGTTTTTTTAAGGAGAGACGAACGGTGTATTCATCCACGGCGTCCATGGATTGGATATTGGCCAATCGCGATCCCGGCCTGGACATATACTGGATGGAAAAGATAAGCGCCTCGGCATTGAGGGGCGTGCCATCCGTAAATTTGACACCTTTGCGCAAGTGAAGCGTCCATGTGCTTGCGTCTTTGGACGGCTTCCAGGAAGCAAGCAGCAGCGGCTGCATGTTATAATTTTCATCAAAATAGACCAGCGGTTCGAATACGAGCAGCTTGGGCGCCAGGTTGGGACCACTGATACCCTGCCGGGGATCGATACCGCCTCCCACATCGAACTGGGAACCGATCACCAGTGTCTTCTCATGCGCCGGCCCGCGCGCATCTGAATCGGAACAGCCCGACAAGCCAGCGCCGGCAAGGGCAAGAACAACGATGAAGAGCGAAGCGATTTTTGCTTTTATGGACATACTTTCTCCTTGGACGGCGGGACATTACGCTGCTTTTTCAGATACTTTTCGGCCGCCGTGCATGTTTGAATAAATCTCTTCGATGGTAACCAGAACTGCAGACCGAACCTTGTACTTCTTTGTGTGACCTGCTTTCTTACGCCTGGCCCAACCATTTTCAGATATCTCCATGGCCTGCTGAAGATATTCGCCATCCGTGTATAGTTTTGCCGTTCCTTTGAGCTGATAGGATATGGGCTTTTCGCGCTTCAAATCTTCGACAATGATTGCGACCAGGGGATTTTCAAGAATATTCCGCTTTGTCTTATTCAGCAGTACATCCACGATGAGCAGCGTATGGTCGTCGATGACTTTTTTCCCGCCGATGGGGACCACGTTGGGAATGCCCTTCTTGGACGCGGTGGCCAGATAGATGATATGGTTACCCAGCACTTCCTTGATTTCGGTTTTCATTTTCATCATTACACCCTCTTTATTCACTTTTCACAAATTCATTGCGGTTTTCCGGTTTATAACTGAACCCGGTTATCCATAAAGCCCAAGTTGGTTGAAAAAGCCTTCTTCTGAACCGGTCGGGACAGAGCCCGACCCTACCCGGGACCCCTCAAAACGCCAGGGACCGAAGTGATTCGCGTAGGGCCGGCCTCCGTGCCGGCCGGGTATAAAATCCGATATCCTGCATAAAGATTGGCTTTTCATTATTCTTAATTTTTCGCCTTATGCCGCTCAATCACCGCTTTTAACTCTTCTGCTACCACTCTATTGTTCTCCTTTTCTGCATACAAAAATCATGGAAGGTTTGGACGGCGAGGAAATATCAATGGTTTCCACCGAAAATCCGGCGGCCGCAAAAACCTCGGCCGCCTCTTGCCTGCTATAGATGTAGCCGGAAAAGGCGCCGATCAGAGAAACCATCAGATCAAAGAAA
>JASFER010000107.1:0-18713 GCA_050124755.1 Desulfobacteraceae bacterium
AACTCAGCAATCATTAGGTTTTTTTAGGTTTTTTTACCAGCATGCCCCCATTGGGTATAACCGCCATCTCCCCGTCATGCCGGTTTATGATGGTTTGAACATGTTCCGCGGAAACGCATTCAACCCCAATCATCTCGGCCAGGGAAGGCTGCAAAGCCGTCACCAGACTGATTTTGATGCGCCGGGTCTTGTTCATCATCGCCAGCGCCGTGCCGCCGTTGCCCACATAATTCCGCGCCAGCGCGTCAAAAGCGGCGTCCCATCCGCCCAGCTCAAACCACGGGAGAAAGGTTTGGGAACCGATGCCGTCGCGACACTCGGACAACACAATCAGCCGGCCGCCGTCGCGCACCCAATCGGCGGCGTGGTGGATGGTTTTATGGCTCTGGATAAAATTGATGTCCTTTGGGAAACCGCCGCATGAAGCAATCACCAGATCATATTGTTTGCCCACATCGATTTCGCAGCTTGCGGCGTGCAGGGCGCAGGCCTTTCTAAAATGGTCCCTGCCCTTTCCCACCAGAAGGTCGCAGACCTCTCCGTGGCTGTTCAGAATTCCATGGATGGCCATATCTGCAGAAAAGAAAGATTCATAGTCCTCCAAATCCTGGGCCAAAGGATTGCCCTCCAATTGGCCGGGGCGGCACCCGGAGGTCAGGGCACGCGTGCCGGGGTCTAGAAACAGGCCGTGGTTGGCGTATATGGCATCTTTATGCCCCAATCCCGGAAAGAGCAGCTTGCGGCCGCCGCCGTAGCCTGCAAAATAGTGGTGGGATACGGCGCCGAAGGTGATCACGCAGGACGCTTCGGCCAAATCGGCCCGAATACGGACGGGCGTACCGCCGGGGGTGGTGCCCAGCTCTTTAAAATGATCCCCCTCGCATTGGTGATGCACCCACCGGTATTGGCCGAAGCAGGGGCCGTAGCTTTTTTCAGACACTGCATCGCTTTGGGGCAAGTGGGTGCCGTAGGCAATACACAGGCTAATGGCCTCCGGCCTTGCACCGTGCGCAACGAGGTTTTCCACTAAAACGGGCAGGTAAAGGGGGTAGCCGCACAAGCGGGTTTTATCGGCCACCACCACCGCCGGTTGCGCCAGGTCCAAATCGGCATTGGTCATGAATGCCGATAACGCTTGGGCGAAACGCTGAACGTTCGCCTTTTTCACCGGATCTTGAACCGTATAAAAATCAGCGCCGGGCCCGCAACTGAACGATACGGACTGAGCGCCGTAGGCGAGTGAAAATCCATGGGGCATGCTGCCACCTCCGCACGTTGAACCGCAGAATATCGAACAAGGAATGTCCAGTGTCCAATTGTGGAATCGCTGCGCTCTGCCATAATTATTTTAAATGACAGAAAACCTTACTTCGACATTCTGCGGTTCCTTGTTCGATATTCGATATTCCATGATGGGCCGCACATCGGCCACTGTATCTCAGTCCGCTTAAATGTGAAAGCCTTTGGTTTGAAAGCCACATCTTTGCCATTGCAATGGACGTTGACGAACACCTCAAAAGGTCTTAAGTTCATGAGCACCGCTTATTGCGATGTGCTTGAGCCAACGAATGTTAAGAGGTTTCCATGATTGTATCCCACGAAAAAGAGGCGATTTCCAACGTCATCGACAGCCCTGAAGTCAAAAATGCGGCAATGAAAGTGCTCATCGGCGAAAAAGAGGGCTGGTCAGACCATGTCATGCGTGTCATCGAATTGGGGCCGGAGGGCTACTCTCCCAAACACAGTCACCCTTGGCCCCACATCAACTATATGATCGAAGGTCAGGGCGTATTACACATCCAAGGCGAAGAACATGCAGTGGCGGCCGGTTCATATGCCTATGTCCCCGCGGGCAGGGAACATCAATTCAAAAATACCGGCGATGACCCGTTCCGCTTTATCTGCATTGTGCCCAAAGAGGGCCACCAGTAGTATCTCCTCAAAAAGTCGAAGACCATATGAATCAATTTGAAAATGACACATCCTTCGGGGAGGAAATCGGGAGAGATCAGAAAGTCATTGGCATTTGTCACTATAAGATCGGAAAAACCGATGGTGTTTCACTGGAAATTGTGAAGCGCGAAAAAATGCTCAAGCGAATGGGGCACCGGGTCATCCTGATTACCGGCACCAGCGGCTTTAGCCATGAGGATCAAAAAAAACACAATATCTTCATTATTCCAGAACTCGATTTCGATTATCCAAAGGGACACTCCCATATTGATCTGGCGATCAACATCGAAAATATCAAAAAAAACGCTTTTGCCGGTTTCCGGCTGAATGAAAATGATCGATACGTCAATGAGAAAACCCTGCTCGACAACATCGATACGGTGGCAGATAAAATAGCAGAACGGTTTCTTGAAAAATTTGATGAAAACGATCTGGACTATCTGTTTTTGCACAACATCTTTTCCCACGGGCGTCACATCGCCGCCGCCAAGGCCTTTTATACCATTCTCAAAAAAATGAATGCCCAAGTGATTGCCGTAAACCACGACTTTTATGAGTCCTATGAAGGCCGGTATTCCGTCCGTGCAGGGTTCAATGGTGTTCAGGCAATTTTAGATAAATATGTTCCCCCAACGCTTCCCCATCTTAAACATGTGACGATCAACAGCATATGGAAAAAAAGACTGGAGAAGAAACTGAATCAGAAAGGGGTACAGCTCGACACCGAAATCATTGTCTTTCCGGACACATTTGACTTCGAACAGCATCCCTGGATTCCAGACGATTACAACAGCGACATGTTGCAGACGTTCCAAATTAAAAGCAATGATCTGCTCATTTTGCAGGCCACCCGAATTGTCAAGCGCAAGGCCATTGAGCTGACCATCGATCTGATCGCCGAGCTCAACAAAAGAAAGAAAGAACTCATCGGCCGCAAATTGTATAATGGTAAAATATTGGACGAAACATCAGAGATCGTTCTGGCTTTTGCCCAATCGGAAGAACAAGACGCCATAACATACAAGCAAGAGCTCATCGATCGCATGCGCGCAAAGGGCGTTCGGTATCGATTCCTCTATGATCGCATCGGACACCAGCGCAATGAAAACGGTGAACATAAACAATACAGCCTATGGGATGCTTATGTCTTTGCCGACATGGTCTCCTATCCCAGCATTTGGGAGGGTTTCGGCAATCAATTCTTAGAGGCGGTATTTGCCAAAAAGCCGATCATTCTTTTTGAATACCCGGTATTTGTCGCTGATATCCAGCAAGGCGGGTACCATTATGTCTCCCTTGGCAGTAAAAACAGAACCGGGAAGAATGAATTGGCCGCCATTGCCCAAACAGATTTAACAAATGCGGCAATAGCGGCCATCGACATGTTGACCAATCCACAGACGGTTCAGCTGTTAAATCACAATTTTCAGATGGCGCGTGAGAACTACGGTGAAGAGAAGTTAAAAGAATTGCTTTTGAAGTGTCTATCGTAGATTAGCTATCGCACCATTAATTAGGCTGCGCCCTGATAAACCACGAATTCAACCATTCAATGCTCGATGGAAACCCCCCCTCTTTATTCAAGTCGACATTCGAGGCAAACGCGTTTATTTTATCAAGCGTCATGGGAAGCAATGTTTCTGCATACGCTTTATTGAAAAATCCCAATTCAAGGTCAAGCACCACCGCACGCAGCTGGCGTGCTTTGATGAGCCGGTCGGGGATGTTCTTAATCTTTTCGCTGATTTCCGGGGAGTCCATAACCACTTGATATGATATTGGTGAACTGGGCATGAGGTAACGATAGAATTGGGGAAATGGCTTACCAAGGTATCCCCTGCGGTTCTCATTTTTATTGAGCCATTTTTCGTGACGCGTTCGCGGCAACATTTGAAACCAGGCCCCCGGTGGCAGCTTGTAAATGTCTGAGACGCCCTCGGTCCATAAATGCCCCGGTCCCTTGTCGGCTTCGTTGATCATGTTTTGGAATCCTGTCCCCACGTCGTCTTCCGGATTGGCGATATTGCGTTGATAGGAGATCTGATCCATTTCAATGTAATTGAAACCGATATCCTCAAAATATCGAACCCAGCTGACACAATATTTCAACCAATCGTCATCAGACGGATTCATCACATTGTACTGCTTGCCTTTATAGTGTTCTATCCAGGCCTCACCGTCGGGAGCCCGCAAAACCGCCTTTCGGTATTTTTTGTTTTCCTTCTTATTCAACCACTCCACAGCTGCAATCCGGGGGTTGAAGTGGTGGCTGGCCATCAATCCCATCTCGTGAATTCTGGTCACCAGCTTCCTCATCCCCCCCTTTTTCGTTCCGTCTACGCCTCCCAGGCTTCGATCTATTGAAAAATCGGGAAATCCATTGTCAAAGCCTGCGTTATTCGTCCCAAACAGGTGTATGATGTTACCCGGGCCAAGACTTCTTCTAAATTTACGAATGGCTTTGAGCAATCGATGGTCCATGAAATGGTCTATGCCCACATTGCGGTTCATATCCCTGATTCCCATTTGGAGCATGAATCGCGGGTAATCCGGGTCCAGTATCCTGGCAATCCGCGGGATACCGCGCAATGCGGATTGCCAACTCGTCATCAAATTCAACTGAATGGATTTTTCACCCCCCATTATTTCGTCAACGACTTTAACCTGCTGATTACTATTGCTGCTAAAGGGAATAATGAAAATGTTGGCATCGCGTTGAAAAAAGCTTATCGCCACCTTTTTCTCCGTATCCTCTTTCCGGGAAAACGGTCTGATCGCCAGTTCCGCCCACTTTAACGATGGTTCGGAACCCACTACAAAACCCTCTTGTTTGCCAGTGAATACGACCACACACTTGGTGGACGCCGTACCTGGGTAAGACAACGTATAGAGGTTATCGAATTTTCCACCCGCTTTGTTTTCGGAAAAGAGCAAATCCTGGGTAATCCGCTCGCCCTCCCGGGTAGGAAACATAACCTCTTGCGGAGCGCAAATAATATCCCAATGCCGCCAACCACCACCGTTCAGGTTCGTAACCTTCCAGCCGAAGGAAAACCGCAACGGAACTTCGGAAACCGTTAGTTTGCATCTCGATTCGTTGCGCTGCCGGTTTCGGCCGGGAATGGCCGTGGGATCCATCGTTGACTCCTGGTGCACTTTGAGCCGCAGCAGGGTATGATCCTTGGTCTTGATTTTCACCTGATCTTTCACGATTTTGTAATAATAGTGGATCATTTGCTAATTCCTATCGGAATCCGTGGCTTTCTGCCGTCCCCATTTGTATAGTCTAATCTTGAGCCCCTAGCCCGTCAACCGAAACATATGAATATGTTGAGTCGGTGCCCACAGGGCTATTCCTGGTCTATCCCCTTGTCATCACCGAGAAAAAGGTGTCCACAGTTCCGGCATCGATAGAATTTGCGACGGTTTTTTATTCCGCAAATCGGGCAGAGCTTGTTTGGAGATTTGACGTCCGCAGAAGTGATCAAGGAGGCAAGGATGGCAGCAATGGTTCCTGCAATTTCCATATAATCAGCACCCCCCTGTGCATAGATCATGTAAATTGATTAACATCGATAAATTGACAATTTCGATGCTTCGTATGACATAGAATTTGCGTGATAGCAAGAGAGTTCCTTTACAAAGTAAAAAAGGGGCTGTCCTTTTTCTAAAAGCTTTGCTTTCGCTATCTCAGCCAACCCATCACCACATCTTTGCCGGGAATCTTTCCCACAGATTTAACTTCGCCATCAATCACCACAGCCGGTGTTCCCATGACACCATACCCGGCAATTTCCATGATATCGGTGACTTTCTCAACCTCGGCAGAAACCCCGCTCTCTGCCACGGCTGCCTTTACGATTTGTTCGGTCTGTTGGCATCTGGGGCAGCCCGGCCCTAAAATCAATATTTTCATCTTATCCCCCTACTCAAATAAAGTACCGAAAATTAAACCGCATATGGTGGACATCACAACCACCAGGCTGACAAAAACCATAGTTTTACGGGTCCCCAGCACACTGCGAATGACCAGCATGTTGGGCAAACTCAAGGCCGGACCGGCCAGCAACAAAGCCAGAGCCGGACCTTTGCCCATTCCTGCGCCGATCAATCCCTGTAAAATAGGTATTTCGGTCAGGGTTGCAAAATACATAAATGCCCCCACCAAAGACGCAAATAGATTGGCCCATAGTGAATTGCCACCCACCAGACTGTTGATCCACTGAGACGGGATCAGCCCTTCTGTCTCAGGGCGGCCGAGCAACAAGCCGGCAGTCAAGACCCCGGCCAGAAGCAGTGGCAGGATTTGTTTGGCAAAGTCCCAGGAGGAGAGAAACCAAGCCTCGGTTTCCCCTCGCGTGGTGACCAACAAAACAACGAAGGCGACCATGCCGGCCGAAAATACCAATAACGGGTTGTCGGGTTGCCATTGGCCCAACAATAGAATCAGGATACCTGCGATAACGATTTTGTAAATTTTTACACCCATCCAGCGGTTCAGGATCACGCCCAAGACCAAAGCAAAGCATCCGGTCAGATGCCACTTGAACGCATAAACCGTGCCCCAAAGGCCGCCGGCTTCATCGGGTTTGCCCCAGGTAGCCGACACTAACAGGCCCACCATGACGGCAAACAGCAGTACATTTTGCCCAAGGCTGCGTTGTTTTTCGGAGGCGGGCATGTACAAGTCGGCTGATGCCTTGGTCTCTTCTTCATGGCGATACATCAGGTGCATGACCAAACCGATAATGATACTGAACATCACCGCTCCAACGGCCCTTGCCACACCGATT
Source organism: Desulfobacteraceae bacterium (assembly GCA_050124755.1). GTDB lineage: Bacteria > Desulfobacterota > Desulfobacteria > Desulfobacterales > Desulfosarcinaceae > JARRKU01. Next base: position 6,747 of record JASFER010000107.1, read on the forward strand.
TCCGGTCCGAGAATCCGCGCTGTCAAAATGATGGCCAACACATTGATAGCCGGACCGGAATAGAGAAAGGCGATGGCCGGTCCCAAGCCCGCCCCCCGTTTCCAGATGCCGGCAAAAAGGGGCAGCACCGTGCAGGAACATACGGCCAGGATTGAACCTGATACGCTGGCAACGCCGTAAGCCATGGTTTTGGGTGCCTTTGCGCCCAAATACGTTATCACCGCCGCCTGGGAGATGAATATGGCAATAGCCCCGGCGATAAAAAAGGCCGGCACCAGGCAAAGCAGCACATGCTCACGGGCGTACCACTGCACCAGCCCAAGTGACTCGATCACGGCGTTGGTGAACCGGTGGCTTTCAATGGGAAGAAAGAAAAACAGTAAGAAAACACCGGCAACCACGATCAATGGCTTGCGGATACCGGACCAGGCAATCTGGCTGGTTTCAGGATGTCCGCCGTCACCAGCCCGGAATCCCTTTGCAGCGCTATCTTGGTCGATCATTGAAATGGTGTTCCCCATTATACCATCCTCCGTTGAATGGAATCACAGCAACCTGATAGCCCGGCCGAATGCCACTGGATGCGATAATTGAATATATCGCGATATAGCGATGTATTGAAGCAAAAAAATTTTCAATTTTTATCCAAAATTTGGTAACGATTGATACCTTTTAAATTAATTAACAAATTCAATATTTCAGGATCATCGTTCAACCAGTGGCGCATATTTCCCAACAGATTGGCGGCATAGGCGTTTTGACTGCCGTCCGCAAGGTCATAGTTGACCCACAGGCCGTCTTTCCGCGATATGACAAGACCGGCCTCTTCCAGTATCTTTAAATGCTTGCTGGCGGTTGACTGGGCCGTTCCCAAAGCGGTCTGAATTTCGCAGACACACATGGATTTCCGGGCCAGCATTTTGATTATCTTGACCCGACTGGGATCTGCCGCCGCCTTCATGACTTTTAGAAATTCTCGCATAGCATCCTTCATATCGCTTTTAGAGAATATATAGATCCCCTCGGCCCACGTCAAGAAAAAACGTTGGCCATTTCGGCCATTTGTCATACGACATGCTCCATCAATGCTGGTACCTGAGGTCGCTTCCTCGAACATGATGCAGAAATTGGCGCTGGTCTTACCATGCCCAGTGTTGCTGATGGGGATCATCTGCAGCCGCGAGCACTTTGCCGGCCCAGTTTGTTTCGCCAGTCTCTCTGTCTATTTGATTGGCCCCCCCAGCGCTTCACAACGCGCCTTCAAAACCCTCGCCCGTGTCTCGTCACCGAGCTCGGCATAAAGGTGTGCCAACATGTACATGGCGGCAGTATCGGTCGGATCCAGTTCCAGCGCTCTTTCCAAGGTTTCGATGGCCTCTCTGCCCCTCCCGAGCTGCATTTCGATTCGCCCCAAGGTTGTCCAGGCACGCGGATCGTCAGGTGTGAGTGCCGTTACCCCCCGGGCAGGTTGAAGCGCTTGCCTATATTTCTCTTGAGCACAGAGCATTTCTGCCAATATGGCCATCGTTGCAGGCTCGTTAGGCGATTTCACGAGCTCCTGTTCAAGGAGATATTGTGCTTTAGCGAAGTCACCAGTCAAAGAAGCTGAGGTGATCGGATCATAATCGTCCAGGTTGTAGCTCGTGGACATCGACTTGACACTCTGGATCCTCGCCCGCACCCTACGGATCAGCACTTCGACCTCTGAAGGGGTCTCACCTGCGTAGCACAAATCCACAGAATCAGCGCGCTTTTGCCAAGCGTGCGTACTTTTGCCGAATTCGAAAAGGCCACGATTGATTCCCTCTAATATCGTGTGAGCGACAACGAAATTTCTCTCGGGGACCTTAACAAAGCCCGCTCTTTGACACTCCTTGGCAATTGCATCCGCTTCGGCAACATCTGCGCACTGGAAGATGACCACCAGGACGTGACCATGTATGCTCTCCAGCTTCAGCTCTACGACCTCATGGGCTTGATTCAAAAGCTCTGCCAGTGAGGCATCCGCCAACGGGGTGCAGTCGTGAGATGTGGAGCAGTTTCGGCAGCGTAGCGCCTTTCCATGATCGCGATTCGTCAGGATTTCGAGGCCGCAGCCCGGGCACTGGGTGAAGTAAAGCGGTGTGGCGCGCATTTCCATGCCGCCGAGATCCTCCCGAGTGACCTGATACCAAGCCTTTTTGAACTGATCCAGGTAGGATTGCGACTCAATGTCATCATAATAGTCAATCGTGAACTGTCCGCTCCCGCCATACATCCGGAGGTTTAAAAAAGGCATTCGAAAGCCTGTTTCCGGCACACCTTGCTCTTCCTGAGCCGACTCGCTTGATGGTTCTCTGTGGGTACTGCGAGAGCTGGCGGTGGATGAAAACGCCTTTCGGTGATCTGGAGATTTTCCCGAACGAATACGCGCGATAATACCATCGGCCGCTTCGATCATTTCATTGGCGATCTCCATGCCGATATTGGTCTTGGCTGCGGTCACCATGGTCTCGGCTTGCTGGTCGAATCCCAACAGGCGCGCGCACGCAAGGCTGCGGATGAACCACTCCCTGGATTCGAAGCCCTGGTCGAAGGCCATGTCCAAGGCCGTCCAGGCCTCGTGGACCCTGTCGAGAGAATCCATGAGCACTGCCGCTCGACGAACCAGCGCTTCCCCGTTCCCAGGAGCAATGCGTAAGGCGCGTTCATAGTCATCCAGTGCCTCCTCCGGCCGATTGAGAAGTTCACGAATCCAACCGAGGTTGAGCCAAGCGAGTGGCTGCTCTCCGTGCCTGCGAACATACTTGCTCAGCAAGCCCTCACCTTTCTCGAGTTGTCCTGCTTGCATGTAAACCGTGGCAAGATTGATGACCACATTAGGAAGAAAATCGTCAGGGACGCTATGCATTAATGCCTTGAACAGATCGATGGCCTCGGAGAAACGCCCCAGGCGTTTAAGTGATAGCGCCAACTCGCACTGCCCGTGTATTTGGAGTCGTTCCTCCAGATTATCTTGAAGGGCGGTCTCGTATTCGCCAATGGCTTCCTCGTCCCGGCCGACCAAGGAAAGCACCGTGCCTTTCAGAATACGCGTTTCGCCGTCGAGCAAATCCTCCGGGACTGATTCCAGAATCTCCAGCGCCGCCTGGTGCTCCCCGATCTTAATCAGACCTGATGCTCGAGCAAATGTGGTCTGGGCCCGCAGTTCGTTTGAGAAATGCTTCAACCGGGCGGAATTCGCCATCCACATCAGTTTTTGAACCGGATCCCACTCCTCAGTAATACTGCTCAGTGCCTGCTGGATCTCGGCAAAGTTAGCGGGACGTTCTCCGGTATCTTTGGCAACACAGGTCATGGCAAGATCAACCAACTTGCGGCCGATCGGTTCCGCGATTTCCGGATAAGAGGGAGTCTGTGTGGCGTGACACTTCGCCCACTCTTCCCGGGTCTTCGCCTCGAACAATGGTTGGCCGGTAAGGAGTTCCAGCACGGAGACTCCAAATGCATAGATGTCACTCTTTTGAGTGAATTCGAGCGTTTCGAAAGTCTCGGGAGCCTGGTACGCCCAGGTGCCCTGCAGTTGCGGCACTCCGGATGCCATGTGGCCCACCCTTGCCAGACCAAAATCGGCGACGAAAACAGTGTCTTGAATGATGAGGAAATTATGAGGCTTAAGGTCGCCGTGAACGATGCCCTCTATGGTGGCGTTTGCGATGCTCATGGCAAGACTTACCTCTGTCGCGGCACGCAGGACGTCGACAGGTTCCAAAGAGCCCGACTTCAGGTAGTCATGGAGCGTGATCTCCCCGTTTGGCCCCGGCGGTACAGCCGGCATTAGGATGAATGGCTGATCCTCGATTTCTTCGATCCCCAAAACGGGCATCACGTGCGGAATCTCGCTGAGCTGTGTCCACAGCTTGGCCTCATTTAGAAAGGCAATTCTACAGTTCGAATCGAAAAAGAGGCGACGTTGAAATGTCTTGAGTGCAAAATGTGTCTCCACGTCCTTATCATCACGAGATGTGCGGCGTAGACGACAAATAAAAACGATGCCCATGCCGCCTCGCCGCTCCTCCAGCACCTCATAGTGCTCACCGAGAAGGCTACCCGGCGGCCGTTCGATCTCCTCAGGCTTTGGCAACCTATCCTCGAAAGGATTGCCCGTGTTATCTATGCGATCCATGTTCATTCCCTCAAAAATCAATTTTCCCGGTTGAAATGGTAGGCGCCCCCCCCATGACGGCAAGCCTTTTCAACTCGGCGAACTTGTTCTCACCCAGCCGTTTCTCCAAGCCTAGCACCGTCGAGCTACGGCTACTCAACACAGCCGCAAACACATGTGCCGAATCGATGTCCTTTGCGCGTTCACCTGAAGCCAGGCGACCAGCCGCCCGAATTACCTCCAGGTTGTCGAGGTCAACTTCCTCGAATCCGGCACCTTCGCCGACCTGTCCCGACTTTACGAAGCTTTCAAGACGAACACGGACCGACTCTCCCAAGCCTATCTCAACTGCTTCCAAACACCGCATCGCAACGCCCGTGCTGATACCGAGCAAAGCCAGCAAAACACTAGGCGTACGGAACGGCACACCATGACTTCGACAAAATGCCAGCTGCCCTTCAAGAAGCACACGCAAACCTTTTTCGATTTTAGGTTCCGAAGAACGACAGTAGAGCTCACGCAGCTTAGTGTGCAGGTGGTTACGCACTTGGCGCTCAAAATCAGCCTCCCCGTTGAACTTTCCAACGAGCCCCCTTTTCTCCAAACGCTCACGCATGCGTGCCACTTTTAATAGCTGCTCGGCCTCTGCAACGGTCGCTGGAGGAGCGACCGGCTTTTCGTCGAAGTAAAACAAAATCTCAGGTTGACCTTGTTTGGACCAGCGGTCAAACGCCCGGACGTATTCTTCCTCTGTTCCGCCGTTGAATTCTCCAGTGGGTATGCCGAAGCGACACCACATGATGCCGACAAAAATATCACACTCATCCACCAGCCGATTGATGAGCGTTTGAGGACGCCCCATTCCCGGCGCAGCATCAGTTTCCCAGCGAACCAACTCCACGTGAACACCCAGGTCTCTTCCGATAGTCCGGTTCAGTTCTTCGATCACACGCACGAGAAGCTCACGCTCCTCCTTTACATCACTGGAGCTCGCAACAAACAAACGACAGATTGCCATGGCTAATTACTCTCCGTATATGCCCTAGTCTTGTCAGCCGACTGATTTTAAGGCTATTAATCATTGAGGTGGAATATGCTATGAACTATATCACATTTCATTAAAAAAACGTACGGAAGAGACTGCCGGCGATTGAAATGATGGGTTAGTGCAGGATTTCGGCAAATCGTTTGAAAGGCACCTGCGGCAATTTATCTACCAAACTATTGCGCTATACGCTTTTTCAGAACGCGGTTATCTTAAAAGATTAAGCGGGCGGGGTTTATCCCCACCGGTCGGGACAGAGCCCGACCCTACCCGGGAACCCTCAAAACGCCAGGGGTCGGAGTGATTCGCGTAGGGCCGGCCTCTGCGCCGGCCTGGCATAAAATCCGATACCTGCAACTTGAGCTTTATGGATAACCGGGTTTCAAAATAATGACGATGGGCCCTTTGGTCATAGTGGTCATATAAACCGGCTATCCGTAAGGGTTTGGAAAAGAAAGAAAAATCAATGAGGTATGGATGTTTGGTCGCACTTGCCGAATAAAGAATAGTCGCTGAGGTCGAAACCTGCTACCGCTTAAAGCGCAGGCTGCCAAGCGTCTGTTGAAAGCGGTCGGCGTCTTTGTCGAAATAGTGCCTTTGGGCGGCGGTGTATCGGATGTTGAAGAAGGTCTTTGGCAGAATCACGCCGTAATAGTCGCATTTGATCTGCACACCCTGGTCGTCTGTGTATGTGTAGATCAGGCGAAATCCCATTTTGCCACCCAGCGTGGCGGGGCTGTTCTTGAGCAGGTGGAAATTGCGGATACGCGTGTCGGACTTGAGCGTGTCGATGATCACGGCGGCCGCTTCATGGGGGAGCATGGAAGGTCCTATCTTCTGCCGCGAGTTACGCAATCCCTGTTGCAAGGGTTGCTCCTGGATGAAAATGTACTGCAGGTAGGGGCCGTCGCGCGAGAGCATTTCATAGGTCGGCGTGGTCAAACGCATCCACCCCTCCGGCGGTTTCAGGGACCAGGAGCGGGCGGCCAGCTCATTTGGCGCAGGCTCCCAGATGGCGGCACAGCCATGCACCAGCAACGTCAAGGCCAGGACAAAAATCTGCAAAAATATTTGTGGGGTTTTTATTTTCGACATCAATTGCCGCACAGGTTCAAATACCCGCGAACATAGTCGCCGCCCCCGTCCTGGGGAGCCATTGCCAGATAGGTTTCAAAAAATTGTCTGGCCCTTTGCCGTTGCCCCATTTTCAGGTAAACCACGCCCAATTCGCGATAGGCCGGTGCAAATTCCCGGTCCAGACGGATAGCTTTCTCGTAGGCCCGGATGGCGAGTTGCACCTTGGCTCCGGATGTGTTGCGGCGCCGCGCCTCGCCGCGCAAGTAATAAGCCCCGGGGTCATCCGGACGGACCGACAGGTAGTTGGACAGGTGGTACTCCGCCTGATCCCATAATCCCTTTTGAATGGCCGCCCGGGCATTGGCCAGCAGGGCCGGCGATACCCGCGACAAATACTCCGGATCGTAATGATAGGATCGATCCGCACTCACCGGACCCGAAGCAGTGTCTACTATGGCCGATATCATGGACCGGCGATATTTGGAAGTTGAATTTTCATTGTCCAGCGGCTCGAATCCGTTGAGCAGAGCGATGATTCGCGTGGCATCGAATCCGGCCAGCCGAATCAGGCGCAGGCCTTCGGTGTCGGCCTCTTTTTCAGCCTGCATGCGCGGGAAGATGCCCCGGCCGGAGTAGCTGAGCATGGGGTTGTCTGCTCCGGCAGGCACCCCGGTACCGCCAGCAGGCTGCATGGCGTTGAGCGCGTGGCGGTGAACATAGTGGATGGTCTCATGGGCCAGGACCATGGCCAGTTGGTCCTCATTGCGCAGTTGCGCCACCATGCCGGTGGTGATGTAACATACGCCGTTGGGGTAGGTTAAAGCGTCGGGGGACGGGTCCTGGACGACCCTCAATGCCATGGAGGCAAGATCGGTGCGCACATGCGACCACAGCCGACGCAACGTCCTGTTGAGTTCCGCGGCCAACCTGCGGTCCTCCAAAAGCGTGCAGCGCTGTTCGTAATCGAGCTGCAAGGCTTGCGCCTGTTCCCACAGCCGTTTTTCCGGTTCCGGCTGAGGGCCTGCGCCGGCAGCGTGAAGCATAAACCCCAGAAACGCCAGGGCAAAAACCGTCAGACCAAGTGTGGATTTCACGACATCCCTTTCAGAAACGGCTGAATCACCATACGGGTGAGATCGATCACGGTTTGCCGGTCGTTAACGGCATCAGGCCCTTTGGTGCCCTGAACACCATACCAGATGATCTTTCCTGTCGGTTCCACCACCGCAGCGCTGATCCAGGTACCGGGACTATGGCCGGATGCGGTTTGACGCCCTGTGATCAGCAAAAGCGCATCGGCGTTGCCGCTCTCTAAAAGATCGGACACCGAACCGACGCCGTAATCGATCTGTCTGGATCGGCCGGGGTAGAGTTGAGGGCCGTAGGCATGCAGTTGGATGGCACGATTGACATTCCGAAAAAGCGCTCTCAGCTCGATGACATCATCGGATCGCAGCAGGTGCCGGCCGGCGATGCGCACATCGAATGCATGGGCCGACAAAGCTCTCACGAGGGCCTTTTGGGCCTCCAGACCGGCATCCCGGCTTTGGGCCTCCTGCCGCACAAAGTGTCCGCCGGGTATGTTCTCAAAAAGGTCGATCTCCGGCGGCAGGATTAAAATCCGCCGCATGACGGCACGGTGGGCGGCATAATCGGGGTGATACCGGTCGGGGGATACAGCACAACCCGAGATGAAAAGGCTGAGTGCAATGGAAATGATCATAAGAAACATGGTCGTTTTTAGGCGCATGCTTTCGTCCGGGCTCCCTGGATGGTACGTAAAATCCACTGTTGTGTGCATCGACGATGCATCGATTATGAACAACTAGCAATTTCCGGACCAAATCCGATAAATAAATTTTGACAATATTAATGGTGAGTTAAAGGACAGGCATGGACTGAATGTCCGCCGGTTGACAATTTCAGTCACCTCCGGCGACAAAATACCGTCTTGAAGACGTGGTCAACGGCCTGTGGAATTGTTGCCGGGCAGTATTCTATGGATTGACAATAGAAACCAAGTATCTATTATAATAAGTCAAGTTGCAGGGTATGGACAATCACACAACAAAATAATTCAGGAGGAGGAAATTAATGAAAAAATTCATTATTTTGGCATTATTGGGACTGTTTGTCGCAGGCTGCGGGCAGTCGGCTCTGCGGTCCGAATTCTGGCAGCGCGACAGCGTCTACAAAAACTGGGACCACATGAAATACAGTTGGTTCGGCTATCGCAACCAAACTGCTGAAGATGTGTCCAAATCCAAAGAACAAGGATGGTGGGGCATTGACGTGCCTTACGTTCCCGGTGAGCAGGCACCTTCACAATAAGATTGATTGGACCCAGCCCCGGGCTGCTCTGCCTCAGTGTCTCCAATCTGCAATTCGTCCTCCAATACCGTTCGCGCAACGACTGCTGCAATTGCACGCTGCAAGATAGTGCTGTTGGATATCAGTATGTTCCAAGCTTAAAACTCGCAAATTAAACTGCCGGCATAAGGGGGAGTTCATCTCCCTTGCCAGGCAGAGTGTGGAGTTGTGTGCATACATGTCGGAACAGGCTTATCAGGGCCGCCACGACCCGCAAAAAAAATTACGAACCTATAACCCATAATAAGGGGATTTGCCGCAAAGGGAGCAAGTCCAAACAATTGCACACACCGCTTGCATAGCTCCATAGGATCGTAATCAACAAATTCGGAAACGCGGTTATCCTAAAAGATTAAGCGGGCGGGGTTTATCCCCACCGGTCGGGACAGAGCCCGACCCTACCCGGGAACCCTCAAAACGCCAGGGGTCGGAGTGATTCGCGTAGGGCCGGCCTCTGCGCCGGCCTGGCATAAAATCCGATACCTGCAACTTGAGCTTTACGGATAACCGGGTTCGGAAATAACCTCCAATGCGCAAGCATGAACCTTTAATAAATATTGCATTCCGGCGTGAATGCATCGACAGCGTTCTGACCATAAAGCGGATTCTCCCATGAGGAATTAAGTGCAGTTAGATTTTAAATCTCCGCGATACGAAAAAGCGAATTTGCAAAAACAGTCAACCGTACTTATATTCGTTGCTCTCGGAAAACAGCATTTTTATCGCAGATTTGGTTTGGGCAATTTAAAAACGGTCATAGGCCTGTTTCCTAATCTTAAAATGTAGAGAGCCAATGGGTATCTGGAATAGGTACCATTTTATTCGGATTGGAAACTTCTTTTCTCTTAAATCCGATCCTGAATTCAATCGCCCCTGGGTGTTTGGCCAACGTTTCAGCGCCATTTTGAAAAAACAACCATATCGTTCCTGCAATCCATAGGAAAAACACGGAACCAAACCATGCTAAGACAAAGGGATTCCCGTCACTCGGTCTAAAATAGTGCCACACTGAAGGAACTCCACCAACTGTGCACCCAAAACCCATGACGATCCAAGGAATATTCATCCAAAATGGAATCTCCATAGTTCACTTAGGCGCCCCGATCAGGATTCTTCTTTTTCCAGCGTCTCCTGGATCTTGGTAGCCAGATCGTTCAAAGAATAGGGCTTCTGAAGAAACTGGACGCCTTCGTTCAACACTCCATGGTGGGCAATTACATTGGCCGTATAGCCAGACGAGAACATGCATTTCAGCTCCGGTCTGAGTTCTCGAAGCAACTCCGCCAGTTGCCGGCCATTCATCTCCGGCATCACCACGTCGGTGATCAAGAGATGAATCTTCCCGGAATAGCTCTGAGCCAGGCGAAGGGCCTCGCTCGGCTTCCTGGCCGTCAAAACCGTGAAATCCAGACCTTCCAACATCGTCTGGCACACCTCCAGAATCGCGGCCTCGTCTTCCACCAGCAACACCGTTTCTCCGTGTCCTCTTGGTGCTTCAGAAACTTTTGCCAGAGCGGGCTTCACTGCCTCCCGGTCCACTCGGGGAAAGAAGACCTTGAAGGTGGAACCTTCGCCTGGTTCACTGTAGACGTTGATGAATCCACCGTTTTGTTTAACGATCCCATACGCGGTGGCCAATCCAAGCCCTGTGCCTTTGCCTAACTGCTTGGTGGTGAAAAAGGGTTCGAAAAGCTGATCGATGACTTCCTTGCTCATGCCACAGCCGTTATCGCTCACGGCCAGCATCACATAGTCACCAGGAGAGAACTCCGCGTGCATGGCGCAATAAGCCTCGTTGAAACTTGCGTTGTCGGTCTCGATGGTGACCTTACCCGCTCCTTCGATGGCATCCCTGGCGTTAATGCAGAAATTGATTAGGAGTTGGTCTACCTGGGAGGGATCGATCTTGACCGGCCACAGGCCTGTCACGGGCTTCCAGACGAGTTCAATGTCCTCACCCAGCAATCGCTGAAGCATCTTGAGCGTGCCCGTTGTGGTATCGTTTAGGTCGATAACCTTGGGCGCTGCGGTCTGTTTGCGCGCAAAGGCCAGCAATTGCCCCACAAGGCTGGCAGTTCGACGTCCGGTCTCAATGATTACCTGGAGATCGGCATGGAGCAGATCTGAAGGGTTGCAACGCATCAAGGCGAGTTCTGCGCGGCCCAAGATTACTGTCAGCATGTTGTTAAAATCATGAGCCACACCGCCGGCCAATCGTCCCACCGACTCCAATTTCTGGGAGTGGGCGAGTTGCTCCTGCAGCCGCATAGATTCCGTGATATCACGGACAATAGTGAAATATGCGAGAATGGCCCTTTGCTCATCCCTCCACAATGAAGACGTCAGCCGGCAAATCCTTTCGGTGCCGTCTTCCCGCCTTACCTCCAAGTGGAATTCCTTGACGAATCCTCTGCGTTCCAACTCCTCGGCAAAACGAGCGCGATCCGCGGTGTTCTTGTAGAACCGCAAAACATTACTTCCTATAATCTGTTCTCTGGTAGAGCCAAAAAGTTCCTCGAAGGCGGGATTTGCATCAACGATTTCACCATGCGGCAGGGTAATAACAATAGCATCCTTAGATTCCTTGAACAGAGAGCGATACCTCTGCTCGCTCTTGCGCAGGGATTCCTCCGCAGATTGACGCTCTCGCATCTCCTGAGTGAGCCGCTCATTGATGTGAACAAGCTCAGCGGCAAGCTGTCCAATGCCTGCTAACTTTTCAGCGCGGACCAGTTGTTTTTGCGTCTCCTTCAGCTTCTCCATCGTTTCTCTTAGTTCGTCGAAAGCTTTTTCTCTTTCTTCTACGATTCTGCACAGCTCGATTCCTGCAACGATTTCACCCTTCTCGTTGCGAAGCACGGATGCGATGTTCTCGAACCTGAAGGAAAGGCCATCTTTTGTAACGCCCACACGCAATGCCTTTGTCACCTGTCCGGTTCGATATGACTCAATTATCGGACAGCCTTCACATACCGAGCTTCGCTTTTCGTATATGTTGTAACAGTATTTGCCGATATGCGATCCGAAGTTGTCGATCATGAATTTATTCTGATAGACAATCCGCATGTTTCGGTCTTGGATACTGAGACCATCTCCCATCGACATCATGATATTGGCCAGGATGCTGGCAGGGTCCTCCAATAACATTCTTGCCGCGTTGAAACAATCATCCCCACTGGTATCGCTTGGAAATTTGTCGTTTTTTGTCGTCATTGGTTTCGTTCCCCCGAAAATACAGTGAGGGTATTAGAACAAGATTGGGACGTCCATAAATATATAAATTAGTCAAGCAGCGGTTTTAAACTGAACTCATTTTCTCTTGATATCTTCT
>JASFER010000108.1:0-18656 GCA_050124755.1 Desulfobacteraceae bacterium
AGCTGATCGCCGGTGCCTTGCCGGTCACATTGCTTGCCCTGTTTGCCGATTTTCTCATCGAAATTTTGCGGGTCATGCTGGTTTCAAAAGGATTGCGCATGACCGAGGAGTAAACAGGCCGAATCACAGCATATCAATGTTATCATTCAACCATTAATCAAGGAGGTTTTGTATGAGGACATCGCTCAAGGCTTTAACGTTTTTGCTGATATTGATCTGTTTGCCTTGCCTGGCCGTTTCCGGCCTGGCACAGGAGAAGCAAATAACTGTCGGCGGGAAAAATTTCACGGAGCAGTATCTCTTGCCGGAACTGGCCAAAGCCCTGCTGGAGAAAAATGGATTCCAGGTTGAGCTCAAGACCGGTCTGCCCACAAACATGGCGAGAAAAGCGCTGCTCGCCGGGGAAGTGGATCTCTACTATGAATACACGGGCACCGCGTACACCGTGTTCTTCAAACAAAACGATCCTAAAATCATGAACGGTCCGCAGGCCGTTTACAACTGGGTCAAGGAAAAGGACTCGGGAAAAGGCCTGGTATGGTTGCCCCCTGTAAAGTTGAACAACACCTACACCCTGATGATGAAAAAACCGCAGGCCGAAAAAATGGGGATCTCCTCCATCTCCGATCTGGCCGCACATGTGAAGAAGCATTCTGATGATTTGACCGTCGGTATTGGTACGGAATTTTGGAACCGACCGGATGGGTTTAAAAAGTTGTCCAAGGTTTATGGTTTGAATGTTCCCATGGACAAAATCAAAAAAATGTCCCTCGGCCTGGCATATCAGGCCTTAAAGGACGGTCAGATCGACGTGGGAATGGGCTTTGCCACCGACGGCCGCATTGCCGCGTTCAACTTTGTCAACCTGGAAGACGACAAACAGTTTTTTCCCGTCTACAACCCCGCCCCGGTCGTCAGGAAAGAGGTCCTGGACAAGTACCCGGAAATCAAGAAGATCCTCGAACCTCTGGCGAAAAACCTGGAGACCGGTGAAATGCAGGCCATGAACAAGGCCGTGGATGTGGAACACCAGTCGGAAGCGGATGTTGCCAAGGCGTGGCTTAAGAAAAAAGGCCTGCAATAGGATTGGCATTCCAATGGATGTACAGATCAATATCGATAGTGATCCGGCTTATAAGGGCCGTCTACCGGCACACCGATATAGTCGGCCTGCTCCGGCGACATACGGGTCAATCGGGCGCCGAGTTTGTCCAGGTGCAGCCTGGCCACCTCTTCGTCGAGTTTTTTATCGAGGCAGTAGACATCCACCTGCCTGGAATCCCGGTGTTGCCACAGGTCCATCTGGGCCAATACCTGGTTGGTGAAACTGTTGGACATCACAAAGCTCGGATGGCCGGTGGCGCATCCAAGATTGACCAGCCTACCTTCGGCCAGAAGATAGATGCTGTGGCCGTCACCAAAGGTGTATTTGTCCACCTGGGGTTTGATTTGGGTTTTTTCCATACCGGGCCAGTTGTTGAGCGCATCCACCTGGATTTCGTTGTCAAAATGGCCGATGTTGCAGACAATGGCCTGGTCTTTCATGCGGCTCATGTGCTCGGCGGTGATGATGTCCTTGTTTCCGGTGGTGGTGACAAAAATATCCGCCTGGGCCAAGGCATCTTCCACCGTGCAGACCGTGTATCCGGCCATGCAGGCCTGCAAGGCGCAGATGGGATCGACCTCCGATACCAGCACCCGGCACTTTTGCCCGGCCAGGGATTCCGCCGATCCTTTGCCCACGTCGCCGAATCCGCACACCATGGCGGTTTTGCCCGCCAGCATCACATCCATGGCACGGCAGATGCCGTCCACCAATGAATGGCGACAGCCATAAACATTGTCGAACTTCGATTTGGTGACCGAATCGTTGACGTTGATGGCCGGCACTAGCAGCGAGCCCTCTTTTTGCATGTGATAGAGACGATGCACGCCGGTGGTGGTCTCTTCGGAGACCCCCTTCCACGCCTTTGCCGCGCGATGCCAGAAGGCGGTATCGGTCTGGTAGACCTTCTTGAGAAGCTGCTGGACGATGCGAAGTTCCTTGTTGTCTGTGGGCGTGTCGAAAAGGGCCGGGTCGTTTTCGCCGGCATAGCCCTTGTGGATCAGCAAGGTGGCATCACCGCCGTCGTCGACGATCAATTGCGGGGTTTTGCCGTCCGGCCAGGTCATGGCCCTGAGGGTGCACCACCAATATTCTTCCAGGGTTTCGCCTTTCCAGGCAAACACCGGTGTGCCGGTGGCGGCAATGGCCGCGGCGGCGTGATCCTGGGTGGAAAAGATGTTGCAGCTGGCCCAGCGCACATCGGCGCCGAGGGCCGTCAGGGTTTCGATCAGCACGGCGGTTTGAACGGTCATGTGAAGGCTGCCCATAATGCGCACATCTTTCAAAGGCTTTTGCGGGCCGTATTTTTCACGGGTGGCCATGAGGCCGGGCATCTCTTTTTCAGCGATATGGATCTCCCGACGCCCCCATGCGGCCAGAGAGATATCGGCAACCTTATAATCCTTTTCTGCTGCGGTGTTTTCGCCGGCGATGATCTCTGATATTTCGGTGATGACCGTGCCGTTGTTATGCGAAGCTTGTGTTGCGGTTTCCGATTGCATTGATTCTCCTTAGTTGTTGTTTTCAGTTAAATTATGCGGCAAGGCGGTGAGCAATCAGATCCCACTGGTCTTCAGGAATCGATCCGCCCTCCTGCTGAACGACGGCCGCTCCCAGGACCGATCCGAATTCACCGCACTGTTCGAGGCTGTGGCCATTGATATGGCCGAACAAAAAGCCGGCCGCCCAAAGGTCACCCGCGCCGGTGGTGTCGACCACATCTTCGACGGGTATGGCGGAGACACGGCAGGTTTCTTGGGCATTGTGCAGCAGGGCGCCGGCAGTCCCGAACTTGATGGCGACGGTCTCGCATCCCTCGGCCAGCTTTTTAAGGCAGTCATCTGCATTGTTGCTGCCGGCATAGGCCTCGGCCTCTTCTTCATTGGCAAAGACGATATTCACGTATTTTTTCAGCAGGTCCGGCAGCCGCTCTTTTGAGTTGTTAACCACTTCGAAGGAGGCCAGATCCAGGCTGATGCTGCAGCCTGCAGATTTTGCGGTCTGGAGCACATGAACCAAAAGGTCCCGGTTGAACAACAGGTATCCCTCGATATGCACATGCCGGCAGCCTGTAAACGCATCGGGGGTGATGTCGGCTAATTCCATTGATGCGGCCGCTCCCAGGTGCGTGCGCATGGTGCGCTCTCCATCCGGTGTAACCAGGCTCAAACACTGGGCGGTGAACATTGCATCGCGGCGGTAAATTCGGCTGGCATCGCCGCCTAGTCTTGCAAAGGTATCCCGGTAGTAGCTGCCGGCGGCATCGTTGCCGACAATGCCGAAAAAACGAGTAGACACACCCAGTTGCGCCAATGCAAATGTGGTGTTGCCCGCACTGCCGCCCGGCGCCCTGACAGGTGGGTGGGGCAAAGTGGCCAGAATGTCGTCAAGGGTCTGGGCATCCACCAGGACCATGCCGCCTTTTTCTCCTGCGACGGTATCGAGAAAATCGTCCGACACATGGGCCACCTGATCGACAACGGGCGACCCCACACCGGCGATGGTTTTGAATCCATTATCGACGGTCATGCCACACATCTTTCTTTGAGACCCAACTGATCCGCAAGGACCTGCGCCTTGTCGGTTTGTTCCCACGGGAAGATGTCTCTTCCGAAATGACCGGTGACCGAGGTGTCCCGATAGGACCAGCCATCGGGCCGGGTCAGTTCCAGATCCCGGATGATGGCCGCCGGGCGGAAGTCGAAAAGCTCACCGGATTCCAATTCGGCCTGGATATCCTTTTCATCCACCTTGCCGGTGCCGAAGGTGTCCACATTGATGCTCAGCGGTTTGGCCACCCCGATGGCATAGGCCACCTGGATTTCGCATTTGTCGGCCAGACCGGCGGCCACCACGTTCTTGGCGGCATAGCGGGCGAAATAGGCGGCTGAGCGGTCCACCTTTGAAGGGTCTTTGCCGCTGAAGGCTCCGCCGCCGTGGCAGCCCACGCCGCCGTAACTGTCCACGATGATTTTCCGGCCGGTCAGCCCGGCGTCGCCATGGGGGCCGCCGATGACGAACTTGCCGGTGGGGTTGATAAAATACTCGGTATCGTTATCGAGCAAACCGGTCTTGCCCAGCGCTTCCCGGGCCACCTGAATCAGGTCTTTGCGGATCTGTGACAGCGGCACGTCATCGGTCTGGTGGGAAATCACCACGTTGGTGATGCGCACGGGCACGCCGGCCTCGTGGAGCACGGACACCTGGGTTTTGGCGTCGGGTCTCAGGTAGCCGATGTCGCCGTGTTTGCGGATGCGCTGAAGATGATCCAGCAGCTGATGGCTGTAGTGGATGGGGGCCGGCATCAGCGACGGTGTCGACCGCGTGGCGTAGCCGAACATCATGCCCTGGTCGCCGGCACCCTGCTCTTTATAAAGGCCCTGGTTTTCGCAAACCCCCTGGGCGATGTCGCAGGACTGGGGATGGATGCGGCATTCATAGTCGAAGCGGTCACAGCAAAAGAGCAGTTCGTCGCGGTCGTATCCGATCTCTTTGACCACCTGCCGGGCGATGGCTTCCGGGTCGACGGCGTCCCAGCCGCGGCAGGTGATTTCACCGATATTGATCAGAAAATTGGTGGTCACGGCTGTTTCGCAGGCCACCTTGCTGGCGGGGTCTTCGGCAAGACACGCATCGAGAATGGCATCCGACACCTGGTCGCAGACCTTGTCCGGATGACCTTCACTGACCGATTCGCTGGTGAATACGTGATTGTTTTTGAGTTTGCTCATGTTGTTCCTTTCTCTGCCCTCAAGTGGTACACTTTGCTCCGACCTCTACTGTCCCGCTGACCTTTTGCCGCTCTTCGGCAAAGTTGAATCCGGTCCAGATCCCGATGGATTTGAGCACCGAGTCCTGGGGATGATATTGACGGAAGATGCGAAAGTAGTAGGCGGCTTCCTTGCTGTCGATTTTTGCTTCGGGAAAGCGTGCTTTGATCTCTTCAACGTCATTGTCGGACAGCTCGTTTTCGGCGATCTGTTCTCCCAGATGTTCACAGCCGGCACCTTGCGTATACTGCAACTTGTAGCGCCACAAAATCTCATCCGGCAGGTAGCCGGTGCCCTCAAATGCCTTGCGCAGAATCCATTTTTCGATTTTTTGTCCGTTTTCTTCCCTGATTTTAAGTGAGGGTGATATTTTCATGCCCAGATCGATCATGTCGGTGTCAAAAAAGGGAACCCGCAGCTCCAGGCTGAAGAGCATCCCCATGCGATCGGCGCGCTGCAGATTGATGTTGTGCACACCGGCAATCAAGCGCCGGGCTTCGGCATTGATCAGATCCCAGGCAAAGCGTTTCATATAGTGATATCCGGCAAAAACTTCATCAGCGCCTTCTCCGGTCAGCACCACGGTGACATAATCGGCCGCCAGTTTACAGGTGAAATAACACGGTACGGCGCAGCGGACCAGGGAGGGATCGTAAGTCTCCAGCTTCTCGATGACCCGGGGCAGGGCATTGTAGTAGTCTTCTTCGGTGATCAGGTATTCATGATGATTTGATCCGATATGATCGGCGGCAAGGCGGGCGGCGATCAGGTCGTCGCTCTCCTGGCCGGAGGCATCTAGCATGCCTACGGCAAAGGTATGCAGGTTGGGAATATCACGCGCCGCAATGGCGGCGATCAGGCTGCTGTCCAGGCCGCCGCTGCAAAAGGCACCCACATGGATCTGTTTGTCTGCCAGCAGCCGTTTCTTGATGGCTTGGGTCAACGTGCTTCGGATAAGCGTTGTCGTATGGTCGACATCAGTGAAGTGATAATCTTTTGCAGGGGGAACATCGTAGTAGCGTACAAATCCGCTTTCCGGTGTATAGTAGTGCCCGCAGGGGAACTCGTGGACTTCGGACACACCGGACAGGCTCATGGCCCCCAGCTCTGAACTGAAGTAGAAATGGCCGTTTTTATAACCGTAGTAGAGCGGCTTGATGCCGATGGGATCGCGGGCCAGCATGAAGGCGTCGTCCTGGTACAGGGCAAAGGCGAACATGCCGTCCAGTTCGCGGACGCAGTCCGGCCCTTTTTCATGGTACAGGTGCAGGATCACTTCTGAGTCCGAATGCGTGTTAAAAGGATATTTTAATGCGAGTTGCTTTCGTATGGCCCGGTAGTTGTAAATCTCTCCATTGCAGATGATACCGCTTTTTCCGTCATTGGCCAGGATCGGCTGATGTCCCTTGAGCACATCGACGATGGATAGGCGCGTATGGCCGAAGACAAACGGCCCGTAGGCATGGATGCCCCGATCATCCGGCCCCCGGTGGGGCAGGGCATCCAGCATTAATTCGATGGTTTTTGTGTCGTCGATGCCGATGCATCCGGCGATGCCGCACATAGGATTCTCCTTTATCTAACCTTTACATATCTCAAAAATACCGCATAAGCTATGCCCCATTCCGGTACCGGGTTGCAGTTCCATCTCCAGCTTGCGCAGGGAATAGCCCAGGTGCGTTTCGATGACATTGGCGCGCACATCGCCCCACGGCAACCAGCCCACGCCTTCGATGACCCGTTGCATGGAATGCAAGGCCTCTTTTAACGGGTCCGGATAGAACGCGCGAATTGGGGTGCTCGATTCCGTTTTTCCTTTCTCAGGATCGTAGCCGGCCAGCAGTTCAATGGTGTGCTGGACCAGTGCATTGGAGGCCATAAAGAAGGATTCGAAGAAGTTGTTGAGGAAGTCATACCCCTGCCGGGGGATATAATCCACAATGAGGTTTTCCAGATCGGTGCGGGTATAGCCTTCAAACAAGCTGTTGATGTTGTAGCGCAGCTTCGGACAGTTGGGATTGTAGTCGCCGGTTTCCAGATGGCGGCCGACCAGAATGGAACGATCGAAATATTTCACCGGACGAATGCGGCAGCCGGCCTCTTTTTCGGCCCGGTCGATAATGCGCTGGATTTCATCCCGGCACATCAGGCGCAACGGAAATGAGGCCACATCCACCTTGTCGCGTTCTTCTTCCGGGTAGATGTAAGAGATGCGGTAGTCCATAAAGTACTCTTCGTCCAAGGGTGCATCCCACAACTCCTGCCATTCGTAGGACCAGCGGCCCAGCCAGTCCCCCACAAGCAGGGCGCGATCCGGCGCATGCCGGGCGATGTCGGCAACCAGCTTCACCGCCTGATCGTCATGAAAGTGGGACCATGTTCCGTAGGAGGAAAAGTACAGGTCGAAGGGCTCATGTCGGGTGATGCCCTCGGGCAAGCCGTTGGACAGATCCTCGCGCTGGAAACGCATTTTGGGATTGGCGCCGTAGCAGTCTTGGGCCTGGGAGAGCAGCTCTTCGTTGATGTCCACGCCCAGGTAGGTCTGCAGGCGGTCCGGGGTGATGGCGGCGGTGATGTATTCGTAAATTCCCGGATCCTTGGTGTTGACATCCATGATCAGATCGTAGCCGTCGCCGTTGCCGCAACCCAGGTCCAGGATGCGGATACGCTGCAGATCGTCGGTTTTGCGGGCCACAAGATCGTTGAGCGCCGGGCGCAAAGACAGGCCGGTCAACTGGTCTTCCCAGAAGCGGCGCACATTGTCATATTTACCCAGCAACCCCGAGGCCTTGTCATATTTGCCGGTGGTTGCCGCTTGAGTATAGGCTTTTTCTTCTGCCATGGTTTCCTCCAGTTACATTTGCTTAAGTATGTCGATGGCATGAAAGGCGTCCCGGCAATAGGCATCGGCGCCGATTTCCTGGGCAAACGCCTTGGAAGTGGGCGCACCGCCGATCAGTACGCGCACCTGATCGCGGAGCCCCTCCTGGCCGAGGGTTTGGATGATGGTTCCCATTTCGCGCATGGTGGTGGTGAGCAGGGCGGAAAGGCCCAGATAGCGGGCACCGCTTTCTTTAATTTGTGAAACAATGCGGTCCGCGGGAACGTCGTTGCCCAAATCCAGGACTTCAAAGCCGGCCCCTTTGAGCATGATGCCCACGATGTTTTTGCCGATATCATGCAGGTCGCCGGCCACCGTGGCCAGGACGAACTTTCCCTTGCTTTCCACGCCGGCGCCGGCCAGATGGGGCCCCAGCAGATCCATGGCGGCGCCCACGCACTCGGCCGAAGCCAGCATGTCGGGGATCAGGTATTCGCCTTTGTCGAATTTTTCGCCCACAATCTCCATGGACCCGGTAAGGGCGTCGACCACAATTTTTTTTGCATCGATCTTATCCTCAATCGCATTCTGTACCAGTTCGGTGACCGCCGGTTGGCCTTCCAGGCCTTCATCATAGCCTTCGTCTTCGGCGGTGACGCGACCCTGGATGACGTTAAACGCGATTTTTTCGATCAATTCCTGCTCGTTCATATTGTTTCTCTCCTTTTTATGTATAAAACAAATAACCGAATTAAGAAAATCATCCCTCATGTTGCCATCTTTTTTGATGCAACGTCAGGGTTATGCCCATTGGCGCAATTTGGGCAGGATGCCGGGAACGGTTTCGAATATCTCTTCGACAACGGCCTTGGAAAGATGGCGGGCCGGTTGGCTGTCGATACGCTCCAGTTCGGCCAGGGCCAGTTCCACAACGCGGTCCTGCTGATCCTTGGCTTCAAAGGCAAAGGGATCGGAGACATCCCCGGCATGGATGGCCTTGCGGGCGTGTCTGGCAAACAGGCGGTGGCTGGTGGCCATCACCTTGCTGACCATGGTCACGGCGGCCTGAGCTTCCCCGGCGTCCACCTTGGGCGCTCTGAGACAGTGCTTGACCTTGCCGATCAATTCATTGTCGATCACCGCCTGGACCGGACAGAAGGTATTGGTGCGGTCCAGCAGGCCAAAGGCGTAGTGGATGTACTGGGCGCCGCTCATGGCCATGTAGAGGTGGGTGAAGAGCTTTTCAAACAATGCCTGGGCACCCGGAACCTTGGCGTCGCCCACACCGGCCGTGGAGTAACATGGGATGTTGTAATGCCTGGCCAGTTGGGCGCAGTCGATGTTGTACTGGTTGAATTCCGGGCAGCCGTACAGGTCGTGCAGGTCATCCATGCGGGCCCGCACGGGAACACTGCCGTACAGTACCGGGGCGCCCTCGCGGATCAGCTGCACCATGGTGATGCCGGCCAGGATCTCCGCATTGATCTGGGCCACCATGCCGGCCTCCTGGATGGGCGCTGAAGAGCCGCCCTGGGGAGATGAGGAGATCACCAGCGGCAGGCCGGCTTCCACGATGGCGAACACCTTGTCGGCGGTATCGGCAACCAGTTGCAGGGGGCTTTTAAAAACGCAGGCGATGAAAGATAACACGGGATTGTCCAGCAGTTGCGCTTTGCCGCCGGCAATGATTTGGGCCATGCGAATCACGTCGTCCAGGCTTTCCAGGCGGGTCAACCCGGCCTGGACATGCTTGGTGATGTTGTTCAAGCTGGCAAAAAATTTGTTGACGTCGTGGTTGGTCTCGTTGATGTCAGGATCCTGGACATTGACCGGACGGATGAAAAAATCCAGGTGCTCCAGATGTTCGCACAGGTTGGCCGCCCGGCACAGCAGGTCGGCGTTGCCGCGCAGCTCGCGATACTGAGGCACGCGCACCGGCCGGTCCGGGTCTTTGGAGCTGACGAACGTTTCCATTTCGGTTTCCAGCCACACGTTGGTTTCCGAACCGGAGCCGAAGTAAACGCGGGGCGTTTGGGCGTCGAGCAACAGCCGGTTTTCCGGATCGCGGGCACCCAATACGAAACGCGAGGGCGCTTTGGCGACGGCCTCGCGCACCAGACCGGCCGGAAGGGAAATGCGCCATACCGGCTGGCCGTGTTCGCTCTCTTGGCGAACTTTTGCGCCTGCGTCGGCAAAAAGGTCGGCGGCGCGCAGGTTGTAGCACCAGATTCCGGGATCACTTAAAATCGAAAGTGACGCCTGGTCCAGGTGGTCGATTTGATCGGCGTCCAACCGCTCATACGGATGAACGATGGTTCCTTGGCGATATTCGCTGGTCATGATGATCTCCTTTAGTTTTTTCTGAAAGCGCGTGAATACTTGCGAAAATGGCGGTCCTTGCCCATCAAGGCGTCACCGGTGCGCGCGGCCCGCATCATGCCCTCATTGAGCGGATCCATGATGGCGGCATCCAGACCGGCATAGATGGCCATCTGTAAAAAGGCGGCGTTCAACAGCGCCCTGCCGGGCAGGCCGAACGAGATGTTGGAAAGCCCCATGGTGGTGCGGGCTCCCGGAAAGGTTTGTTTGATGGCGGCCAGGGTGTCCAGGGTCACTTTTCCCTGACGGGCGTCGGTGGACACCGGCAAGACCAAAGGGTCAAAAAAGACGGATTCGATGGGCACCTCAAAATCACGGCATGCAGTGGCAATCGTGCGGCAGGCCTCGATGCGCCCCTCCACCGTTTCGGGGATGCCCTTGTCGTCCATGGCCAGCGCCACCACCGGCGTCTTGAAGCGCGCGGCCAGCGGCAGCACGGATTCCAGATATTTGGCATCCGCCTTGATGGAGTTGATCATGGCCGGTCGTTGGGCCATGGCTTCCAGTCCGGCCTCCATCACCTCGGGATCGGCACTGTCGATGCACAGCGGCTTGTCCACGGCGGTGTTGAGTGTTCCCACCGCCCATTGCATGGCTTCGACCTCGTCCTGCCGGGTACCGCTTCCGGTGCCGACGTTCACATCGATATAGACGGCGCCGGCCGCTGCCTGCTTCTGGGCCAGGTCCACGAGTTGATCGGTCCGCCGCTGCTCGATGATCTCGCGCACGGCCGAACGGGTGGCGTTTATTTTTTCTCCGATAACAATCATGACGACCTCCTCTATTCCATCAGAAAAGCGCGGACGCCCGGAATTTCATTGATGATGCGGCGGCGTACATCAGGTTCGATAAACGATACCGGCTCGGCGTTAAGCACCTGGCGCGCTTTTTCAGTGGCCCGCCAACGCGCATCCTTGGCGCCCGCGGCTTGCCAAATATCGCGGTTTTCCCGGTCGCTGAGCGTTGGCGTGAACTGTTCGTTGCGCATGTGACGGCGGGTGTGCCGCGAGGCAACGAAGTGGCCCCCCGGCCCCGCTTTTTGAATCTCGTCAAAGGCCAGGGTGGTCTCGTCCACGCGAATGCCCTCCACCGCGCGCATCACCATGCCGATGATTTCGTTGTCGATGACCAGTTTGTCGAACGAGGCGGTCATGCAAAATTCCAGAAACCCGGCGGCGTCATGGATAAAGTTGCCGCCGGCCAGGGCCACCATCAGGTTGGTCAGGGCCGATTCGTAGCCGGCCTGGGCGTCATTGACCTTTGAATCGGACATACCGGCAGTGGCGTAGATTGGTATTTCATAGAACTGGGCCATTTGGCTGGCGGCCGCATTGAGCAGCCCCATCTCCACGGCGCCGGCCAGGTATTTCATGTCGCGCAGATCGGTGATTGAAGAGATGCAGCCGAACAGGACCGGCGTGCCGGGGTTGACCAGTTGGGCCAACATGACCCCGGTCAGGGTGTCCACACAGTCCACCACCAGGTTGCCGGCCAGGGTGATGGGCGCGGTGGCGCCGCACAGCGGTTCGGCCGGCACTACCAGCGGAATGTTGTTTTTGGCGACCTCGATGGCCAGACGGCTGTACGCTTCGTCCAGTTTGAACGGGCTGATGATGCACGCCACCATTGAAATAAACGGACGCTGTCGCAGGGTTTCGGGAGATCCGGCAATCATTTCGGCCATTTTGATGACGTTGCGGACGCCTTCGACGGTGTAGACGCCCCCCATGATGTGTTTTCGCGTGCGGTTTAGGGCGGCACCGAAGCGATTCACATCGATGTCTGCGTGATCCACGTCGTGGGGAAAAATATTGAGCATGTAAAAATGGATATTTTCCAATGCATCGACCAACCGGGCCATGTTCATGATGTCCCGCAGTTTGCTGGGCCGATTGTCGTCGACCCCGGGATCCTGGACATTCAAGGCTGTGCCGCCGGTTCCGAGGTGAACCCGGCTGCCGCTGATCTCGCAATCCAGGGTGCCGTCCGGCGCCCGGCCGCACAAGTTGACCGCGGAAGGGGCCTGATCGATCAGGTCCATGATCATGGCTGGTTCGAATTTGACAATACCTGAATGGCCGTCCACCCTGGCTCCGGCCTTTTTAAACCTTTCCAGAGCCTCATCGTGGTTCACCTGAACCCCCACCTCCGAAAAGACGCGCAGTACCGTCTGATGAATCTGTTCAACCTGGTTATCTGTGAGCGGCCGATAGCGGCCGCCTTGTAAGCCTTTTCTCATAATTGATTTTTTCTCCTTTACGATCACCATTATTTTGCTGGTGAATTGTTGCCTTCCCCGATGGTTGAAACGTTGATTGGCGTTTGTGTTTCCGGTGGCCATGGCCGAAAGTCTGGCCGACTGTCAACTGGGATGGTCGTTCACGCCGATTTTAATTGCTGCGTCGAGCGATACAGTCTCGCTTGTTGCATGTGTTGCACGGATTGTAGGCGGGATCTGCGCCATTGACACCCGGCGGCAGCAGGCCGAACAGGCCGGACACGGATTTGCGTGGTGACATCAGACAGCTCTCATTTAAAGCCACGTCCGGCGTGTCCATGTCGTCAAAAAGCTTGAACAGCGGTCGCTGTTGCTGGATGGGCCAGTCGCAATAACCCGGGCTGAACCGCAAGGTCACCCCTGCGTTTCTATCTTTCTGGCGCCGCGCCATGCGCTGGTAAAATTGCTCAACGACGTTTTCCGCCGATGTCGATCCGATGGCATCGAGCACATAGGCGTCCGCATAGCGTTGACACTGCATGAGACGCTGTATCTCAGCATCCACGGCCGGTCCTACAGTGGCCATGAAACAGCAGACCGCTTGAGCATGGGCCAACGCCCTGGCCAGTTTAGGACTCTTGAAACAGGTGCCTTCGACCAGTTGAATACCGCTGCGGTTGACTTGCAGCAGTTCCAAGCTGCGGTAGCTGAGTTGTGGTTTGAGCATTTCCGTAATCTCTTCCGCCAACAGGTCGACACGCCGCAAAGACGCGGGAGATACACGCCGTCCCTGTTTGGCGCCCAGCAGGCGTAATACTTTTTCAATCTCAAACGATTTTTGAAAGTTTTCCATTATCATGGTAGATATCCATATAGCCGCGGTTGAATTATTACGATTTTACCCATAAGACAGCTCCTTTTGCGTCGTACGATAGACTTGTACGGTTTGTAACCAAGGGAATTTATCTAAGAGGTGTTCGAACCGAATATTCAATATGAAAATCGCAGCACAATCATATCGTTCATCGTGTCACTCATATCGTTTATTCATCCACTTCTTTTGTGTTGATTTAAAACATAGGGTCCTATATATATAATTCAATATAAAGTCAAGGCTAAAACAAGCCAAAATAATGCAAAATAAGTCTAAAATAAATAAATATCATATAGTTATAGTTTTTTACAATTAAATAGTATACGATAGAATTGCCAATAAATTAAATCTAACACGAATCAAATAATTGAGGCTGGCGTTGCATTCAACATGATGAAATGAAAAACAAAACACTCAAAGGGCTGTCGCAGAAAAGGAAAAGGTAACCGGATAATGGATACACTCATGAAAGGCGTTGGAGACTCGCTAGCTCAGCAGCGCTGTAAGGAAATGCTGGTATCGCTGCGCAAGATCAACCAGGCCATATCACTGCACTCCAAGAAGCTGAACAGGCGATTCGGGTTGACCGGGCCTCAGTTGGTCATATTAAACGAAATCGCACGACATGAATCGATTACGGTAACCCAACTGGCCCGCTCCATCAGTCTCAGTCAGGCCACCGTTACGGATATCCTTAACCGACTGGGCAGAAAAGGGCTTGTGGAGCGAACACGTGATACCATAGACCGTCGTCGTGTAATGATACGCCTGACCCCGAAGTGTAATGACATCCTTTCTCAGGCGCCACCGGCCCTTCAGGATACTTTTGTGGATCAATATACAAACCTGCCCGAATGGGAACAGCTGATGATTTTGAGCGCCCTCAAACGGATTGTTGACCTGATGTCGGCGGAAAAAATAGATGCGGCCCCCTTTTTGGCCACAGATGCGCTTCGTACGTAACCGTTCAGGCCTTTTTGGAAGAGCAACGAATTCGATAAAACTTTTTTTTAAGGGAGGAATTATGAAAAGTTGGTGTTTCATTATGACACAACTCATTCTGCTTTCCATTATTTCCTCAGCCAATGCGGAGGAGGTGAATGCAATGATGCAATTGTCATCACCCGGTTTCGAGAACCGGAAGGGGATTGCCCAGAAGTTTACATGCGATGGTGAAAATATCTCCCCGGCATTGGAATGGTCCGGAGTCCCGGAGGGAACCGAGAGTTTGGCACTGATTGTTGACGATCCTGATGCTCCCGACCCTGCCAATCCCCGAATGACGTGGGTTCATTGGGTACTTTACAATATTCCGGCAACGGTTGGCTTTCTGCCGGAAGGCGTAAAAGACAAGGCTTTGCCCAAGGGAACATTGCAAGGCCTCAATGACTGGAAAAAAACAGGCTACGGTGGGCCGTGCCCGCCTGTAGGCCAACACCGCTATTTTCATAAACTTTATGCATTGGATACGGTTCTTCCGGACCTTGCGCGTCCAACAAAAGCGAAACTCGAAAAAGCGATGGAGGGGCATGTTCTTTCCAGGGCGGAGTTAATCGGATTATATCAGCGGAGGGATTAGGATGAAAGTGATGGGCTTTAACGGCAGTGCCAGGAAAGACGGCAACACCTCGGCACTCATCCAGAAGGTTTTTGAAGAGCTCGAAGCCGAAGGGATCGAAACCAAACTGGTGAACCTGGGACCGAAATCTGTGAACGGATGCCTTGCCTGCATGAAATGCCATGAAAACAAGGACGGCCACTGTGTGCAAAAAAAAGACGAGCTCAATGACTGGCTGGACGAGATGAAAACATGTCATGGCATCATCCTGGGCACACCGGTCTATTTTGCGGGCATCAGCGGCCAGATCAAGTGCTTCATCGACCGAACCGGCATGGTAGCCAGGGCCAACGGGAATATGTTTCAAAGAAAAGTGGGGGCCGGCGTGGTGGCGGTTCGCAGGGCCGGATCGGTATCCGCGTTTCACAGCCTCAACGCCTATTTTACCATTGCCGAGATGATCGTCGTGGGATCGTCTTACTGGAACATGGGATACGGCAGGGACAAGGGAGAAGTCCTGCAGGACGACGAAGGCTTGCAGACCATGGCCAACCTCGGAAAAAATATGGCATGGCTGATAAAAACCATCGAAGCGTCCAAGGAGACTGTCCCTGCGCCGAAGACATCCATAGCCGCGATCACCAGTTTCATTCGATAGCCTTGAAAATGGCGCGGTTAAAAAGGCCGGAAAAAATCATCAGAGTGTTGGGGAAACCTTATCCAAATTGGGATCGCTATCGGGATCGGGATCGAAATGGTATTAGGGCACGAAAAATTAGACGTTAAAGCCTTTCAATCGGCTATGTCGGATGGGTCTATGAAAAGTGTGCCAACCTTAACGGTGTTCATTGGTGGGCACGAGACCAATGGCTTCGTGCCAGTCAGTCCATACCGCTTAATATTGCCGAAGGCAGCGCCAAGACAGCGAAGGCGGATCGGCGGCGTTATTTCGAAATAGTGCGTGGATCGGCATTGGAATGTGCCGCAATCCAAGATGTTTTGGTGGTCGCAAAAGGTTTGGATAAAGAACAAAGCCGGCAGCGCAAAAACAAGCAAAACCGCTCGTTTTGCCCGTTTCAATATCATAAAATATCTACAGCTAACGCGCTAATAAATACAGAAATAGCAAAATAATGCCGTGCCGTTACCCAATGGAATATCGAGCATTTTTGCTCGGATAACAGATATTGACCGAAAAACCGAGCATTTTTGCTCGTTTTTCGTATTTCCATATCACGCGGGCAATTAGTGTTAACCTATTTATATTATAGCCATATTCAGAGAGAATGGCTCGGTTGTTACCCAGGAATATCGAGCGATTTTGCTCGTGAATAATGGTTCGGTGGCCTTGGGATATCAGTCCAACCTTTATATTTATCAAGAGCTTATCCCCGATTTGGCTTTCTTTCAGCGTCTTTTTATAAAACATGCAGGACAGAATGTTTGGTCCTTGCATGATTCGCAAATAAAGTGCGAATCATTTTGGGAAACCCAATCTTCGATTATCTTGTGTAAAGTGTCACTTATTGACGCATCGTATCCCCAGGCAATCCGACGCAGGACTGAAAAATGCCTTAGTGATATTATCATTATACAAGCCATTGTTATAATATCCAATTTTCATTATCGTTGTCTGAATTTAATTCGTCGAAATGTTGACAATGTACCATGCTCGTAATTTTGAAGCAAGCGCTATTTGCTCGTATAATACGAGCATGAAAAAAACAATAAACAGCAAACATGGAAAAATTATTAGCCAAAGGCTTGTGGAAATCAGAAACAAAGCAGGGTTGACTCAGAGAGCTTTAGCCAAGAAACTGAATCGAGAGCCTTCATTGGTCGCTCATTATGAACTTGGTCAAAGGCGTATTGATTTGGCTGAGTTTTATTGTATTTGCAAGGCATGTGGGGCATCTCCTCATAAAGAAGCCTCAGATTTGATGAAAGCCTTTGATCAAATATAATTTGACCGAACCAAAGCATTCAGTGGATCGCAAGGACCATGCGCCCACTGATGCTTACTGTTAGCAGGTGAATGAGGTAGTGAAAAAAGAAGAAAACATAGCTATTTTAAGATCAACGAATGGTGATGGGAATGTTGCCTTGAAGTTTCGTTCGCGAAATGAAAATATTGTTTTTATTTCAGCGACTATTAAACGTCGCATATATGGAGTATCTGAAGCAGTTGATATTATAGAATTTATGCTGCCTAATTATCCTTGTTTCAAGCACGCAATATTAGATCTTGTTGATAAACTCAGCACCTGGAGCAATGCTGATCTTGATACAATATCAAATTCACCCCTTTATATCGAAAAGGAACTCTCTGCTGCAGACTATACAACGAATAATTCATTCATCATACAAATAGGAGATCTTGAAATTCATCGTAGCGTTCCAGACCAGAGAAAGCTAAGCTTAAAATGGGATGTGGGTTTCGCAAAATTTGAAACGTCTTTTATAATTGATCCAACAGGGGTTCGCCAATTCACCGATGAATTTGAAAAAATTGAATTTTTGCTAACCAATTGCTCCACCTGACACCAAGGGCCATGCGACCCTTGGTGTCAGGTGAGCATGTCGTTCTGCTTTCAATGATTATGAAAGATCCATATCAAAAACTCATACCAGAGATGCCCACTCCAGATGATGAAGTATGTCATTGCGAGGAATTAAAAGATATCTATCTTGCTCACAAATTAGGGAGCAATCCTGTCCACTGTTTGCGATGTAATGGGGAAATACCTCCTGAAAAATTGGCACTTAGTGGAACTCTGGCTGATTCAATAGCTTCTTGGAATTCTGTCTATGGTTCTCTTTATGCTTTGTGGTTGGATTCAGGTGAATACGAGAATTGGGCACGCGATCGTCTTTTGGATGTTAAAGGACAGGTCAATATCGACGGACTTGATCTTGTAAAGCAACTTGATAGGGTGGCAATATCCTACTATTTATGGTTTTATGAAAACGACGATGATGTGCCTAACGCATGCCCACTCTGCGGTATTGCACTCGAGAAGAGTTATGGAATCGACTTTTTGAAATGTCGATCCTGCAAGATAATCATTTGATGGGGGGCAGAACCACGGTGTGCAGCGGAGCGCAAGGACCACGCGCCCGCTGACACCGAACGTTATCCACATTGACTGTGTCTAAAGCGATGAATGAGTGCGGTTATATTTAATCGCATGTTGAGCAACATGAACGAGAAATGATGAGCGTGACATACCACGTTTTTTAGCTGCCGCATCGATTTGTTTAAGGGTCATTTCAGGAACGGTGATATTAACTCGCACTGTACGAGGTTTGGCATCTGGTACAGTTACGACCAAATAGGCAACAGTATCGGCAAAATCCTTATTGGCCATTATTTTTTCAAGGTTGGATGGCGCGGGCAGTTTATCGCCATCTTCTAACATGCCCTGAATATGAAGCGATAAGGCCTCTTGGGCAAAATCCTTGGCTTCGTCGATAGTTTGACCGGCAGTTATACAGCCAGGGAAATCGGGAAATGAAACACCGAAATCGGTATTGGCTTCTTTGTGTACAATCGCTATATAATTTGCCATAATAACACCTCAACTAAACTTAATCCCCGATTGGCGTTCGATGCTTTTCAATGTGCCAATCGGTATATCCTTTTTGGGGTGTGGCACAGTGACACGCCCTTTTATGTCTGGATGCCGAAATTGTGTATGAGAGCCAACTTTGGCGACCTTGTGCCAACCATTTTGCCTTAGGATTTTTATAATCTTTCGGCTATCCATGGTGTGTATTAATACACACTCGTGGTCTATTTGTCAATATTAAAGGTTTTTTGGATAACCAGCGGCTTCAGGTAACGCCGCACAGAACGCGGCGTTCCTGAGCCGCAACGTTATGCAGACCGTCATGACTGCTAAGAAGTATATTTTACGCGTATTTTTAATAC
>JASFER010000109.1:0-18171 GCA_050124755.1 Desulfobacteraceae bacterium
TGCCATGGCACCGTTATGCACTTTTCCAGGAGGACTTTTTATCTACCCGATATTATACACTTAAATTTGTTGTTGACATAAGAAATATAGAATGTCCCCTCTGTTTAACGGTCGAAAGGACAGATTCAGCACCCGGTTGTGGGCGGATCGTGCCACCCGGTCCATGAAACGCCGGTTTTCAACAGCTAACGCTTCGACATCCAGGGACATGATGGCCTTGCTAAGCCGCGTGAGGCAGCCTTCCAAAGCCTCTTTGTCCTCTTCCGTGGCGTTTTGCGCTGCGACGGTGGCCAGGGCCGGGTAGAGATAGAAACGCGCTTCGAGCAACTCGATATCTCGGAAAGCAGTTTGTCGGAGCGGGTGGGCGGCCCAGTTCCGCGAAATGTCCAGTTTATCATCGACATAACAGCCGGAGCCGGATCTTACTTCCAAAATCCCCTGGGCGGCCAGCTGGCGAATTGCTCCGCGAAGGGTATGGCGGCTGGTTTGAAACGCCTTGGAGAGTTCTCGTTCAGCAGGCAGCCGATCGCCCACATCATAATCACCTTGGGTGATCATGCTAATGATCTGCTCCACGACCCGGTCTTCTTTTTTCATCGGATGGCCAAACCCACAATATTGGTTGAACCAATTTGATTATTTTTTGTTTGGAATGGCCGATTAATGGTACATTTACGTATTAATGTCAATATAAAAATAATATTCTGGCTATTTTTGTATAATTGGTTCCACCAATTATCTCCTTCGTCTGCTTCTTTTTTAAAAGCCGGCGGGCGGCAGCGGGATATGTTTTGCGTAATGTAAATTTATTTTTGCGCGAACCCTTAGGCCTGGTGTGCCCGGAATTGAGAGGGCAACTTCAAGTCGCCGCTTCCGGAGGGCGTTATTTCTTCTTGATGTTTTTCTGGGCTGTGCGCCAGTTCTTGAGCCCCTTGAGAAAGGGCTCGTAATAGAGTTCATACCCGTCCAGCCCGGCGGTGGAGAAGAAATTACGGTTGACGGAACACAGAATCAGGACACTGCGCATCAACTTTCGTTCATAGAACGCTTTGGCGAAATACGACCGTATGCCATGGGGAACGAAAAGAGCCCAGTCTATAGCCTTAATGCTGGCGAAGGTGTCTTCGACGATCAAATGCGCCAGTTTGAAGCGATCGATGTTTTCGGCAATGGTTCCTTCGTAGGGAAAGACTTCACCCTGGGGCAGTGGTTCAAAGGGCTTGCCGGCCGTGTAAACGACCACTTTCTTGCGGGTCGCATAGATGTCGGAATAGATGATGGCATCGAATTGTCGGTCAGCGGGCTGATTGTCCAAAAGAATCTGCAGGACCTTTTGAATATCGTTCTCCTGCCCCACTTTACCGCTTAGGGCATTGATCTGTTTTCTCAGTGGGTGCGTCTTTTTCGCCAGGAGTGAATTTGATTTGGAGATGTTTTTCAGCGATTCATCATCCGTGGTGATATGATAAATCGAAACACGCAAAACGTGATGACCTTTGAAATAGTAGGGCCGAATGGCGACATCTCCGGCAAAAACCGTCCGGTTCTTGCGCTGGAACAGCAGACGCCCCTCCCATTGCTTATCGAAAATGGCCTCTTCAATAATTCGGCTGATATGGTTCTCCACGCTTTTATGGCAGAGATCAGAAAACTTCAATCGGGAAAACTGGGCGGGCTTGTACAGAAAAAGATCCCGGGAGGCGACATTATGCGCCATTACGGTTTTGGTATGGGCGTCCAGCAGCAGTGCCGGGTGATCGACGAATTCGATCATGGCATCTTTTTCGGCGTCGCTTTCCGATATGGATTGCACGATACCCACAGTGTCGGTGACATCCAGCATGAAACCGTAATAGTACCTGGGGTTTTTTTTGTCGGCTACGCCCGTTACTTTTACCCATTGGATCGTATCGTTGATAGGTTTCAACCGGAAGAGGGTTGCCGCCGTTTTCCCGGCACGAACAGCTTCCATGAAATTATCCAGCAGATACAGATCCTCCTTAATGACAAAACCGCGACGGAAGGCCACGTTTTGAAGCAGCAAGCCGGAATTGGCATCCAGAGGCGTGAGTCGGTACTCGTTAAGATATTCGATTTTATTGTTGACAAGGTCGATGCGCCACAGGAGCGCAGGGAAGGCATTGATGAAGGCAAGCAGATCCTTGTACTCAATTCTTCCGGTGGGGATGGGATCGAGATCTAAAGTCATTGGAACGTCATCCGCTAAGGTATAGGTTTCGTAAGCCAACCTATAATCGATTTTGATCACAGATGCAAAACATTACCCAGCCAGCGCGCCGAGGATTTCATTCGTTGGCCGGCCGAAAAAAAAGTTGATACTATGTCACTTGATTCCGAAACACAACACTAGAAGCCATCTCAAAAAGTCCGAATACCCTGCTTGAGGGAAAAGGATTGGGGGGGGTTGCTTTTGCACCAAAATGGGCATATGCTCATAATAAAGAAAGAAACGGAATCCGACGCATGCAAAAAAAACCCAAAACCGACCACCCCTCGGTGGCCAATTTAACCGAAGCGATCCTGGAAAGCATCTCCGACGGGGTGTTTACCGTTGATCAGCAGTGGCGTATCACCTCATTCAATCGGGCAGCGGAGGAAATTACCGGCATCTCACGCCAGGAGGCCATCGGACGAATCTGCTCTGAGGTTTTTCGGTCCAGCATGTGTGAAGCCGAATGCGCGTTGAGACAGACAATGAAAAGCGGCAAACCGATCATCGGTCAATCGGGTTACATTATCGGCGCCGACGGCAACCGCCTGCCCATCAGTGTTTCAACGGCAGTGCTCAAGGATGCCCAAGGCCGTGTGGTGGGCGGTGCGGAAACCTTTCGGGACCTTAGCGAAGTGGAAGCACTGCGACGGGAGTTGGAGGGCGGCGTCCGGATGGGTGACCTGGTGAGCCGCAGCCCGCTCATGCAAAAGGTTTTTGAGGTGTTGCCGGCCATTGCAGCCAGCCCGAGTACGGTGCTCATCTGCGGTGAAACCGGTACGGGAAAAGAGTTGATGGCCCGCACCATCCACTCGCTGAGTCACTATCGCAAGGGCCCCTTCGTGGCGGTGAGCTGCGCGGCGCTTCCGGACACACTTCTGGAATCGGAGCTGTTCGGTTACAAGACCGGCGCCTTTACCGGGGCGGTCAAGGACAAGCCTGGACGATTCGCGCTGGCCTCAGGGGGGACTCTTTTTCTGGACGAAATCGGCGAGGTGAGCCCGGCCCTGCAAGTGCGACTGCTGCGCGTCCTTCAAGAGCGCGTGTATGAGCCGCTGGGAGCCGTGCGTTCAAAAAAAACGGATGCGCGCATTATCACAGCCACCAACAAAGACCTTGCCACCGAGACCCGCAAAGGCAACTTCCGCGAAGATCTTTACTACCGGATCAATGTGGTACGCGTCGAATTGCCGCCCCTTCGCAACCGCAAGGAAGACATACCCATCCTGGTCGAACACTTCATCCAACGCTTTAATCGCTTGCAGCACAAATCCATTCTCGGCATTTCCGGGGAAGCCATCTCACTGCTCATGGCGCATCACTGGCCGGGCAACATCCGCGAACTGGAAAACGTTATCGAACGTTCCTTCATTCTATGCGACGCATCCCACATCGGCATCGCCCACTTGCCTGAAGAGTTGACAGCCCGTGGAAAGCTGAACACCCCCGCTTCGGGCATCCGCAGTGCACGCGAATTGCTGGATACCCAGGCCATTTGCAGCGCATTGGAGCACAACAACTACAATCGGTTGGCCGCTGCTAAAGAACTGGGAATCCATAAGAGCACCCTGTTCAGAAAAATCAAAAAGCTGGGAATTTCTCTGCCATCTTTAGACGGCCGCTCAAAAATTGATATGTCAACGGATAAACAAAAGATTTGACTACTGAGATCAGAGTCGGCATAAGTTCAGAGTTCAAAGTTCATGGTTCCAGGTTCATAGTTCTTGACTCACTGAAAAAAAGGGCATTTGTGCGACCCTTTTTTGCATAGAGTTGCTTTTATGCGACCACAAAATCCTTTTAGCCGGTCCATAAACTAAAATTTCCCTTTAATTTTAGTTAGATCCATACCAGCTGACTTTTTAGTCTTGGCATAGCCTGTGCTGGAATATTGAGTAGACGCTATCTCAAAGAGATCTTTTGGCCCACTCCGGGTGTTGGGACTGGGTTTCAAATCCTCGACATACCGGAGGATGTCCCGCCATGGGCGGGATTTGAAACTCAACACCGCCTGCATCTTGGACCAAAATCAGTTGTTGAGATGGTTTCCGGAGGGAAAAATGACCAAAGCCGCCTTTGCCACCTGGAACAACCGCATCGCCCCGGTCTTTGATGTGGCCCGGTGGATAGAACTGGTGGAGACCGAAGCCGGGCGGATTATCCGTAAGACCAAGGTTAAAGCGGCCGGTGACATACCCAACTTAAGAGCTTCCGGTTTGGCCGATTTGGGAGTCAACACCCTGGTGTGCGGCGCCATATCCAGGCCATTGCAGGCAACCATTGCGGCCTACGGCATCGAAGTGATCTCCTTTGTGGCCGGTGACCTGCAGGAGGTGATTCAGGCTTGGCTGGACGGAAAGCTTCCCGGGGCGGTTTACGCCATGCCCGGTTGCCCCAACACCGGCAGACGCCGTTTAAGAGGCACGCATGGTTCAGATGGGAGGGATTATAAAATGAATGGCAACAAACGAGGTAAACGAGGCCCCGGTCAGGGATTGGGACGCCAGGGACGAGGAGCGGGAGGACAAGGACAAGGCCGCAGTAGCCGCGGGCAGGGTAGCGGCTACGGTCCATCGGCAAATGCGGACACTTGCGTTTGCCCAAAGTGTGGACACCAGGCACCCCACCAGCGCGGGGTTCCCTGCATGCAGCAAAAATGCGCCCAATGCGGCGCTTCAATGACCAGACAGTGAAAAAAGGAGGTACCATCATGCCTAGAGGAAATCGAACCGGTCCCATGGGTGCCGGACCCAGGAGTGGTCGCAGTGCCGGATTCTGTGCAGGTTTTGACAAACCCGGTTATGCCAATTCAGAAATTCCTGGAGGCGCACGAATGGGTATGGCCATCAGACAAAGGGGGTGGAGCGGCGGCTACGCAGCCGGAGGCCGCGGCTGGCGGCATAGATACTTTGCCACCGGTCAACCTGGACGCATGTATCTCGGCGCCTATCCGTCACCGGCCCAACCGTTCAATCCGGAATTGGAAAAGGAATCCCTAAAAATGCGAAGCCAGGCGCTGCAATCGGAATTGGATGCCATTAAAAAGCGCCTCGAAGAGATTGAACCGCAAGAGGAATAGCAAAGCATCTTTTGTTGTGTCCCGGAAACTGCTTTCCGGGACACAACAATAGCGTGTACGATCAAATCGTTTCTCAGCAGATACCTTGGATTTAATAAGTTGTGTCCATCCATAAATGGCATCTTGCGGCCCAGCTCGGCGTTCTCATTCGGTTGAAATCCTCAACGTAGCGCGCTACGCCTGCGGTTTCAACCTCGCTGCGGCCTTGATCTGAACCACAATCTACCATTTCTGGATGGACACAAGTTCAAACCTTGTCAGTCGATTTCTCCTTGATGGGGAATCGAAGCCCGCCCTTTGATTTTTCCGAAATTTACAAATGCAAATGGTGACAATACTGATTTTATTCTTTAGAATGGTTTTATGGCGTTAAACACTGGCTGCCATGCTATTTTCCTGAACGAAAACACTCCTCCTCTAGCGGGAGGGGTTGGGGCGGGGGCATCAGGGCCTGATAGCCTTCACCCCCTCCCCGGCCCTCCCTCGTCAAGGGGGAGGGAGTTAAAGGTTTTTTTTGGCCATTAACTAGGAGGGACCATAACATGGAACTGAACGAAATCACCATCTCCCGGGCCATCATCGACCGTTATTATGAGAAACTCACCCAAAACCTACAAACCGACGTGGCCATTGTGGGCGGCGGCCCTTCCGGCCTGGTGGCCGGTTACTACCTGGCCAAGTCCGGTTTGAAAGTCTCCCTGTATGAACGCAAGCTGAGCATCGGCGGCGGCATATGGGGCGGCGGTATGATGTTCAACGAAATCGTCGTCCAAACGGCGGCAGCGCGCATTCTGGATGAATTCGGCATCCGTCGGCAGCAATATGAAGAAAACTACTACACCGCCGACGCTGTTGAATGCGTGGGCTGCCTGGTGGCCAAGGCTGTCCAGGCCGGCCTGGCCATCTTCAATTGTATCAGCGTGGAAGATGTCCTGATGCGCACCGATCGGGTCATGGGATTGGTGATCCTCTGGTCGGCCGTGGAGATGGCCGGTTTGCACGTCGATCCGCTCACCGTGCGGGCAAAATACATTATCGACGCCACCGGACATGCCACTGAAGTGGTCAATGTGGTGCAACGCAAGGTTCCGGGCAAACTGATGACCCCCAGCGGAAAAATCGAAGGCGAAAAGTCCATGTGGGCCGAAAAGGCCGAAACCTTGACCCTGGAAAATACCCGGGAAATCTTTCCCGGACTCTATGTGGCCGGCATGGCCGCCAACGCCTCTTTCGGCGGTCCCCGCATGGGCCCCATATTCGGTGGAATGCTGCTTTCCGGCGAAAAGGCGGCGCTCGAGCTGATTCAGCGGCTCAAATAGATTTTTTTAGGTAATCTTGTCACGGCAGCATGTTTGTGGCATGCTATAAAAAGGATATTTGTCATAGCCAATCCAGTGCGACTGCAGTGACTTACCACGGTATGCGCAAATAGACTTCAGCCTGCTTTTTATTTCGCTTTGACCACCTCTCATGACACCATATCTCCGCCTATTACGACTGAACGGAATACTACTGCGGCATCGAGCCGGACCCGGCGCTTCGCCGGTGAGATCCGATTGATCACGGAATAAGGAGCCTACCATGAGCCAAGAACCGGAAAGACGATTCCACTTGAGGCATTTTAAGGCCATTAGCCTGGCCATATCCCAATATGAAGACCTGGATGTGCTCCTGAATCATTTTATAGAAGGATTGTGCCTCTCCTTCAAACTCAAAGGGGCCAGTCTTCTGCTCTACCATGAGCATGAATCCCAGCTGTTTCGGGTGGCCAGCTACGGGCTCAGCGAAGCATATCTGACCAAGGGTCCCTTGTTTAAGGATGAAAAAGATGACGCTTTTGTCAGCGGCCGGCCGGTTTTGGTAAATGATATGCAAAGCGACCCCCGGGTTCACTATCGTGAGGAGGCCCGCCGCGAGGGGATTACCGCCATGCTGTCGTTTCCCATAAAATGCCGCAATACGGTGATAGGATTGATCCGCACATATCACAGTGCACCCATCGTCCTGAACGAAGAGGATGTTGATTCCGTTTCGGTACTTTCCCAACTATTGGGGGTGGTGATCGAAAACAACGGTCTGAAAAATTTTCTAGACCAAGTCCAGATGGCCTTATCGAGTTTGCCCGAGCGGTTGCGCAAAGGAAGTTAGCGATGCCTGCTGCACGCTGCTTTACCGACACCTCGGATTTTCTTTCCATCCAGCCCGGTGATGAGATCCTGGTCGGCGGCCGGCGGTTTAAGGTCACCGGGGAAGAGCGTGAGCGCCGTTTTGGAATTGAAGATCCTAAATTTTGGGTCAAACGCGTTATCGAGGTTGAAACCGGCATTCGCAAGATTGCCAAATTATCCTTTTTTGAACGATTTAAAACCCGGCTGGGCGGCGCCACCGTTCAATGCTATCGCAGTCCGGAAAAAGAGGATAGCATTCTGAATCTTTGCCGGGACCGGCCGGACTTTATGCAGGGCGTCTCCTACGTGGACGCTAAAAACAACCTGGTGCGCGTTCTGGATATCGTGCGGGGGAAAAACTTTATGTTGCACCTTGACAGTTTGCGGATGCCCCATGCCAAATATTTTAAAGACGAGCTGCCGAATATTTTGCGACACCTGTCAGAGGCTTTTGCGGCTATCGCCTTTTTGCACCGCAATGGTTTTCGCCACGGCGATATCCGCAACGATCATATTATCGTGGGGAAAAAAACCGGGCGCTATGTCTGGATCGATTTTGATTTTGAGTTCGAATCACCGGAAAATCCGTTTGGTCTGGATATTTTCGGAATAGGCAACATATTGATTTATGCTGTCGGCAAGGTTTTTCATAATGCGTATATGATCAAACACAAACCCTATACATACAAAGATTTAATCGAGCGACTCGGACCGGAAGATTTTTCCATTCTCCACCCCAATCGGCTGGTGAATTTGCACAAGCTGTACCCCTATGTTCCCTTGATGCTGAACAATATTTTGATGCACTTTTCAGCCGGCGCACCGTTTACATACGAGTCGGTCGATGAAATCCTTGAAGATCTAAATGGTTACCTCGCTTCCCTGTAAAGGAGAAGAACCGTGAGCACATCTATCTTAGTCGTATTCAACGAAACGCCGTGTGCAAACCTGGCGGTGGAGTTTCTAGCACAGACACCTCTCCGCTTTTCAGAAGTGCAGGTCACCCTGATGCACATTTTCCGCAAACCCACCGGCAGCGAGGAGATGATGGGCAGAAAATTTATGCAAACACAGAAGGAGAAAATTGATACCAACTTGTCCAATGCCCGCCAGAGACTCATCGAGTGCGGATATCCACCTGACAATGTGCACGTTCATCTGGAAACCCAGCCTTTTCCAACGCTTGCAGACGGCATCATCGCTGAACTGAAAAAAGGCCAATATGATATTGTCGTCATTGGCCGCAAAAAAATGTCCAAGTCGGAAGAGTTTGTCATCGGCGATGCCAGTATTAAATTGATTCGCGCCCTCGACCATACGACCGTGATCATTGTGAGATGTTGACGGTCCCACTCTTGGCATCATTGCCGGGGTAACGTTCATTGCTTCGGTATCAAAGGAAGGCGACACTATGGAATTTAAAAAAATACTCTGGCCCACGGATTTTTCGCGCAATGCCGCAAAAGCCTTGCCGATTGTGGATTCACTGACGAAAAAATATGATGCCGAATTACATATGCTATATGTTTTTGATACGACCCACCTTGAACCCTGGTATGATGATTTGGGAAAAGATCAAACCGACAGCATGTTAGACCGCGGGCGTGAATTGGGACAAAGACGGCTTGAACGGATTTGCAGCAAATACCTGCAGGATTGCCCCGAGCACACCCGCCACACTGCAATGGGTAATCCGGCCCAGGAAATATTGAAGTTTATTGATCAAGAAGAGGTAGATCTGGTTGTCATGCCGACCCACGGAGAAAGGGGCGTTTTCCCGTTTGGCAGCGTAACGGAAAAAGTCGTAAAAAATTCTCCCGTTCCCGTTCTGACTGTCCCGATACAAATCGAAATGGATGAAAAATCTGCCGGGACCTAAAGCATACAATTTACCCGTACGGGAAACCCCTTGTTGCACAAATTCTGGATGGGCACTATTTATGAGAAATATCTCATGACAATGATGGGCTCAACCCTTATTATCCACAGTTTGAAAACGGCACTGTCACATGCGGGGCGTCGAGTTCCATACCCGGCCGGCGCGGAGGCCGGCCCTACCTTCCAGGCACTTTCGTTCGTCCTGACAATGGTCTTCGTAGGGCCGGGCTCTGACCCGGCCGGACGTTTGCTTTTCGGTAAAGCTCTCTGACCCGGTCTGAAGGGCCGAGCTTTTCAGGTACCTTGGTTTCTTTACCCAATAATAAGTAGCACCATTGCAACACATAATTATATTAGCGGCGCAAATTGGCTACCCTCCGTTTTTCATTGTCCCATCATCACCCTAAAATAATAAAATAAAATGGTATCCTTACACGATTCGGCGTCAACGGCTCAGGATGGCACAGGCTCTGCATTTTCTTCATCTTTCTTGGTTTGAAACCCATCTATTAAATAAGGAAACTAAAATGACCACATGCGATTCTTGCAATAAGGACCAATGTTCGGCCGCCAATCGGCAACCGGGCGAAACCGATGCTGACTTTCTTGAACGACAAAAACTGGAATCCAGGCTCTGCCGCGTTCAACGCAAAATCGTCGTGCTCTCGGGCAAGGGCGGGGTCGGCAAAAGCACTGTAGCCGTCAACCTGGCAGTCGGCTTGATGATGGAAGGGAACCGCACCGGATTGCTGGACGTGGATATTCATGGTCCCAGCATCCCCACCATGCTGGGCATCGAGGGCCTGACCCCTCAGGGAAACGGTGAGGAAATGCTACCCATCGATGTGGGCGGCCTCAAGGTCATATCCCCGGGGTTCTTTTTAAAAAGCCAAGACGATGCCATCATCTGGCGCGGTCCCATGAAATCCAATGTGATTCGTCAATTTCTCCGGGATGTTGCCTGGGGCGATCTGGACTTTTTGGTGGTGGACTCGCCCCCCGGCACCGGCGACGAGCCGCTGTCCGTCTGCCAATTGATCAAAAAGCTGGACGGCGCCGTGATCGTGACCACACCCCAGAAAGTGGCGGCCGTGGATGTACGCAAATCCATCACCTTTTGCCGCCAGCTCAACGTTCCGGTGCTGGGCGTCATTGAAAATATGAGCGGCTTCGCCTGTCCCAAATGCGGTGAGATCACCCCCATCCTGGGATCCGGCGGCGGCCGGCGCATGGCCATTGAAATGGCTGTGCCCTTTCTGGGTTCCATCCCCATGGATCCAAGCGTGGCGATGGCCGGAGACAGCGGCCGGGCACCGATTCAAATGGAGGGCGCCGGACCGGCGGTCCAAAGCATGCGCGACATCATCAAATCCCTGGCGACGGTATGGACCAAGACCAGGGCTGCGTAAGGTATTGCATCACTTTACGGACCCATAACCCATAATAAGGCTTCTAGATCCGGTGAGAATTCATCCAGTTATCAGCCCAGGGTTTTAGGTTTTAAGTTTTAGGTTTTAGGTAAAGGTTGGGGACCTGTTCTATATGGTCGTATGACGCGCTTATGGCCTATGTCCGTGGGCATATGACGAACCAAGGCAGATGCCGCATTCATTATAATAGACAGAATTCATTAACCTAAAACCTAAAACCTAAAACTTAAAACCTAATACGTGCCGGGCGAATAAGA
This sequence comes from Desulfobacteraceae bacterium, assembly GCA_050124755.1. Lineage (GTDB taxonomy): Bacteria > Desulfobacterota > Desulfobacteria > Desulfobacterales > Desulfosarcinaceae > JARRKU01. Next base: position 11,043 of record JASFER010000109.1, read on the forward strand.
TGCAGGCCGATTCTCCTTATTTTTGGTTATAGGTCCGAAACTTTATGATCCGGCGGGGCCAACACATCAAAAAGGAACTCAAGCCTCCGGTTCACCCGCCGGATTCATACAAAACACCATTTATCAAAGTTCAGGTGTCGGAATAAGTCATCCCTGGTTATTTTGAGCATATGCTCATAATAATGATTGACCTGCCCACTTCCAAAGATTATTTATGACGTCTCCGCTGCCCGCACTTCGTCCGGTGCAGGCAGCATCCCTTTTAAATCAACTTAAGGACAATCAAGGAGACGAAAATGAAATCCGTGCGACTGAGCCGTATTGTGTTGATGGCCGTGTTGACCATCGCCCTGGCCGGCACCGCCCTGGCCAAAGAGAAAGTGACCCTTTTCCATGCCGGCAGCCTCACCGTTCCCTTTGCCAAAATCGAAGCTGATTTTGAAGCCATGCACCCGAATATCGACATCCAGCGCGAAGCCGGCGGCAGCACGAAAATGGCCCGCATGATCTCTGAACTGGGCAAGCCCGCGGATATCATGGCGTCTGCGGATTTCAAGGTCATCGACAAGAATCTGATTCCCGAACACGCCGACTGGAACATCCGCTTCGCCTCCAATCAGCTGGTGTTGTGCTACACCGACAACAGCCGTTTTGCCGACGAAGTCAACGCCGACAACTGGACCGACATTCTGGGACGCAAAGGAGTGGTCTGGGGCCACTCCGATCCCAACCTGGACCCCTGCGGCTACCGCAGCCTCATGGTGCTGCAGCTGGCTGAAAAATTTACCCGCCGGCCCGGGCTCTACGACCGCCTGATCGCCAACCGTCCCAAGGCCAATGTGCGCCCCAAATCGGTGGAGTTGGTCTCCCTGCTCAAAACCGGAAACATGGACTATGCCTGGGAGTATCTCTCCGTGGCTGTCCAGCACGGTCTCAAATATGTTGTTCTGGACGACCGCATCAATCTGGGGAATTATAAATTCGACGACGATTACGCCCAGGCCAAGGTCAAGGTCACCGGCAAAAAGCCGGGCACCTGGATCACCCGCACGGGCAAATCCTGCACCTACGGCATCACCTTGATAAAGGATGCGCCCAACCGCGAGGGGGCTCTGAAATTCTTGGCCTACCTGCTGTCGCCCCAGGGCGGCCTCAAGGTGCTGAAGGAGATGGGACAGCCGCCCTTTGCCCCCTGCCGGGTGCCGGATACAGCCACTAAGGACAAACTGCCCCAGGTCCTTGTGAACCTGGTTGAAGTACGCCAATAGCCGATGAAGAGGACACGCGGCATCGCCTTGTTGCGGCCGGATCCGTTTACGGGTCTGGCCCTGACCGGCAGCACCATGGCCCTGCTCTTTATTCTGTTGCCGCTGGTGCAAATGATTCTGCAGCCTTCGGCCGCCGACATGGCGGACACCCTCAAAGACGGCGATGTCATGCATGCCATCGGTCTGAGCATGGGCACCGCCCTATGCGCCGGGCTCATCGCCCTGGTACTGGGCACCCCTTTTGCTTATCTTCTGGCAAGGTTCGACTTTCCCGGCAAGAAACTGGTGGAGAGCGCCGTGGATCTGCCCATTATGATCCCCCATCCCGTCATCGGCATCGCCCTGCTGAGCCTTGCCGGCAGAAACCATTGGGCAGGACAACTCATGGCCGATATGGGCATACGCATCATGGGCACCACCACCGGCATCGTGGCGGTGATGCTCTTTGTGGGGCTGCCCTTTTTCATCAATACGGTGAAGACCGGATTCGAGTCCGTTTCCCGGCGCGTGGAAAATGTCTCCCGCAGCTTGGGCGCATCGCCGGCATCCACCTTTTTTCGCGTCACCCTTCCGCTGACCTGGCGCAGCCTGGTCGTCGGTATTATTATGTGCATGGCACGGGCCATCAGCGAATTCGGCGCCATCGTCATCGTGGCCTACCACCCCATGGTCGCACCGGTGATGATTTACGAGCGGTTTACCGCTTATGGATTAAAATACTCTCAACCCGTGGCTGTCTGGCTCATCCTGGTGTCCCTGCTGCTATTCGTGCTGTTGCGGCTCTTTGCCAGACCCAAGCCAAACGATGGTGAGAAAACCCGATGATCCGCATCGAAAACCTCTGCGTCAGCCTGCCGAATTTTTCTCTGGACGACATTAACCTTCACGTCGCCGGCGGTGAATTCTTCGTTTTGCTGGGACCCACAGGCGCCGGCAAGACCGTGCTGCTGGAATCGGTGGCCGGCCTTGTGCCTGTGGCCGGCGGTCGAATATGTTTTGATGGCCGGGATGTCACCTATCTTTCTCCGGAAAAACGCGGTGTGGGCATTGTTTACCAGGACAGCGCCCTGTTTCCCCATCTCACCGTCAAGGACAATATCCAATACGGCCTGCGTTACCAAAAAAAGGATTCCCCCGGCAAGAAGACAACAAAATGGGACCAACTGGTAGACGCTCTCGGCATCGGCCACCTGTTGCATCGCAATGTGACGACCTTGAGCGGAGGCGAAAAACAACGTGTGGCCCTGGCCCGTGCCCTGATCGTGGAGCCCGCCCTGCTCCTTCTGGACGAGCCCCTTTCCGCCCTGGATCCCAATTTCAGGGAAGAGATCCGCGACATTCTCAAGGAGCTGCACAGCAACACCGATGTCACCGTCCTGATGGTCACCCATGACTTTGCAGAAGCGCGTTACCTGGCCCAGCACGTCGCGGTGATCAACAACGGATGCATCGAACAGACCGGCTCCGTCGACGCCATTTTTTTAAAGCCGGCCACCCCTTTCGCCGCACACTTTGTAGGCATGCACAACCTCTACGAAGCAAGCATCGACAGCTGCCGTGCCGTCGTGGGTGGGCACCGGTTTGAACTTAGATACAAAGCCGATGCCGATCATCATTTCCTGGCCTTTCGCCCGGAAGATGTACAACTGTACCGTACCGGCGAGCTTAACGGACAACCCAACGCCCTGGCCGGCAAAGTCTGCCGCATAGCGCATCAGGGCGTCCTGGGCGAAATAACGGTACGCACCCCGAGCATGAGCTATCGTGCCGTGCTCACCACCGCCGAGATCTTTAAGAAACAGATATCCATGGGGGACATGGTCGTAGGTACCATCGCTTCCGAATCCTTGCACACCCTGTAAAAGAGGTAGGTCATGGCCGTCAGCCATTTGGACATCACCCTGATCGTCGACAACCAGGCCGATCCCAATCTGAGGGAGGAACACGGTTTGGCCATGTGGATCGATACGCGGGACCGTCATATCCTGTTCGATACCGGTCAGGGGCCCGCCCTGGCCGTTAATGCAGAGAAACTGGGGATCGCATTAGAGCGGGCCGACACCATTGTGCTGAGCCACGGCCACTATGACCACACCGGCGGCGTCGGCCATGTGCTGCGGTGCAACCCGGCTGTGGAACTCTTCTGCCATCCCGGAGCGGTTCAACCGCGCTACAGCATAAGTTCCGGATCAACGCGCGGCATTCACATGCCCAGAGAAACCATGGCGGCCCTGGACAGACTGCCCAGCCAGCGCATGCACTGGGTATCCGAACCGATAAAAATTTCCGAAGATATCGGCCTGACCGGGCCCATCCCCCGGGCGTCGGGCTTTGAAGATACCGGCGGCCCTTTTTATCTTGATCCAGGTACCCGGCGCACGGATGCCGTTGATGACGACATGGCCCTGTGGATCGACACCCCCAAAGGACCGGTGGTGTGTGTGGGATGCGCCCACGCCGGTTTGATCAACACACTGAACCATGTCCGGCGTTTGCGCGGAGAAGAAATCATTCATGCGGTGGTTGGCGGATTCCATCTGAAAGGTGCCGGACCGGAGCGCATCAGGCGGACCGTGTCGGAATTAAAAGCGCTGAACCCGGCCACCATGGTTGCATGCCATTGCACGGGAGAAAATGCCGTAACCGCTCTTGAAAAAGCCTACGGCAACCGGATCTCCAGGGGGTATGCCGGAATGCGGCTGCATTTTTAGATGGATCATGGACTTACAACTTGACCTAACCGCACATTGCATCGAGACTGAACTCAATCGGCGGTACAATCGTGCGATTTCTGAATACTTCAAGGCCGGTTTGAAAGAACAAAAGCGGTTGGAGCCGATCATCGATATGTTCCGCCTGGCTCTGGAAACCCTCGATTTTGCCAAACTGCGCGCCCGTTATCCCGCTCTTTCCGGCGGTACGCACCATAACATCCGCATATCCTGCAAAGACAAGCATGTATTTATCACCATCGACAACACAACGATTAATCCCTTTGATGATTTGTAACCCCTAACGTTGCAATTTCAGCCCACAGTGCCGGTTTTCAGCCCGCATTCTAAATGCGCAAGTACACAAAAATAAAATGTGCCACTTTTTCGGCATTTCACCTGACCACAATCTGATTTAGAATATTACCCATTGCGCCTCCTTTTTTTTAGCGCTTTGATTTTCAAAGCCACCTCTTTCCATTGTTCCTTTTCCACTCGGTCGGCACTCTTGTGCTTTCGTTTGGATAGATATTTAAGTTCACGCCTCATTTTTCGGTAGCTTTCCAGTCTGTCATGCAAGATCTCATCGTCAGTTACCGCCTGAAGGACCCGGCAACCAGGTTCGTGGGTATGAGTGCAATTTGAAAAACGGCATTTCTCGGATAGCTTTTCAATCTCTGGGAAGGCGACATCGATCCTGTCGTTGTTATTCCAAAATGCGATTTCACGAATTCCGGGATTGTCGATCACCATTCCTCCCTGGGGCATCATAATCAAATCCCTTGAGGTGGTTGTGTGTTTCCCTTTCCCAATACTTTCTCTCACAGAACCTGTGGCCTGAATGGTTCTCCCGTAGAGCCGATTCACCAGAGTGGATTTACCGACACCTGAAGACCCAACCATGGTGGTGGTCTGTCCTGGAGATAGATATGCTTCGAGAGGGGGCAACCCCTTACCATCCAGTGCAGAAACCAAATGTATAGAAACCCCGAAAGCAACGCTTTCAACTTCTCTAACGAAAGGCATTGGATCTTGGTGGAGATCTGCTTTTGTCAGAATGATGACGGGATTCAGCCCGCAGTTATAAACTAAGGTCAGGTACCGTTCGATGCGGCGCAGGTTAAAATCCAGGTCCAGACCGCAAACGACAAACACTGTATCGAGATTAGCCGCAATTACCTGCTCCTTTCTGGGCTGTGAATTCTGTTTCCCATGTGTGCCCGAAGCTCCACGGGACAGGGCATTTTTTCGGGCCAACACCTTCAATATAACGGAATCGGTCACAAGGACCCAATCCCCTGTGACCGGATACAAGCCATGGGATAGGTTCCTGAGCCTTCCGGCTATGGTAGCGAGCCACTCTTTTTTTCCGTTACTGATACGAAAGGTATTTTTATTTACCCCGACCACTCTGGCCGGGATAAAATCATCATTGTAATAACCTTGCAGTTGGGTTTGAAAATGGGAAGTCCACCCCATCTTTGAAAGCTGTTGGCTTGTTTCCTTTTTATATATTCGACATGCGCATTTCTTTGTGACCATTTTTGATCTCCACTTTTTGTTGCTATCAAAGATACCGGTATTTGCTGTTACATGACACCGAAGACGGGATATGCAGCCCACCGGAAATTTTAATTATTTTTTTGATTTCTTAGTGAAATGAATCGTTACTGACTGAGGGGGCAACTGTAGCGGCGGAAGCTTTGATATAAAGCTGCTGTAAACAGACTGGAAAACAGATCTATTTTAAAACCAAACAGCTTGTTTTTCGTAATGCAGAGTTATGTGCAATCAACCACCAATGGGTTAGACCCCTTGTCGGCAGCGATTGACACAATATCCATTGATATTTTAAACAAAAAAACCTCTTTCACATAATTTGTTAAGCTACAGCACTAATATTCTGTTTAACAAAGTGCTGTCAAGTTCTATGCGAAATGAACGCTGGTCTCAGGCTTCCAATTTGCGCAGCTGGACTGCACTGACTTTAAACTCCGGTATCTTGGCCAGTGGATCCAAAGCATCCGAGCTGGTTAAAATATTGGTGGGATTCTCGCCAAAATGGATGGGTAAAAACAAGGTACCCGGCGTCACCGCATCGGTGATCCTGGCCGGTGCCTCCATCTCGCCCCGCCGGGAGGCCAGAATGACGGTGTCGCCGGCATTGATATGGTGCCGGGCGGCATCCTCCGGGTTGATCTCCACATAGCCGGTTCGCTGCTCCACATCCAGATGCGGTGAGATGCGCGTCATGGTGCCGGTGTGGTAGTGGGCGAACATGCGGCCGGTGGTCAAATAGTAAGGATAATCTTCGCCGGGCAGTTCAGCCGGATCGTGGTAATCCAACGCGTGAAATTTGCCCTTGCCGTGGGCGAAATGATCCTTGTGCAGATAGGGAGTGCCGGGGTGCTCTTTGTTGGGGCAGGGCCACTGCAGGCCGTTTAGGCCCAGGCGGTCATAGCGCATGCCGGCATAACTTTTGGGCGTCAAGCCGGTCATCTCGTTAAAAATCTCCTCTGCATTCCGGTAGGACATCTCATATCCCATGGCAGTGGCCAGCCGGCAGATGATCTTCCAATCGGGCAGGGTATCAGCCACGGGTTCGATGGCCCGTGAAATCTTCATGCAGCGACGCTCGGTATTGGTAAAGGTCCCCTCTTTTTCAGCCAGAGAAGCGGCAGCCAAAACGATGTCGGCCACCTGGGCGGTTTCGGAAAGAAAAAGATCCTGAACCACAAGAAGGTCCAGCGCTTTTAAGGCATGATGAAAATGCTGCCAGTCCGGGTCGCTGAGTTTGGGATTTTCACCGATCACAAACAGTCCCTTGAGCTTGCCGTCGAGCATGGACGTCACCATTTCGGTGATGGTCAGCCCCGGGCGGTCGGATAGGGGCCGTCCCCAGGCCTTGGAAAATTTTTCAATGACTTCAGGTTCAGACACGGGTTGATAACCGGTAAGCACGTTGGGCAATCCGCCCATATCACAGGCGCCCTGGACATTGTTTTGACCGCGCAAGGGGTTGACGCCGGCGCCGGCGATGCCCACATAGCCGCACAGCATGGCCAGATTGCAGCAGGCTTTGACGTTGTCTACGCCGCAAGTGTGCTGGGTGATCCCCATGGCATAGATCAGCGAGCCCGGCGGGTGGAC
>JASFER010000110.1:0-17759 GCA_050124755.1 Desulfobacteraceae bacterium
CAGGTGAAATGGTCCTCGCAAGATTTAGGCAACTTTTCAACAAGCACAGGGTGGGCGGCAAGGTTAACACAAAAGCCATGGCAAGCGATGGTGATGGATCCCTTTGGCTTGTGATCCAAGCTGTCGTCAATGTAGATGAAGAGATCCATAGCAGCTTTATGATGAAGCCGCCGGCATCAAGATAAAATCGGGAAAAATGAGTCAATTGAGCAACGAGGCCGATCATTAAATTAACAATCAACACTAGAAGAACTACCTGAACGGATAGTGTGACAGCCCCCGTGCCAAGAATTCTTTCGATAACCATTGTGGCATGGGGGTGGGATTGCCTGTAGTAATCACCCACATTCGTGGCAACGAGGATAAACCAGAGATACTTTGCCAGGGAGAGTAACAAAACCTCAAGCACAAAGGCGGTTGCGAAGTAGATAGTACAATCGAGTACGGCATTCAGGGGCTTTTGTGACCATTGCCGAACATTGTGGCGCCACCGAAGCAGAAGGGTGGTCAACTTAACATTATACCGGGGTCCATTCATCAGAGCATTCATCCTGTTTTTCTTTTTACAAGGCGATTCTGTCGATGACCGAATCTGGTATGTTGGACAAGCCCCGGTTTATAGAATACACGACCCGTATTGTCAATATGGGGCAAAACAGCGTTTCGGAAATTCAATACTTTGGCATGCAGCGGTTCCTTGTTGGATATTCGAGATTCCATTACAGCGCCTTTGCTATATTGTAGAGCCAAAGCTCGATGACCCGGCCCTGAGGGCCGGGTTTTAATGATGCAATAAAAACAGTCTTACCGCCCAAAGGGCGGCAAGGCTGCAATGGCTGTGTTCGAAGGATGCGGCTTATCCGGTGGTAATGGGCAGACCCATGACGGGCCAAAGCACATACACGGCAAAGCCGGTGACGATCATCAGGATGATACTGGCCGGAATACCCCACAAGAAGAACTCTCCGGTGGTGAACTGTCTGGAATCATAGGCGATGGCGTTGGGTGCGGCGCCCACCAGCAACAGAAAGGGCATACCGGCCACAACCAGGGAGCTGAACAAGATGACTTCGCCGGCCACGCCGAGGTAGGGGGCGATGACCAGGGCCACCGGAAGGGAGATGGCGATGGCGGCCACGTTCATGATGAAGTTGGTCATTATCATGACGAAAAAGGCGATACTCATGACGAAGACGAACCAATGGGCCTCTTTGAACATGGTCAGCCAATGGACGGCCATCCATTCGGCCGCACCGGTTTGCCACAGGCAAAAGCCGATGCTCATGGCGCCGGCGAAGAGCAGGATAATGTTCCAGGGAATCTCTTCCAGGTCGTTGATGTCCAGGAGCCCGGTGGCAAAAAAGAGAATGGTCGAGGTCAGCAGGACAGCGGTTTTATGGGGGGGGACAAATCCGGGAATGGTGGATTTCATTACCGCTGAAACGCCCAGTACCAGTATGGCGGAACCCACGATGATGGCGGCGACGATTTCATTCTTGGAGATGGGTCCCATGTCGGAGTTGAGTCTTTTGGCTTTCTCGCGCAGACCGGGAATGGTGTCTTTTTCCGGTTTCATGACGATCATGAAAAAAACCCACAGGAGCAAGGTCATCAGCCAGCCGATGGGAAACATGTAATAGGTCAGTTCAAAAAAGCCCACCGTCTTGCCGGCGACCTCTTTGAAGAAACCGAGGGCCACTGCGCCGCGGGCGGCGCCCAGCAGGGTGACGATGGAACCGGCGCCGGCGATATAGGCCATGCCGATGAAAAGACCCTTGCCGAACTTGGTGGGTTTGTCACCTTCGCCGTACATGGAGTAGATGGCCACCAACAGCGGATAGATGGTGGCCGCCACGGCGGTATGGGCCATGATGTGGGTCAATGCGGCCGTCAGCAAGAAGCACCCCAGATAGATCATGCTGGTTTTTTCACCCACGACGGCCAGCATCTTATAGGCGATACGGCGGGTCAAACCGGTTTTAGTAAAGACCAGGCCCACCACAATGGAGCCGAAGATGAAAAGCACGCTCGGGTCCATGAAATCCTTGAATGCCTCTTTGGCCGGACGAATGAAGAAAAGCACTTGAAGCACGCCGATGGCCAGACTGGTGATCCCGATGGGCACCACCTCAAAGACCCACCAAGTGGCGGCAAGCAGAAAGACCGCCAAGGCGCCCTTGCCCTGGGGAGACAGAACAAAGCTTTTCCCCGCTGGATCGACGGCATCGGGCCAGGGAGGGGAATAGTAAGCAACGATAAACAGGAATACGCCGATGCCCATAAATGCATATTTTTTCCATTCAAGCCCGCTGGCTTGAATGGCTGTTGCGTCGATATTCATGGATGTTCTCCTATGTCACAGAAATAATGTTCCCAAGGTTTGGTTAAATCCCTTAAATTTCGCATGCCAGGATCAGGTCGGAAACCACCTGGACGGCATCGGCCAGCCTGAGCACCCCCACGACCTTCTTGTCTTTAGTAACCAACAGCGACTGGTGGTGTCCCCAGACGAGCTGATGGATGGCTTCGCCCAGGGGGACATCCGGTTCAATAATCTCACTCTCTTTGGGGATGTACATAAAGGTTTTAACCTTGATTTCCGCAGCTTTTCTGCAAACTTGATCCAGAGGATCCTGCCACAGCTTCAATGACTCGAACATTTTTTTCTGGTACTTGCGCGTGAAACCCAAATGCCCCGGACCGCTGTCGGAGAACATCTCACCGTATTTGGGTTCGAGGGCTTTGAGGATACTGATAAAGTTCACCTTTCCCACAACCTCGTGGTTCTCGTCGAGGATTATGATCGCCCTATGGCGATACTTGGCCTGATCATAGTCCTTCTGGGATTGTTTCAAGGCCGCCACCGCTTCGCCCAGGGTCGCGTCTTCAGATACCGTCGCATAATCCGAAAGCGGTACCATCAAATCTTTTACCAATTTGGTTTCCAAGTTAGCCTCCTTAATTCACTATATATTTTTTATCTTCCCGATTTATTTTCTGAGATTGAAAGCGGTCCGCTGTGTTGGAATAGTTTGGACCAAGCTATCCTTTTTACAAAAACATTGTTAGCATTTCAACTTTTTTCGTTGTGTGAGCGTTGAGACCATAAGCCATTTGGTTACATGCCTATACCATGAGGATGCATTATAAAGTTAAATTGATACCTAAAGTTCGAAAACGGATGCGCCGATACCTTTTTTAGCCCCCCCAGGGGGCGGAGCGTTTTGCCGATCCATGCAAAGGCCTTCTTTATAGGGGCTGTTTGGTAGAAAACACATCAGGGAAGAAGTCCCGAAAGGAAAAAACCGTGGCGTTTGTTAATAACAAGGTAACCCCATACTATTCCCATGAACCCGACCTGAGTCGCTCAATCCGGGCCTCCCGGACCCAATTGGCGGCCGTCAGCGGCAGTCGGTCACTGGATCTGGATCTGGTAACGGAAGAGGGGGACAAGGTGACCCTCTCCATTGATACCCAGGCTTCGGCCATATATGCTGTCCACGGTGAAGTGGGGATGGATGATGAACAGTTGTATGCTCAATGGGGAGAATTCAGGGGGCGGCAATATGAGCATGACGTCAGCTTTACGGTTGAGGGTGATCTCAACAAGCAAGAACGACGCGAAATTAGAAAGGTGATTAGAACCATCAACCGGATGATGCACAATTTCGTTCAAGGCAAGCTCAATCCCATGATGGCAAAAACCCAAGGGCTTCAGGGGCTGGAGACCATCGGGTCCCTGGCGGTAGAGTTGTCCTATGAGCGCCAACTGCTCGTGGCGCAACAGACGCAAGCTGCCGTAACTTATGACCAATCCGGTGAGTTGGCCGGAGCGGCCGCAATAACGGATCTTGCCTCCCAGAGACCCGTCATTGGGCGAACCCCAATTGAACGGCCCGTATTAGATGCAGCTGAGACCGTTGCCCGGGATATGGCCAAAGCGGTGGCTTTTGCCCCGGCACCCGCAGACCCGTTGAGAACGTTGGCCGACCGCTTGTTCCAAGCTTATCGCGATCAGGCGGCGGAACGGAATCCTGTGGGGGGCCGGATTTTAGATCATCTAAGAGCCGTATTTGAAAAAACGGTGGATGTTTTCGGTCAGTCTCAGGCCGCAGGTGACGAATTTGCGGATGGTGTACAATGACTTCAGGATTGTGACACGTTCTCGCCGTTTTCCGAATCCTGTGCCAAATTGCCTCTGACGGTCTCATCAATCGTTTGATAGATGGTTTTAAAAGTTTCCGGGAAACTGGTGGGTGAAAGCCTGCCTACCTCGATGAATTTGACCACAATTTCCTTGCTGGCTCTTAAAACATGCTCTTCCAAAGCCCCTTTTTTCATCGCTATAACCTTTCCAATATTGAATGATTCCTGATTGTTAGCAATTGAATCAGCTTGTGTCAATCAGGATTTGGACTTGGTTTGCACAGCCGTGGTGTGTTTGACCCATGGTTGCTGTCATGGCATACCAAAAATTGCAAAAGTGCACCTTTATATTATCCATCGGTTTATCATGGTTTGACACACGGGCGGAAATTATCTATTAGTTTCAGGTTTTCGTTGAGCCATTAGGATAGGAGGTTTGTTGGCAATGACCAACCCATCTGATCCATCGATTCCATACCAAATCCAAAAGCTGGATACGGTCAGTGCGCAAAGGCTGGATCCCATCGATTATGCTTACAAAGGGCACCGGGACATTGTGATCACCATACGGCAGCCGGAATTTACCTCGGTTTGTCCCATGACGGGCCTGCCCGATTACGGTACCATCGTTATCAAGTATATGCCGGACCGCAAGATTGTTGAGCTCAAATCTCTGAAGTTTTATTTACTGCAATACCGCAATGTGGGCGTTTTTTACGAGCATCTGGTCAACCGCATATTGGACGACCTGGTTTTGGTGCTCAAACCCAAGTGGATGGAAGTCCAAGGGAATTTTACCTCCCGCGGTGGGATTACGTCTGATGTTGTTGCCCAATTCGAGCCTGATGAGCCAAAGGAGTGAAACGACTATGCCTAAAACCACCCGTCTGTTTGTTGTTCTGCTGATATTGCCCTGGTTTTTCTTGAGCTGCGGTGGATCGAAGAATTTGCTCAAGGAGATTCCGACCACCATTAATACGGTGAAGACTGGTAAAGACTATAAGCAAAAAGTAGCCGTGGCCTTGATTCAGTCGCCGGTGACGGCCCTTGGTCGAGCCACCGGTGAACGCTTTTTTAAGATCTTGGTGGATGCCATCCGGAATGAAGACAGCCGGTCTCTCCTGGTTAGCCCCGGTGACGCCGGATACCCCGACTTCATGGCCAAGCTTTCCAATCCGTCTTCTTCGCCCATCAGCGCTGTTGCTTTGACCGAAGCTGGAAAACAGGCCGGCTATCAGGGATTGGTAACGGCGGCAGTGACGGATATTCGCGTTCACACCCGGAAAACCGGTCTGTTATGGTTTCGGGATACGCGATATTTCATTCATTTCAGTGTGACCGTCGATCTTTACGATCCATTTACGGCTGCCAAAATCGTTAGTAAGGTCATCGAGGCTTCCACGAAAATCAGTGAGGATGACTATGGTGCCTTTAAGAGGGACGAGGCGTCATCCATCGAGGATCTGAACGATGAAATCGAGGATGTGGCTGAGGATCTTGGTGAAATCGTCGGAGAAGCGCTAAAAGCCCAGAAATGGAGAACGGCGGTGGTAAAAGTCCAACAAGGGCGTGTATTTATCCCATCAGGCCGTCAGGCCGGGGTGAGGGAAGGGGATCGGTTGGTGCTTTTTGAGGGCCGTCGACGGTTGGAAGGCCGGCAGGGGGAAAAATTTATAGCCCCGGGATATGAACTGGGTGAAATTCGAATTGTTGCCGTTAGCGAGCAGATGGCCGAAGCCACAGTGCCGAATCTTGTGAACGTTCAAGTGGGGGATATTCTGGTCCCGGCCAAATAGAGAACGGTCACATTGCCATCAATCGCTCGGCATAAGCATGAATGAGATCCAGGGCGTGTGCTTCCGATTCCAAACGGCGGATCGATTGTCGGAAGCTGCTGGCTTGGGGCAGGCCTTTTACAAACCACCCTAATCGGCTGCGGAGGATGTAGCATGCTTTTTCTTCTCCAAGATAGCGCGCCGAGGCCTTGAGATAACGTCTCATCATATCGATCCGATCTTTGGCCGTTACGGTTCTGGCCGGTCTTTCTTCCAGCAGATCGAGGATTTGAGAAAATAACATGGGGTTGCCGATGGCGGCACGCCCCACCATCACCGCATCGCAACCGGTTTGGCCGAACATGCGCAAGGCATCTTCGGGTGCGAAGATATCGCCGTTGCCGATAACGGGAATGCTCACCGCCATTTTAATTCGCTTTATCAAGTTCCAATCCGCACTGCCACCGAAGCCCTGCCGCGCAGTTCTCGGATGCACGGCAATGGCATCGACGCCGCACGCTTCGGCCATGTGGGCCATTTGTATGGCCTGTTCGCCGGAGGCGTCCCAGCCCGAACGTATCTTGATGGTAAGGGGTACGTTGACAGCGGCCCGTGTGGCTTTAAGCAGCGCTTCGGCTTGAGCGGGTTCCCGCATCAAAGCCGAGCCGGAGCCGCTTTTGAGGATTTTACGAACCGAACAGCCGAAGTTGATGTCTACGATGTCGGCGCCGGCCGCTTCAACCCGTTGGGCCGCCTCCGCCATGATGGTCGCATCGCGTCCAAACAACTGAATCGACAATGGTTTTTCATCCGGTGTGGTGTCCAGCAATTGGGCCGTTTTGGAGGACCCATAGACCAGCCCGCACGCACTGACCATCTCCGAACAGACCAGGGCGCAACCCGCCTCCTTGGCCAGCAGACGCAGGGGCAGGTTCGTGATGCCGGCCAAGGGTGCAAATACAGTCGGATTTTCAAGTTTTACATTGCCGATATGCATAGGGTAAGGATCGTTCGGTTTAAATCTGCAGCCCGCCTTGATTTTAGGCCCGATTGAAGGTTTTGAAACCACTTCTATAGTGTTCGAGGCTTTTTCTGTCAACGGGTATTGTCATGCTAGAATTGCCGGTCCCCCCTCTATTCGGGCGCCATGGTCCGATGGCCTGCGCTTCCTTTCACAATCCAAAAATCGGTTGCCAATTTGCCCGTCCCTTAATAGGATATGAGTAACATCACCAGCACGCCTGAAGTTCTTGCTGCTTTGGGATGCAATTGGACCAAAGAAAAAGAAGACCTGATGGACAACAGGAACACACTGCGAGCCGCAAGTGATGGTGACGAATCCACATCGGTTTTTGCCAACCGAGTCGCACTGCTCTATGATTCCCTGCCCATGGCCCTGAACGCCATCCTGATAGGCGGAGCGATCCTTGCGATCGGTCTATGGACGGTGGTTGATCAGATCAAAATCGCCATCTGGTATGCTATGGTCCTGGCGGTAACGCTAAGCCGCTTCGGCCTGTATTACGCCTTCCGTTGCAAAACGCACGGCCCCGTGCGCAGTTCCCGATGGCTGAACCTGTTCCTGACCGGGACACTCTGCTCTGGCATTACCTGGGGCAGTACGGCATATTTCTTTTTTCCAGCGCACGATCCTTCCAACCAGTTTTTTGTGGCCTTCATCGTGGGCGGCATGTCGGTGGGCGCCGCCATCACGTTGGCGGCATCGTTCCGGGCACACATGCTTTTCATGGTTCCGGCGATGGGTCCGCTAATCATGCGTTTTCTCTTGATGGATGCGTCATTGAACCTGGCGATGGGCGTGATGGTTGCGTTGTTTCTGGGGATGACCTGCTTTGCCGGCTGGCGCTCCAACAAACTGACAAAAATAGCGCTAACGCGGCAGTACGAGCGTGAACGGGCCGAAGCCATCATCGAATTTCAGGCGGTTCACGACAGCCTGACCGGGCTGCCCAATCGCTGTCTGCTGATCGACAGAATAGACCAGGAGATTTCGCGATGCAGACGACACAACTATATGGCGGCGGTGCTGTTTATCGATATCGACCGCTTTAAAAGCATTAACGATTCCCTTGGACATGACGTCGGCAATGTCTTGCTTTGCAAGGTGACAGAGCGCCTCAAGCGCAATATGCGCAGGGAGGATACGGCAGCCAGAATCGGCGGCGATGAATTTGCCCTTGTGTTGTCTGAGCTGGACAAGAATGAAGCCCTTGCCGCCAGCAGAACGCAGCGACTGGCGGAAAAAATTGCCAACATCCTGTCCCTCCCCTATGAGGTGGAGGGGTACATCCTGCATACCACCTCCAGTATCGGCATCGCCATGTTTCCCAACGACAGCGCCGATGCCAGTGAAATCCTCAAACAGTCGGATATTGCCATGGACCGCGCCAAGCAGCTTGGCCGTAATACCATTCAGTTCTACCAGCCGGAGATGCAGGTTGCCGTCAAAGAACGGCTGTTGATCGAAAATGAGCTTCGCGAAGCGTTGCAGCGCGATGAAATGGAAATCCACTATCAACCGCAACTCGATGCCGAAGGGGAGACGGTCGGCGCTGAAGCCTTGCTGCGCTGGAATCATCCGGAGCGCGGCCTGGTAAAGCCCTATGAATTTATCGCCATCGCCGAAGAAACCGGTATGATCCTCACCCTCGGCGAATGGGTGCTTTGCACCGTCTGCGACCAGTTAAGGCGCTGGACGAACTCAGCCGATAGCGGCCAGGCATATCAGTTGCCGAGAATCTCCATCAATGTCAGCCCGAGGCAATTCCGGCAGAAAGATTTTTTCCAGCGCATCCAGCATGTCATCGAGACCAAGGGCATCAACCCGCGATGCATCGAATTGGAGCTTACGGAAGGCATGCTGATCGAAAACATGGAAGAGGCGGCTTTTAAAATGGAGCAACTGTCAGGCCTGGGGGTTCGGCTGGCCATCGACGATTTTGGCACGGGCTACTCATCCCTGCACTACCTTACACACCTGCCGCTGCATCGCATCAAAATCGATCGATCGTTTATCCGCGATATGGTTAAAGACCCCAGCAGGGCCACCGTGGTGCAAACCATCATCCTTCTGGCACATAACCTTGGCCTGGATGTGATCGGCGAAGGGGTGGAGACCGAGGCGGAATTGAAGTTTCTGCAGGAAAAAGGATGCTTCATCTATCAAGGTTACTACTTCAGCAAACCGCTGCCCGGAGAGGCCTTTTTCAGGTTTTTACAAAATCAAGGACAAATCAATGCCGTTTGGACTCCCAAGGCCCTGTAATCACGCTGATCATCTACTCCTTATCTATTTTCGGATTGGCATAACAAAAAAGGCAATTGTGACCACAGGGATGCAAAGCGTAGCTGCCGATGTCTTTGGACACACGGCATTGACACCCGGCCTTGGCGCGCTGACCAAAATCCCTGGCCAGGGAGATGTCCTTACCATATAGGGTCATCAGTCGATCATTGGGAATGCAAGCCGATGCGGTCACGGGTACATCGGCAGGCATGGCGGCCAACACCTCTTTTTCGCAACAGAGCATTAAATCGATCTCCATGGCGCTCAGTTTTTTGGAAAGCTTCTCAATGAGGGCCGCTTTCTGCGTTAACGGCGGATCAATGAGTTCCAGGTTGGAATGGATTTTTATGCGAGACACCACCTTGCGGTAAAGGTCCACAAAACTGGTGATGCAGACCCGGACGCCCACATCCGCTGCGCGACGGGTAATGGCATCGAACTGATTCAGGTTATTTTCCAATTTTCCTGTCGGTCCTTTAAAAAAACAAATGGGGTCGAATCGCCACTGAATGCATTCCGGTCCATACAGACGGGACAGCTGCGCCAATTGATCCAGGCGCTCTTCAAGGGGTGGCATTCCCGGTTCCAGGACAGGATGGGAAGAGTTGATGGTGAAGTTGAAAAAGAGACGATATCCCTTGCGCATAAGGCGGTCGCCGTCGCCGCGACTTAGAAACGGTCCGAAGTTTTTCGACCAGAAGACAATGGTGTGGACCCGCTCCGGTGTTGCCGCCACTTTAGTGACCCGACGACTGTATGGATGCTGGACTTCAAAATGTCCCTTGGCAATGGCGTCCATAAACCAGGGCATGTAGAATGCGGGAATATCGGTACGGCGCGAGGCCGAGATGACCACACGTGGCATTTACTTCTTTTTTAGATTGGCCAAAGAGATGACTTTAGCATCATCAGTTGGCGGGCTGTCCTGCCGGGATCGATCCATCTCGGTCTCCGGTTCGGTTTCCGGATCCGGCGGGCATATCACTTGTTCCATACGCATCTCTTTGCCGCCCATGGTGAAGGTTTCTCCCTCAATGTATACATCGCGTAAAATCCAGGTCACCACTTGTAAAGGAATTTGAAGCAATAAGAGCTTTACATGGTACCAGTCAGGTTTAATGTCCGGTTCGATGGATTCGATGCGGGCAAACGAAAGGGGATTTCCTTCAAGATAGATTAGAACGATATCGTTTTCCACTGCCATTGCAGCCCTCTGTCATTTCACTATTTCCCATGTTGGAATGCGGCTGTATGATGGCATAAACCCTTGGCTTTGTAAAGCCGCATGGCGGCCATTCTTGGTGAGGCGAAGGCGGGGGCGGGGTTTATTGCATCATAAAAACCTGGTCCTCAGGGCCAGGTCATATGGAATGTCGAATATCGAACAAGGACCGCAGAATGTCGAATTAAGGTATTCAGTCATTTAACATAACGCAGTTATCTTAAAAGCTTAAGCGAGAGGGGATAAACTCCGCCCCTACACAACAAAAGCGCTTAATTAAGAATAATAAGACAATCTCCATGCAGGATATCGGATTTTATACCCGGCCGGCGCAGAGGCCGGCCCTACGCGAATTACTCCGGTCCCCGGCGTTTTGAGGGTTCCCGGGTAGGGTCGGGCTCTGTCCCGACCGCTTCAGAAGGGGGTATTCGCCAAAC
Organism: Desulfobacteraceae bacterium; assembly: GCA_050124755.1. Taxonomy (GTDB): domain Bacteria; phylum Desulfobacterota; class Desulfobacteria; order Desulfobacterales; family Desulfosarcinaceae; genus JARRKU01. The sequence continues at coordinate 10,888 of JASFER010000110.1, forward strand.
CTAAAAAATCTGCTAAATATCCTTATTTGAGCGCTTAAGGGGTTTATCCCCGCCCGCAGAACGGCTTTTTCAACCAACTTGGGCTTTATGGATAACCGTGTAACATAATAATGGCAGAGCACAGCGATTCCATAAATCGACATTCGTTATTCCTTGTTCGATATTCTGCGGTTCAAAACCCCCGCCCGCCGGACTTGCGCGATGGCTCCATAATGAATGTATATTCATCCGGTTGACGATCCCCTCGCGGCCACGGGACCCAAATTAAAGGATTGCGCCGGTTTTTAAATTTAATCAAATTATAATAGTAAGTTATAAATATATCTAAGGCAGTCATCCCCGGAGTGCGTTTTTTGTGCTTGACAGCTATTTAGGGGTTTGATAGATGAATGAATACTCATTCATAATTTGTGGGCAACGCTTCCATGATTGATATGACTTTTTGAACCATTTGACCGATCTTGGGTCCGATGGCGATCCAATCTTTTCATAGGAGGGATTATGAAACGAAAAATCAGGCAGGCTGCAGTCATCGGCTCCGGTGTCATGGGTGGTGGTATCGCCGCCTTATTGGCCAGGGCCGGGATTAAAACACTGCTTATGGACATCGTGCCGTTTGATCTCAAAGAGCCGGATAAGGATGATCCTGAACAGCGCAACCGTATCGTCAAAGCCGGCTTGGATGCCCTGGGCATGGCACAACCGGCGCTGATCATGCATCCCAAGGACATGGACCTGATCTCCATCGGTAATTTGGAAGATGATTTTGACCGGCTGGGTCAATGTGACTGGATTGTGGAAGTGGTGGTGGAAAATGTCAAAATCAAGCAGGCGCTGTTCAAGCGCATCGACGGTGTACGAAAGGCGGATGCCATCGTCTCCACCAACACTTCAGGACTGCCCCTCAAAGAGTTGAGCAAGGGCTTGAGCGACAGTTTCAAGGAGCACTTTTTAGGGACCCATTTTTTTAACCCGGTTCGATACATGAAGCTTTTGGAAATCATCCCCGGTGCCGAAACCTCCGAAGAAGTACTGGATTTCGCATCCGACTTCGGCGAGCGGATTCTGGGCAAAGGCATCGTTTGGGCCAAGGATACGCCTAATTTCGTCGGCAACCGCATTGGCGTGCAGGGTATCGTCCGGGCCATGCAATTGATGCAGGAAGAGGGGTTGAGCATCGCCGATGTCGACGCCATTTTCGGACCGGCCATGGGGAGACCCAAAACGGCCATGTTTAAGACTTCTGATCTGGTGGGATTGGACGTTTTGGGCCACGTGGCCCAAAACACTTACGATCTGGTTCCCGATGACGAAGCGCGTGAGCATTTTGTGCTTCCCCAGTTCTACCACAAAATGGTGGAAAATAAACTGCTGGGTAAAAAGACCCAGGCGGGATTCTACAAGACCGATCTGACGCCGGAGTGGAAAAAAGTCCGCAAGGTGATCGATCTGGAAACACTGGAATACCATGAATATGACAAGCCGGACTTTGCTTGTCTGGCCGCCGCCAAAAAAGCTCCGACCCTGGCGGATAAGATGCAAGCCATTGTGTTCGGAGAAGACAAGGGGGCCATGTTCGCCTGGCGCGCCGTGGCCGACAATCTGATCTACTCGGCCAACCGCATCCCTGAGATTTCAGACAATATCGTTGAGATCGACAATGCCATGCGTTGGGGATTCAACTTTGAAATGGGACCCTTCGAGACTTGGGATGCCCTGGGCGTGGCCCGCACGGTAGATCGCATGGAAGGCGATGGCCTGTCGGTACCGGCTTCCGTGAAGGAGATGCTGGCCGGCGGCCATACCACATTCTATAAAACGGAACAAGGGCGGCGTTATTTCTACGATTTTAGCACCAAAGCCTATCAGCCCATCGCGGTGAGCGACACCGTCGTCTCCCTGGCGGCGCTCAAGGCCAACGACCAGACCGCGCTCTCATGTGCGTCCGCATCCCTCATCGACATCGGGGACGGCGTCTTCTGTTGTGAGTTCCACACCAAGATGAATGCTTTGAACGGTGAGATCATCGACTTTATCGATACGGCTCTGGACCATGTGGACGCCAATGGCGTGGGCCTGGTCATCGGCAATCAAGCCGGCGGTATGCCGGGTGCTTTTTCAGCCGGGGCCGATCTGGCCTATATCCGCGGATTGGTGGAGAAAGGGGCCTTCGATGAAATCGAAGCTTTCCTCAAACGTGCCCAAAACGGTATACAACGGGCCCGTTACGCCAGCTTCCCTGTAGTGGCCGCGCCATTCGGCCTGGCTTTGGGGGGCGGGTGTGAAGTGTGTCTGGGAGCCGACCGCATCGTGGCCCATGCCGAGCTTTACATGGGACTCGTTGAGATTGGTGTGGGGTTGCTGCCGGCCGGCGGCGGCTGCACCAACCTTTGGCGCAAATTTGTCCAGAGCCTGCCTGAGGCCGTTACGGACGCCGACCTGGGCAAGTTCTTCGTTCCCACATTTATGAATATTGCCATGGCCAAAATCTCCACTTCGGCGGCCGATGCCCGGGCCAACGGTTTTCTGGCGCCACGCGACCGCATTGTCTTCAACCGCGACTATCTCATCGGCGAAGCCAAAAAAGAAGTGCTGGCCATGGTGGCGGCCGGATATACACCGCCGGTCAAACGCCCCTTGCCTGTGTTCGGCGAAGCCGGACAGGGCATGATCGACGCCGAGCTGTACAACATGCAGTCGGCCCGGTTTGTTTCCGAACATGACGCCTTTCTGGCCGGCCGCATCGCCCATGTGTTGAGCGGTGGTGAGGTCAGAACCCATTCCAGTGTTGACGAAGATGTGTTGCTGACTCTGGAACGCCGGGCCTTTATCGATTTTCTCAAACAGGAGAAAACCGTGGCGCGCATCGATCACATGCTCAAGACAGGCAAACCTTTACGCAACTAATCCACCGGAATGGAGGGAGATATGAAAGACGCATATATCGTAAGTTCCGTTCGTACACCGGGCTGTAAAAATAAAAAAGGGGCCTTTAAAGATACCCTGCCACAGGACCTTTTGGCCTTTATTCTGAATGCAGCCGTGGACAAGGTGCCCAACCTGGACCGCAACGACATCGAAGATGTCATGGTGGGCTGCGCCTTCCCGGAAGCCGAACAGGGCCTCAATATCGGGCGCATTGCCGCAAAAATAGCCGGTTTCCCGGACATAGTGCCCGGGGCGACCGTCAACCGTTTCTGTTCTTCGGGATTGGAAGCCATCGCATTGAGCGCCTTGCGCATCATGGCGGGCTGGGCCGATGTGGCCGTCGGGGCCGGAGTCGAATCCATGACCTATGTCCCCATGGGCGGCAACCAACCGCGTCCTCATCCTGAATATGCCAAAAAGCATGCCGATCTATACGCCTCCATGGGTATTACCGCAGAAAATGTGGCCAACCGCTATGATGTCAGCCGGGAGCAGCAGGATGCGTTTGCGGCCCTTTCCCAGCAGAAAGCCGCCGCAGCCCAGAAGGAGGGGCGTTTCACCGAACTGGTGCCCACACCGGCGACCCGTTTTGTGCTTCAAGCAGAAGGCACTTACAAGCGCGAGACGGCCTTGCAGGCCTATGATGACGGGGTGCGTGCGGGAACCACGGCGGAAATACTCTCAGGCTTGCGCCCGGTATTTGCCGCTAACGGCAGCGTCACTGCCGGCAACTCTTCCCAAACCACCGACGGCGCAGCCGCCACCGTGTTGATGAGCGAAGAAAAGGTCAACCAACTGGGCATTCAGCCCATCGCCAAAGTCAAACTTTACGCCACCACCGGTTGCAAGGCCGATGAAATGGGTGTGGGGCCGCGCTACGCCATACCCAAACTATTGGACAAGGCCGGTCTAACCATCGACGATATCGGGTTGTGGGAGATCAATGAAGCCTTTGCTTCCCAAGCCCTTTATTGTATTCGCGAGTTGGGATTGGAGAAATATATGGATCGCATCAATGTCAACGGCGGCGCCATAGCATTGGGACATCCCCTGGGCTGCACCGGCGCCAAGCTGTGCGCCACCTTGCTGGCCAATATGCAGGCCAAAGGCGTCCAATACGGTGTGGAATCCATGTGCATCGGCGGCGGCATGGGCGCCGCCGCCCTGTTCGAGTTGTGCAGCTAACGGTTTTTGCCTGCTGTATGGTGTCACGGCGCGGGGGCAGTGACGCGGCGCCGGTTTTAAAACCTGGGGGGGCGGACGGATCGGCGCCTTGATCGCGCGACCTACCGTCGTGACCCATGCAAGCAGTTTCAAAAAGACCCGAACCGTATTTTACGGTTTGGGTCTTCTTGCTTCATCCAGACGCAACCGCTTCTAAACGATTTACGTTTGGCTCAGCAACATTCTGCCTTTTTGGTAGTATGCCGCCATCTCTTCTGGTGGGACCATTGAACCGCCGGTTCCCCAGGCAATGTGCACGGCGCTCTCCATTTTGCCATCAAGTCCTTTAAATGCCATGTATTCAGGTTGATCAAGGATGCGTACGATTCCCGGCAATCCGGCCAGAGCAGAAGGCTCCATGAAAATGTTCTCATGGTCGGCCAGGAGCGCTAAATGGCGATACATGGTGTTGTCCGAAATGGTGAAAACGCCGTCAATGAGCAGCTTCAGGCGTTGGCCCACAAAACCGGACGGCCTGCCTACGGCCAGACCGTCGGCATCGGTGATGTTGTCGATGCCAAAATCCTGAACACATACTCCGTCATGTTTGTCGGTATAAAGCCCCACAAACATGGCCGGAGAGTGGGTTGGTTCGGCAAAAAAGCAGTGGACATGGTCACCGAAGGCCAGCTTGAGACCAAATGTAACGCCACCCGGTCCGCCGCCCACGCCGCAGGGCAGGTAGACAAACAACGGATGGTGTTCATCCACAATGATCTGCAGTTGATCCAATTGGTATTGGAGGCGTTGAGCGGCTAAGGCATACCCCATAAAAAGGTCCTTGGAGTTTTCATCATCAATGAAATGGCAGCTCGCGTCACCATTAGCTTGTTTGCGGCCTTGTTCCACAGCTTTGCTGTAGTCGTTTGCATACTCGACAACGGTCACGCCTTTTGACCGCAGCAGATCCTTTTTCCACTGCCGGGCATCGGCGGACATGTGGACCGTGACCTTGAAGCCCAGGCAAGCGCTTATGATGCCGATGGACAAGCCCAGGTTGCCGGTCGATCCAACAGCAATGGCGTATTGGTTGAAAAACCGGGTGAATCGCTCAGCCGCAAGACAAGCATAATTGTCTTTAAGGGAGAGCAAGCCGGCGTCCAGGGCCAGCATTTCGGCGTGCTTCAGCACTTCGTAGATACCGCCGCGGGCTTTGATTGAGCCGGAAATGGGCAGGTTGAAGTCGCACTTGAGCATCAACCGGCCCTTCAATCTGAGTCCATACAGTCTTTCCATGGCCTTCTGCACGGCCGGGATGGCCTGTAGGGATGATTCGATCATGCCATTGGATTTCCGGGTCTCCGGAAATACTTTAGCGATGTAGGCGGCGAACCGATCGAGACGGACTTCGGCCTCAAGTACATCTTCCGGGCCGATGTCTATGGTTGGAATCACATCATTTACAGAGGAGATGCGACGATTGAACCAAAAGGTTTCCTCATTTCGGATCAATTGACCCAGCAGCGGATGGGATTGCCGCCATTGCGCTTTTGTTTTACCTGCGATTGTCGTCTGCATGATGATCTCCTTTAGTACTACAATTTTGGCAAATCGTGTGATCAAATTGATATATCGCAAATCAGGTTGAAGCTTAAGGTAAGATATCTAAGGAAAAATTCTACTTTGCCATTATATTTTTGGCTGTTCAATAGGGTAGGGGGGCTACAAAATAACCCGTCGCCTGTCCAATTTCCATTATCATCATCTGCAAACCTACGTATATCATGCCGTTACGAGCTAAGCGCATCCGGATTCCGATTATCGGGAGCCAGCCACGGGCCATAAGCATCCGGATGCATTATCACCGGCACGCGGTGGTGGAGCTCCCGCACGGGGCCGACGGCATCCCGGGTGATGATCGTGCAGGAATGAACAGCCAAAGCCTGTCAAAAGGGTGCGCGCTGAACTAATTCCAGATAAAGTGAGCTTGCCAGAGGTGGCACCGCTGACCGCAGCCGTTGTCGCCGATCCACCGGGCCGGTTTTTTCAGCTGAAAGTTATGACCGATAACTTTGAGTTATCGGTCACTATAAGGATTCTTTGCCCGACCCCTCGAAAAGTCCGGTAGCACCTCTCACATTGAAAATAATGGATTAATGACGGCTATAGCCGGTTATGAGAAAAGTGGACCGCCCGCCAGGCCGCCGGCCATGCGGTCCGGATCCCGACGCCGGCAGCTGCTGCAAGGTCTTAGCCTCGGTGTCTGGACAGAGCAAAATCAAATTGGCCCAAAATATAAACTGAAATGATATGATATCATATCATTCAAGAGTTCGGCGTTGCCAGGGTTCCACGAACATACGCGTGTAAATATACGCTAAGGATTTTTAAATCAGCTTTTCGTTATAACGATTAGCAAATAACATTTGGATATCTTAAACTAATAGACGCATCGAAAGTCCCCTGCAGATAGCAGATGCCACCGGACTTGAAAATTGTGTGGTATGTTCTGGCTATTTTCAGATGGGAGCTCGCTCATTTTATAAAACTATTTTTAATAGTGTTTTGAAAAAAAACTTTCTGATAATCTTAGAAACTCTTTTTTATCCTTTGCATCCAAAGAATAGAACTTGCGTAATGTATTGCATGCGCTCAATGTGCTTTTTTCCCCAGCTCCGGATTGCGGCTCAAAAACGAGAACCTGCTCATTATCGGAAAAATCTGTTTCACAGGGTATTGAAAATATGTGATCGATATCCCTATTGTGTTTTGTCATTAAT
>JASFER010000111.1:0-17648 GCA_050124755.1 Desulfobacteraceae bacterium
TACCGGAGAGAAGACGTCGCCGGGGGCTTCCTGAAAAGAGATCAAAAAACCGGCCCCCAATACAAGGCTCACCTGTTCGGAGATCACCATATGATCGCTATCGTTATATTGCAGCATCTTCAACACAATATAGACATAGGCGTCAAACTCTTCGGCTTTGGGCCGATGACCGGTATTGACGATATCCTCCAGCGTCAGGGAGTGAATATGGAAATGCGCTCCAATGGCTTCCATCAAGGACAGATCATGAATACCGCTGACATTGATCCAGGTGGCGCCGGCCGAATCACGCAACGGCAGTAGATCGTCAACGCTGTCAGCGGTCCGCTCTTCAAGCGCCTCAGCGGTATAGTCGATCACGGTGATGTCAATCTTCTCGGTTTTTTGCTCACCGATATGGACCAGCGTACCGGGGGCGCTGCCTGCTTTTTTGCGGCTCCTTTTAATGAAACGGGGCAAAGGCCGTCACCTCCTGTTGGATCTGCTAACCGGCTGATGTTATCGTTAGGTTTTTTGGACTCTGAAATTACGCCGTTGTCAAGCATTTATAACTTCAAATGGACGGATAACCGACCTCGAACCGGGCTTGCTGGAGGCAACGTACCATTGCAGACGGACCTCAGCAACACCAATTCGCAGATGCATTTAAGGTTGAGAAATGGCCTCAGGTTGGGCGCATGAATGTGTTCGTGGTGTCATCGCCGGGCAGGGGGCTGATCCAAAGGTGGCAAAATGATATGCCCGCCCTTTTTTCAGGCGGGCATTTTAAGCTGTTGCAGAGTGATGGGTGCTTCGGATCGGGCTAAATCGCTTCTTTCAATTTTTTACCAGCCTTGAACTTCACCACATTGGACGCCTTGATCTTGATGGTTTCACCGGTTTGGGGATTTCTTCCGTTGCGCGCCGCGCGGCGGCTTTTTGAGAAGGTGCCGAAGCCGGTGAGGGTCACTTTGCCGTCTTTCTGCTTGAGTGTTTTGGTAATGGCGTCGATGAGGGATTCGATGGCTGCGCCGGCCGCCGTTTTGGTGATTCCCGCGTCTTGGGCCATTTGTTCAATAAGTTCCACTTTGGTCATTGATCCATCTCCTAATTTTGGGGTTGTTTGTAACTGCCGAAACAGCATTTGGCAAACAAAGCCTGCTACCCGGTAGTGTTGCTTTCAAAAAGAGAATCCGGGATTCTCATTTATCTTTAAAAAGGAACCCGAAGGTCTTTATGGGGGGAAGGCATCATGCCACCACGATCCGGTTTATCCATCGGCCTTTGTTTTGCCGATACCGGCAAGGCGGCAGCGGTCCCGTCATTGATCACCACCACCTTTGCTCTGCGCAGCAGGTTGAAATCACTGGCCGAAGCCGCCGTATACGCCCCCATCATGCGGCCCACAACCTGATCACCCAGATGCATGAAGGGCAATTGCACGTCCTCGGCGATCACGTCGATGCTGTCACATGTGGGGCCTGCCAGGACGCCGGCATAACGACGCTCATCATCCGAGTAGACTTCCAGGGGATAGCGCACGTGGTCATAAATCTGCCCGCTGAACGATCCGTAAACACCGTCATCCAGGTAATACCAATGCAGGCCGCTGCGCAGGGCTTTTCCGATCACCGTGGCCACACAGGTCATGGAAGGTCCGGAGATGAAACGCCCCGGCTCCGCGATCACACTCACGTATGCCGGCAACCCGGCCAAAGCATGGCGTATCGGCGCGCAATAACTTTCGATATCCACTTGGCCGCCGTCGTAGGCGATGGGGAATCCGCCGCCGATGTCGAGGGTGCTGACGGGCGCAGCTCCGGTATCGTGGTGACGCCGGATAAGGGTGTTGCAGGCGTGGATGGCCTCGATTTGCTCACCGGCATCCGTGCATTGGGACCCCACGTGAAAGCAGAGCCCTTTGACGTGAATCCCCAATTTTGCGGCCAGTGTCAGCAATTCATGGGCCTCTTCCAAAGCGCAGCCGAATTTCTTGGACAGGTCCACCACCGCCGACGCACTGCGGAAGCTGATGCGGATAAAGAGGCCTACCCGGTGCTTGTAAGGTACGAATTTTAAAAGCTCGTCGGTGTTGTCCACCACGTAGGTGGTGCACCCGAAGCGCAGGCCGTCGCGAATATCGCTGTCGCGCTTAATGGGATGGGAGTGGATGGTGCGTCGGGCGGATATTCTCATATTGCGGATCAGCTCGATTTCACCCGAGGAGGCCAGGTCAAAGCCGGATCCCAAGCCGGCCAGCAACCTTAGAATGGCCGGATGGGGCAGCGATTTTACGGCATAGTAAATCTCCACTGCCGGCAGGGCCCGCCGCAACCCGTGGTATTGCTGCCGCACGGTGTCGGCATCCAACACCAGCAGGGGGGAGCCATGCTCACGCACCAGCTCACGATAGAAAGCACCTTGTTCCATGGAAGCATGGTGGATGGTATTCATGATCCTACTTTCCCCCAATGGCTTGGAGGACATATGCCGGCAGCGCAAATGCGGCGGCATGGATCTCCGGCGTGTAGTAACGCGTTGAAAACCCGCCGGCATCGAACCGTGATTTCAAAGTGGCCGGATCAATGTGGCGCAATGCAGGATCATCGGCGGCCCAGGCAAAGGTCATGATCCCGCCGATGTAGGTGGGCACGGCGGCCGTGTAAAAATACCAGTCGCTAAATACCCGATCCAACCGGCGGGCCGTGGTGCGCACCTCGTCCAGCTGCATAAACACCACCCCGTTTTGGGTGACCAACACACCGCCTTGGGTCAAACAGAGTTTGCATTGGGCGTAAAAGTCTTCTTGAAAAAGGGCCTCACCCGGGCCGATGGGATCGGTGCTGTCCGCGATGATCACATCAAACCGATCCGGGGTGGACTTCACGAAATGGCGTCCGTCGTCGATGACGATCTCCACCCTTGGATCGTCAAAAGCCCCTTGGGAGTGATTGGGCAGATAGGTGCGGCACATGTCGATGACCTGGCGGTCGATCTCCACCTGGGTGATCCGCTCGATGCGGTGGTGGCGGGTGACCTCGCGCAGCATACCGCCGTCACCGCCGCCCACGATCAGCACCCGCTTGACATTGCCATGGGCCAGGATGGGGACATGGGTCATCATCTCGTGGTAGATGAATTCATCTTTTTCCGTGGTTTGGACCACGCCGTCCAGGACCAGCACCCGTCCAAATGCCGCATTGTGAAAAATGATCACGTGCTGATGGTCGGTCTTGACCTCGAAAAGCATTTCATCGATGCGAAATTCCTGGCCATAGGCATCATAGAGGGTTTCAGCAAATTCAGGCACGGCCGCCGACCCCCCTTAAGTTCTCCGTGACATTCATCACTTTTGGAGAAAAAGCGCGCATCAAAATGGCGATGGCCTCTTCGGGCCGGGCGTCGCCGCACATAAAGATGTCAAAGGCGGCAAAATCGCGCTCCGGCCACGTATGCACGCTGATGTGGGATTCAGCCAGCACCGCCACGCCGGAAATGCCCCCATTGGGGGTGAAATGGTGCAGGTGGATGTGCAGCAGGGTTGCACCGCAGCTTGAGACGCACTCCCGCAACGACTTCTCCATGAGTTGCAGATTGTCCAGCTTTTTGGCGCCCCAGAAATCCAGAATCAGGTGGGTGCCGGCAAATTGGACGCCGTCACGTTCAACAAAATGGTCTGCGGGTACCCTCGTCAGGGGTTGATCGTGGTGTTCCGGCCAGCTCTTCGTGGGTATAGCTACTTCTACAGGACAAATCAATTCAGGTTCGGCAGTCGCTTCTCTTTTCATCCATCGGGCCCCCCTTATCAGTAAACGTGGCAGTTGGTAAAAACGCCGCTAGAGCGGCCGTTTAAATGAAAAAAACTGAGCGGATTTAATGCAAGCCGTGTAAAAGTGCAAGCCTTTTTTTGCTTCAGGGAAACATTTTTTCGACACGCCGAACCAAACCCGCAAGAAATTGTTATTATATAATTTTTTCATTTTCAGGGGATCGGCGACCGCCAAAATGCGTTTATGGGAAACCATACCCCTCATCACAACCTTCATCACCCTGCTGTAAACATAATAAAAAAGGCTGGAGTAAAGTACGATCTCCAGATCATGCAGTAAGAGTCCGGCGGCAAGCGGTACCATGTTCAGCGCAAGCCCCACGTTGGCCACCGACAGCCCCAGTTTCCGGTTGAAGTAGATGGCCAATACATCGAAGCCACCGGCAGAACCCCGGGATCGCAAAACCAAACCACCGCCCAGACCGCACACCATCCCGGCCAAAAAAGTTGCCGTAAGACGATCGTGTATCACCACCGTCGGTTTGATCCAAACAGCCGTTATGGCGAAAAATACCATACCGAATACTGTCAGGACCATGAAGCGCCGGCCGAAGTAACGCCACCCCAACCAGACCATCGGCAGGTTCAGCAGCAAATACCACCACCCGGTATCCAACCCAGGCAGCAAATGGTGTAATAAAAGCGCTATCCCGGCGAGGCCGCCGCTTAACAACTGGTGCGACATCATCACCCCATTCATACCCACGACGAAGACAAGACAGCCGGCGGCAATGTAAAAAAGATCCACACGTGCCGTCCGGATTTCCGATATCATCTTGCGGCACCTCGATACAGCCTTGTTTTGAATGGAGCGGGCGCAAACGATCCGTTGCGGGATACCCGCTTTAATTCCGGCACTACGTAAAACCAATTTGCTCACTCCATGGGGCCAAACCGCCGGAAATTCTCTATAGCTGGACCCCGGATCCATTTCAGTGGCGTTTCAACTTAGACGAAAAGCCGGCCGTCGATTTTCAGAGGCGCGTATGCTGCGTGCATGGCAGAATTATCGCCAAAAAGCCTTCAGCAAACCGTATGCCAACATCTAACAATATGATATTATTTATAAATTTTATGTCACGCCCTATCGATCGGAACCGTTTGTTCCGTTTGCAGGCCCCAAATTCTTAAACCGTTTTGTTTTGCCTCTGCGGTGAGAGTGGGAAGAGATCGGTGGAGTGCTGCAACTTGAGATATTGCAGCCGAGGCTGACCGGGCGAACCAACCCCCACGCATGGGCGATAGGGGCTGCGCCACGCTAAAGACAGCCTTTAAATTTGAACAGGCTAACAGGCAATCACTTATCAGGCCAGATCGCTTTCAGGTAGGCAATGCCGCCGAGCAAGTCCATTTGCTGTTCGATTTGCCTGGCGCGCTGTTGGACGTAATCCGATGGTTCGGCCACCTTGAGCCGACGGGGGTTGGGCAAGACCGCCGCCAACAGGGCGGCTTCGCCTTTATTCAATCGACTGGCCGGCTTTTGAAAGTAGAACCGGCTGGCCGCTTCGGCGCCATATACGTTTGGTCCGAACTGCGCAATGTTAAGATATACTTCCAGTATTCTTCGTTTGGGCCACAGCAGTTCAATGATGGCGGTAAAATAGGCCTCAAGTCCCTTGCGAAAATAGCTGCGGCCGGACCACAGAAACAGATTCTTGGCCACCTGTTGGGTGATGGTGCTGGCGCCGCGCGGTCGCTTGCGCCGTTTGTTTTCCTCTAAGGCGGAGCTAATGGCACGAAAATCAAATCCCCAATGGCGGGGGAATTGCTGGTCTTCGGCCGCCACCACGGCAATGGGAAGGTAGGGGGAGATGCGTCGGCAAGGGACCCAGCGATACCGGACGGCGGGCCGGGATGCGTTGGCCTGCAGCATAAAGGCGCTGCCGGGCGGCGGAACCCACCGCAGCAGCAAAGGGACAAGGAGAGTGACCAGCAATAAACCGGCGAGGAGTTTCCAAGCCCATCGATACACACGCTTGGCGTCTACCCCTTTTTTGCGAGGTGGTTCGCCAAACCGATAATCCGACCAGAAGAAGGGGGTTTTAAACATAGCCAGCCGCTTCCTCATCGACTTCAAAGAAAACCCGTATATCTAAACGGACATATAACCCAAATTAAGGCGGACCTGCGCTAAGTCTTTTTCCGAAGCGGTTTGTTAGCTACGCCAGTTTTAAGTGTAAAGTTAATGTATTCTGTCTGTTAAAAACCTCGAAGCGGCGCATAACGCCCTAATGATGCCTATTAGGATGCGTTCACTTGTTTTTTCTTGAATCGATTCCAATCCTCAACTTTAAACTTTACCCTTTAAACTTTAAACTATGCGTTCATATGACATATGCTCCTAAACGAAGCGCTGAACCTTGTTTTTGGTTATAGGTCCGTATTTAAATGAACGCTTATCATACACGAAAGCCCCCCTGTCTACAAGATGAGGCAAGTGACCATTGACCCCATAATCACAATATGAATATATTGCCACGGCTTGCACCCCTGATGGAGAGGCCCATCGCAGATAGGGCCCCCTCTCGTTGAACGATTTTATATCCTGAAAACCCATGTGACGAACGATTCGTGAAATTAACCCTAACCAGAACCCGCTTAGCAGTACTTGCCATAGTTTTGCTGCTGGCCATCAGCTATGCGGGTGCTGCCGTCTATCTCAACAGCGACGCTTTTCGCAACCAGGTGCTGCAAAAGGTCAACGCCGCCTTGGATGGCCGGCTGACCGTAGAAGGCCATGACCTTTCACTGTATGCCGCAAGGCTGGAGTTGTCCGGTGTACGGTTGGTCGATGCGGCGGGAGAGCCGTTGGCTTCAGTGAAACGGCTGCGCATCAGACTGTTTTGGCCGGCTCTGCTTTGGCGCACCATCCATATCAGAACTTTTGCGGTTGAAAAGGCCGGATTGCATGCGCGTTATGACCTCGCCGACCGCTTGCAGCTGGTCATGCCTGTTTCCCCTTCCCCGCCTGCCGACAAAGGCGGAAAAGAAAACCATCGTTGGGCATTGCACATCGACGATTTCCGTATGGACGACAGCCACTTAAGCTTTCAGCGCCCCCTTAAAAAGTGGTCGGGCAGGGTTGACGGCCTAACAATCACCGCTGCCGTCGATTTTGCGAAAAAAGAGGGCCGGATCCAGCTCCGGGCAGGGCCTTTCATCTGGCAGCGCCCCGAAGAGACCTACACCCTGCCGTCTTTGAATCTGACTGCCATGGTGTCCGACGCCCAAACCATCAACGTCAAAGTTGAAACACCCCAATCCCGCATGGAGGCCGCCGGTATTGTGCAATGGCAGGCAGCCGATCCCAAAATTGATCTGCGCTGGGACCTGGATGTGCAGCCGGAAGAGTTTCAGGCCTTCCTTCCCGGCCCGGCCGCCTCGCAAAGCCGCCTTAGCGCCCGCATCACGGCCAAGGGGCCTATGGCCGATCCCGACGTCTCCGTCCAAGGGCAATGGGCGCATGTCAATGCCTGGGGGATTGATGTTGAGCAGTTGGAGGCCGATCTTCAAATGCGCCAGCGCAGAATATCCATTGCCGCGCTTCGCACCCGCGGCCCCTGGGGCGTTATGGACATCTCCGGCAGCATCGATCTGCAACCGGTCTTCGGCCACAGGCTGAATTCTGCCGATGCCCGGTGGGAGGCCTTGACTTATGACCTGAAAATCACGGGAAAAGATATAGCACCTGAACACATTGATATCATTGACATCCCAACCAACGACACATTTCAGTTACAAGCTGATATAAGAGGCGGCGGCTTGATGGGTGCCGGGGCTTATGGTCAGGGCCTCATCGACGTCCGGATGGATGATGCGTCTCCTCCCGATGGCACCCCGGCAGCTGGAGGACATCTCACCGCCAAGCTTCAGCGAATCGGCCCCACGTTGGTGGTCGACTCACTCCAGGCCGTTGCAGAAGGCAATGACCTGCACGCCGCTGCGCGAATCAACTTTTCCACCGGCGAGATGGAGCAGGCCGAGGCCCGCTTCAAATGGACCCGGCTGGAAAAGCTTGGTGCCATGCTGGGGATTCAACTTCCTTCAGGGGGAGGAACCCTGAATCTTCGTTGCCGGGGACCTTTTCAGCGGCCAACCGCCGAAGTCAATCTGCTCTCCAGCGGGTTGGTCCTGGGTAAACGGCCCCTTGGACGTCTTCTGGCCGAGGCCCGGCTGAACGAACAGGGAATACTGGAGATCTCCCGGATGGTTTTGGAGAACCAGGGCACACTGTTGGAAGGCAGCGGACGGATGGATCTTTTTAAAGCGGACGGCGGTTTGCAGACCGATCCCGGTGTCGATCTGAAACTGGTGTTTCAGCAATTGGAGCCGGGGGATTTCGGCCTGCCGGTACCGGCCGGCAACAATTTCAACGGCCGCATCGCTATTGGCGGTTCCCTGATGCACCTGACCGGCCAGGCGATTTTGGAAGAAAGCGCCGTGCAGTGGGGCAATTTCGCCGGCCGGGTACGGGCCGACGCCCGCTGGGACGACGGCCGCCTGACCATACAAGACCTGAATCTGTTCAGGAAGGATTCATCGATTCACTTAAGCGGGTTCGCTGCATGGCGTGAGAGCGGTGATGATGGGTGGACGGCTGACCCGCAGGTGCAAGCCCGGATGCAGGCCCGGAACATTGAACTGCAGGACTTTTTTAAGGACTTTGGTGGAACCCTGGCTTTGGAAGCAAGGGTGTCCGGTGCAGCTTCCGATGTGAAGGGACAGTTCCGGCTGACGGGGACCGCACTGGCCATCGGGGGACAGCGATTTGAGGCCCTGGACATGCAAGGGCGCTTATCCGCCGATCGGATCTATTGTGACGCCATGGAGATCACCGTGGCAAAAGGCCAACGGCTCACCTCACAGGGCTGGTACGCTTATGACCGAAGTTTCTCGGTGAACATGGCCGCCAAAGACTTGGAGCTGACGCATGTGGCCGCACTGCAAAGGGCCTACCCCATAGAGGGCCGCCTGGATCTTCGTCTTCAAGCAGATGGAACCATCGACAATCCTCAAATGAACGCCGACCTCACCGTTCGGGATCCACGACTGAACCATCAGCCGTGGGACGATTTTCATTTGACGGGGAGCATTCTCGGACGCCGGTTGACGCTGACGGCCGATCTGAATTTCAATCTCACCGCAGATGTCCGGCTGGGCAATGGGGATTTCGATCTTCAGGCCCATTTTGACGGTACCGATTTAAGCCCTTATTTGGCCTTGTGGGCCGGTACCGACTGGACCGGTGTGCTCTCCGGCCGGCTGCAGGCCAGGGGAAACCGGCATCGACCCGAACTCATCCAGGCCGAATTATTGCTGCACAACTGTGAACTGCGCTATCAAAACCAGCCCATCATCTCTGCTCCGCGGTTGAGCGCCCGGCTGGAAAACGGCGGCCTGGAGGTGCCCTCCTCCCGTCTGGCACTACTGCAAAACGGTTTTCTCAACCTCACCGCCCAAGGCCGTTTGCCAGCCGATTTACGCATTGAATCCGACGGCCGGCTCCCCATGGCCGCCCTGGCGCCATTTGTCGACACATTGGGCGATACCCGGGGCGAAATAGCCTTTGAGGGCCGCGCCTGGGGAGCGCTGAACGCAATGCAGTGGCGGACTAAATTGGATTTTGTTGAAACCGGCTTTGAATTTCCAGGTCTTGGCCAACAGGTTGAAGCGCTCACCGGCCGCATGGAAATCACCCCCGGTACACTCATTGTCCAGGATCTATCCGGGCGCATGGATGGGGGCCGTTTTACCCTGAACGGGCAGATGCAGTTAAAAGCGTGGCAGCCTGTGGGGGGACAACTGACCCTCAACGCCCGCGCCGTGCCCCTGCAGTGGGCCGACACCATGGATGCGGTCCTGAGCGGTGATCTGACCTTCAAGGGTGCAGCCCGGACGCTGTCGCTTTCCGGACAGCTGGTTTTGCTGGAAGGCGGCTACTACCGGGACGTGAAGATGAACCTGCTCTCGGCCGTCACCCGGACAAAGCGCGCCGTGCCCCTGCCCACCACCTATGCATTTCCCGGCCGGTTGGGTGAGACCGTGCTCAATGTGGCGGTCACCCATCGGAATCCTTTGTTGGTGGACAATAACCTGGCCAACCTTCAAATCGTACCGGATCTCAGAATCACCGGCACCCTGGCCAGGCCCATATTGAGCGGCCGGGCACAGGTGGTTGCAGGCGAGGTGATTTTCCGGCGCAAATCCTTTGAGGTCAAAAGGGGTGTCGTGGACTTTATCAACCCATATAAAATCGAGCCCGAACTGGACATTGTAGCCGAAGCCGATATCCGTCAATGGCGGGTTTCGCTCTCGCTGTCCGGCACCCCTGATCAATTATTGTTCAAACTCAGTTCCGACCCTGCAGAATCGGAAAATGACATCCTCTCTCTGATCTTGCTAGGGCGAACCGGCAGGGAATTGGCCCGGGGAGAGGGCGGCGACAGCCAAACCACACGGCAAATGCTCACCGCCCTGATCGCCACGGCGTGGGGCGAGGATGTAAAAAAACAAACGGGAGTGGACATATTGGAGGTGGAGACCGGTGCCGGCGAAGACCTCGAGAACGCCGACCGGGTTCAGGTGACCGTGGGCAAAAGACTGAGCCGGCGACTGACGGTGAAATACGAAGTGGCGTCGGCCAGCGATGATCTGGTCCAGCGGGCCATTTCCGAATATCGCTTTTTGGAGCACCTGCTGGCCAGCGGGTTTCAGGACTCTAAAGGGGGGTATGGGGGGGAGTTGGTTTTTCGAATTGAGTTTTAAGGAATCCGGCCACTTGGGGGCACGCTGTGGTTTTAAAACAATGCCAGTGTTGACAATGTCATAATGCTGTCTGTTTAAATCTCACAGCTTCAACGGTATGAAATTATTTTGAAAATTCGATTATACATAATAAGCGTATTATCGGCGGCGGTTGTTCTGGGCTGCGCGGCATGGGCGGTTGCCGATGATCTTCAATGGACGGGCGGTCCCGTGACCATCCATGAGATTGTCATCCAGGTGGACGTGCCGCGGCAACGGGACAAACGCTTCGACTGGGATGGTTTGGTCCGTGATCTCATTGCCATGAAACATGGCGGGACATTGACCCGGCGGAAATTGAATGCCGCCGTGTCGGCGTTGGAGGCGTTCGGACACGTGCGCACAAAGGTCTCACCCACTGCCCAAGGGGTGGTGGTCAGCTTCCTGCTGCTGCCCTACCAGCGTATCAAGACCATTGGTTTTAAGGGTGTTTATCCGCTGTTTGAACGCGACCTGCGCAATTTGATGACGATTGCTCCGGGCGACATCTACGACCCCGGACGGATCAAGGAGCAGGCCGGGCTGATTGCACGGCGCTATCGGACCGAAGGCTACATTGATCCCACGGTGGACATTACATGGGAAACAGATGACGCCGATGGCCATATCGACGTCACCATCCGTATTCAAAAGGGCGCGTCCTACACCTTGGGTCGTCTTGAGCTGACCGGCAACCGCACCCTCTCCGACGCTTTGATCAAAGGCCGGATGTCCACCTGGCGCAGGGCAACGGTCCGGCTGGGCACCGGCCGTTGGATGGAATCCCGGCTCAAGCAGGACATTCAAAAACTTGAAATCTACTATCGCAAACTTGGGTTTGCCGACGTGCGCATTGATTATAAAACAGACCAGCACCCAAACCGTAAAACCGTTGATCTCTTTATCGAAATAGACGAGGGGCCCAGATACAGGATCGCATTTGAAGGCAACCACCACTTTTCCAATGCGGTGCTTCGAGAAGATTTGACGGTGTTTGAAAAGGGCAACCGCGGCAACATGGGATTGCGCCGCAGTGTTCAAAACATTCGGCGCCGCTACCTCAAGGCCGGGTTTGCCGATGTACGCGTCCGATGGCAACAATTGCCCCCGAATAAGGATCCATCAACCGAACGACGGGTGCAAATAAACATCCGGGAAGGGGGGCGCTACATTGTCCGACAGGTGACCATCAAAGGAAACCAAGCGTTGAGCATCCAAGCCATTGAGGCCCAGATGCTGACCCGCCCGTCCAACGGCCTGAATAATGGAGCCTATGTCGCTGCTGTGCTGCAGGAGGATATTGCCGCCGTGGGCGCCCTTTATCACCAACATGGGTATCACCGGGCCCGCATCGACGACAGGGTGGCGAAGGACCCGAAAACGAACCATGTGACGGTGACCCTCTCCATTGACGAAGGCCGCCGGATCCATGTGGGGGGCATTGGGATTGAAGGTGAAGTCCCCATGGCCGTCGACCGGCTGATGGCCGCCCTCCCCCTGAAAACCGGCGCCGTATTCCGACCCCAGGCAGTCGAGGCCGGCGAAAATGAACTTTCCGCAAGAATCGCATCCAAAGGCTTTCCTCACGTGCAGGTTCAAACCCGGATTGATTTCTCCGAGGATCGAACCCGGGCCGACATCGTCTATGACATTAGTCCCGGCCCGCGGGTCGAAATTGGACGCATCTTTTGGGCGGGTAATTTCCGCACCCGAAGCGACCTTTTGCGCCGCGAAATCCAATTGAATGAGGGTGAACCCTTTTCCCTTGCCCGTGTACTGGCGGCCCAGCGCCGGCTGCGCGACCTGGACCTGTTTCAATCCGTTCAAATGCGCTCCATCGGGTTAAAAGAGAAGGCCTCCAAAGTTCATCTGCTGGTGACTATGGTGGAAAAATCCGCCTACTTTTTCGAATTGGGCGCCGGCTTCCAGACCGACAAAGGTTTCTATGGACGCACCAAGGTGGGAGACCGGAACTTTTTAGGCCTTAACAAGGAGATCCGGTTGGGTGGAGAGATCAGCGGCATCGGATACCGCGTGGATGCCGATCTGGTGGAGCCCCGTCTTTTGGGGACACGCATCAATGCCGACCTGGGAATCTTCATGGAACGTCGCGAAGAATTCAACCAGGATTTCGGTACCGACACCACCGGCGGCGACCTCACTTTTTCACGTCCCTGGGGCAAACGGTTCTTCACGGCTTTGGGCATAAGCTATGAACGTCGAGAGCAGTTTTTACGGGAAAAAGATGCCGCCACCACCGATGTGGATCCTGAAACCCTCGAACCCCGTACCCTGTGGGTGACCACCCCTGCCGTTCGCTATGATTCCCGGGATTCGTTCGTTCGACCGCACCGGGGAAGCATGGCAAGCCTCGCGGCGGATATATCCAAAGGTCTGGACAGCTCCCTGGACAACTTCATCAAATACAAACTGGACCTGCGCACCTATTTTTCTCCCAAGCAGCGGTTGACCTTGGCCGGACGCGCTTTCACCGGCTACGTTCAACCTTATGGCGTGGATGGTGAAATTCCCGAAGATCAACTCTTCTTTCTTGGGGGCACCACCGATGTACGCGGTTTTGGAGAAAATCTGCTGCGATTCAATGCCGAGAAAGACCCGGTGGGCGGCCGTCTGGCTTTGGCCGGCAGCATCGAGGCACGCTATGCACTGACTCAAAAATGGGAGCTGACGCTGTTTGTCGACACCGGCACCGTCCAAAAGGCGCCGTCCGGTGATGGGAATGGCGATGATCAATGGCGGTGGGCCACCGGCCTGGGGCTGCGCTATATCACCCCTATCGGTCCCATCGGATTGCTTTACGGCCACAAAATTGATCCACGACCCGGCGAAAGCCCGGGACAGGTGCACTTTTCCATGGGATATACGTTTTGATTTTATCCGGTTCTCCACAAAGCTCAGGTTGGTTGAAAAGCCGTTCTGCGGGCGGGGATAACTCCCATATGGCTAAATTGCCTGTTTTTGCGCAGGGGCATGGATAAACCCCATAAGCGCTTAATTAAGAATAATGATAAGCAATCTCTATGCAGAATATGGGATTTTATACCCGGCCGGCGCAGAGGCCGGCCCTACGCTAATCACTCCGGTCGCGGCGTTTTGAGGGTTTTTCGTAGGGTCGGGCTCTGTCCCGACCGGTTCAGAAGGTGATATTAGCGAAACCAAAAAAATCTGCTACATATCATTAAGCGTTTATGGGGCTTATCCCCGCCCGCTTAAACTTTTAAGATAGCAGCGTTATATAAAAATCGATTGAACACCTTTGCTTGATGGTTTCGTATAAAGTCATTAAGGTTTGGATAAAAAAGAAAGCCGGCAGCGCAAATGTAAACTGGACCGCATGGCTGCAATGCTTAGTCTATATGGACCTAATCTTCTGAAGAACAGGAATATCGCCTGCTACGCTTCTCCCCCCGGCAAATCGTGCAGCGCTCCTCACTGCAGTTCTGACAGGCAAAGCAATCTTTGCAGGGATGCTTTTTCCCCTCTTGCATAAACTCGGGCACATATACTTTTCCGGTCAGGCCGGGAACTGTCTGCCATGGCATGGCGCACCATCCCCCTTGGTGAGGCTTGGATCATGCTATTAAGGTTAGCTTCCAGATCGGGCTTGTCAATCATTGACGACTTGACAGCCTCAACCGGCTATGTAACATACAGCATTCAAAATATAGCATTTTTGCCAATGATGATCCGATTCCAAGGGGGTTTTGCAGTCGGATTATTTTTTTTGATATGCTAGGCTTAGGGTATGCCTATGAAGGAAGAATTTTATAAAAAAATGGAATCCAAATTCCCCCTGATCGCCCATCGCTATCAGGAAGTCGGGCCGGTGGAGCTGACCATCTGCCAGTTGGCCAGAGGCAACACCTTTAACATGCGTGTTGTGGGGCTGGAGGGTATTCAGCGTTTAAGGGCCAAAAATCCTCATTGCGCCATCACCTTCAAACCCAACCATCTCAGCGAAGCCGATTTCATCCTGTTGGGGGTGTTGTTTCGGGAAAACGACATGCGCGTAGTCACCGAAGGCGGCGCCAACCTGTTTATTGAACATATTGATATTTTTCAAGATATTATCCCTCTGTTCGTCAACCCGAAATTCAAGGAGGCCCTGGACGACCTGAAATTGAGCCTGGCCGATTATCTGTCCACCAGAGGGGCCTTTAAAGTGTTCCGGGAGCCGGAAACCCGGCGCATGCCCGACGGCACCGAGGTGTCCGTCGGCAAAAAGGACATTCTCACCCTGAGCCGGGCTTATCGTTACCATCTGGTGAAGAACAAAGAGATGTATGTTACCTTCCCCGGCTATTCCAGTGTCAAAACCGGGTTGATGGACCTGATTAAAAAGGATGACATCAAAACCGGCCGCAGCTACACCGGCAAATTCGACGGCTTTCATCATCTGCCCTTTCAAATGGACATTGAGGCCGCTTTGGATACCGGGGTGGATGTGTACGTCGTGGATGTAAACATCGCCTATTCCCCGGTACTGGAGGATGAAAATTTTATGGAATTGCTGCGCCTGCAGGAAGCAGGGGCCGGCAAAAGCAAAATCTACCTCAAAGATCTGGGGTATATTGTCAAACGCTTTTGCCAGGATAAACGCAAAGGCGAGCTCTCCATCAAATTCGGGAAACCGTTCAAGATCGACACAGCGCCCTTGAAGGATCCCTTTCTCACACGCAAAATCAAAAACAAAGCCCAGGAGCTGGCCAGGCAGACCTTCAACCGAACTTTGGCCATGCAGCCCATTTTTCCGGCCAACATCTATTTCTCAGCCTTTGACGAGCATTTCAACCGGCTCTCCATCAAGAACTTAAAGGAAAAAATAGACGACATCCGCGACTACCTGCGCCATTTGGCATGGGGCAACGAAAAGCGTCGTGTCGATCTGCACTATGTGCTGGATTACCGGAATCATATCTATTCAGCCGATGAAATCATCAACCGCACTTTCGACCTGTTCAACAACGAAGACCGCCAGATCACGGCCAGGGACGACGATATGTTAGTGGTCTACAACCATCACGTGGCCATGCAGTACCGCAACCACACCGCCCATTTCCTCGAGGAGTTGAACAAACCCAAAAAGAAGCGGTAATTCAGGAGTGAAAAATTTATATCCCATGAAACACAACTATAAAAAAGAGATCGACCGCCGTCGAACCTTCGGCATTATCAGCCATCCCGATGCCGGCAAAACCACCTTGACCGAAAAGCTGCTGCTTTTCGGCGGCGCCATTCAAGTGGCCGGCGCCGTAAAGGCCAAGAAAGCGGCCCGGCACGCCACCAGCGACTGGATGGCCATCGAACAGCAGAGAGGCATTTCCGTCACCACCTCGGTGATGAAATTCAATTATGGGGGTTATGAGATCAACCTGCTGGACACCCCCGGCCATCAGGATTTTTCCGAAGATACCTACCGCGTGCTCACGGCGGTGGACAGCGCCCTGATGGTCATCGACAGCGCCAAAGGCGTGGAGCCCCAAACCGAAAAGCTGATGGAGGTTTGCCGCATGCGCAATACTCCCATCATCACCTTTATCAACAAACTGGACCGCGACGGTTTGGCGCCTTTTGACATTATGGATGAAATCGAGAACAAGTTGCAGGTGGAATGCACGCCGCTCTCCTGGCCCATCGGCATGGGCAGCCGGTTTAAAGGCGTCTACAATCTTTTTCAGAAACAGCTGCATCTGTTTGAGCCCGGCCGCGATACGGTGGGTGGCGAGGGCATCGTGATCACGGAACTGTCCGATCCGCGGCTGGACGAACTCATCGGCAGCCAGGCCGATGAACTCAGAGAAGATGTGGAACTCATTGAAGGGGCCACCGACCCGCTGGATATGGATCATTTTTTAAAAGGCAGCCAGACCCCTGTATTTTTCGGCAGCGCCATCAATAATTTCGGCGTTAAAGAGATGCTGGACGCATTTGTTGAGATGGCACCCCACCCCGGACCGCGCGCCGCCCTGACCAGGGAAGTCTCGCCCTATGAAGAGGCCTTCTCCGGTTTCACCTTTAAGATTCAGGCCAACATGAATCCGGCCCACCGGGACCGCATCGCCTTTGTGCGCATCTGCTCAGGCAAATATAACCGCGGCATGAAAGTCAAGCACCACCGTATCGGCAAGGAGATCACCTTTGCCAACGCCACCGTATTTAAAGCCCAGGACCGGGAGAATGTATTCGAGGCCTATCCCGGCGACATTATCGGCATTTACAACCACGGCACCATCAAAATCGGCGATACGTTTACCGACAGGGAAGCGTTGAAATTCAGCGGCATCCCCAATTTTGCCCCGGAGCATTTCAAACGGGTTCGGCTCAAAAGCCCTCTCAAAGCCAAACAGCTCAACAAAGGGTTGATCCAGCTCTCCGAAGAGGGGGCCGTGCAGGTCTTTCGCCCCCTGATGGGCAGCGACTATATCCTGGGCGCAGTGGGCGTATTGCAGTTTGATGTGACCATGGCCCGACTCAAATCCGAATACGGCGTGGATGCCGTTTATGAGCCGGTGGATTACAACGTAGCCCGCTGGGTGGGGTGTGACGATTCCAAAAAATTGGCGGAGTTTGAAAAACGCAACATGGGCAATCTGGCCAAAGATGCCGAAGGCAGCCTCTCCTATCTAACCACCAGCGAGTGGCAGCTCAACCATTGCATGGAGCAATGGCCGGACATCCAATTCTACAAAACCCGGGAACTGCACTGATTATTCGGATTATGACGGGTAAGTCTTGCAAACGTTGAAAAGCATGATAATTTAATGATCATGCCAATCAATCCGGAGACTTTTGAAGCCCTTAAGAACCTGCGCCAAAACCTGCCCAGGGCAGCGGAAGCGTTGAATGTGGATCTGGGGGAGAACTTCCCCCACTGGCACCGGACCCTTGACCGCAAGCTGCTGCCCCGGTTTCAACACGACATGCCGCTGGTGGCGGCCATCTGCGGGGGCGGTTCCACCGGCAAGTCGACCCTGTTCAACGCCCTGATCGGCCAACCGGTGTCACCGGTGGGGGGGCGCGCAGGATTGAACCGGCG
>JASFER010000112.1:0-17620 GCA_050124755.1 Desulfobacteraceae bacterium
GACAGAGCCCGACCCTACCCGGGAACCCTCAAAACGCCAGGGATCGGAGTGATTAGCGTAGGGCCGGCCTCTGCGCCGGCCTGGCATAAAATCCGATACCTGCAACTTGAGCTTTATGGATAACCGGTTAATATATTTGACATTTACGCTTTTTGGATCCGTGTAAAATTCATAATTAGCGGAGTCATTTACTTTATTATTGAATTCTCCAAAGAAGCAAACTGTCGCTCCGTTTTCTTCCCAATGAATTGTATAATTCATTTATGCTCCTAACCCTCACAAGCCGCGAGACAAGCGCGGTCCTTTATGAAGGCAAATATTATATGCCATCTTTATTTTTTTTACCACTCAATCCACAATGTACACATTTCAATGTAAAACCATCTGTAATTAAACTCATAGAAAAAAACATATTATTGCATCGAGGGCATTTAGCAAATATCACATTAAATCCAGGCGCTAATATGACTATCCAAAACAAAAAAGCAATTACTCTTATTAATTGCGAAGGTATAATTATCAAATACAAAAAAATTGGCGTATACAGAATCACCATTAATAGACAAATATTTCTTTTTCTAAGCAATCTTCTTGCATCATCTATCTGTTTCGGTGTTGGGCTCGGCAGATTATTCATTGGATAAATTTCTTCAGCATATAGCTATAGCTATTAGTGGGAATTTCCCACTTTGTGCACGATTTTGTGTAGTTTTGCCAATTTGGTGGGCATTTGCTCCAACCTGTGATTTTATATCCGATCCATCATTAATACCATAAATATCTGATAAGTCAAATAATCGACCGCTTTTCACAGGAGGACAATTCCTATCAATTTGTTTGCTTATGGGGAATTCCCCTGAAGTAAGTTGGCTTACTTATTTGGGCACTGTCAATGGCTTTAATCAATGTTCTAAAAATGGAATACGGGATGGATATCACAAAGAAATGGTCATCTCAAAAACCTGGGGTATCTGCTATCACAACAAACCAATTGAATCAAAAGGCCAAACACAAGATATGGTGGTAGGCATGTTGGATTTCAAACATGTGGTAGGGTTCGATCACAGCTTTCAAATCTGCAATTTTCCCTGTAAAACCACAGACACCGTTTTTAATAAGCAGTAAAACGTTTGCAGTATGACCAAGCATAGGAGATTCACGCGAAGTACTTCAGACACAAACCATGGTTACGGTTGCAGCCGCCAGATAAAGGGCGGATTTAAAAACTATCCATGCATGGTTCGTGAAGGAAAGGCCGATTTCCGGCACCGAATGGTTTTCCCATTTTGCCAAACACGCTGTAGACCCGATAACGGTTATCCTAATAAAAAGCTTGATCAATTTATAGGATTTTGATACTCTTATTTTCGCTATTTTTGGTGAGAATCATCACCTTACTCAACACCGTAAGAAGAAGTCAGCCAAAAGATATCAGCCATTTTATCTAAGCTTATCAGTTGGTTTTTAACCTGGAGCGGGTAGTGTGCTGATCTACAGTGGCCTCCACCCATCCACCATTTATAATTGTCGCTGCATTCAAAGAAAAGGAGATATCATGCGCAAAACTATTCAAATTGTTTCCGTTCTGTTGACATTGACACTTCTCTTCTCAATTCCAGCTGTGGTTGCCGGCACTTCCTATCAATACACCGCGAAAAAAAAGGACCATGCCGGTAGTGATGTGAGTCCTTCCGAAGCCTTGAAAATGATTAAGGCCGATGCCCATACTTTCATTATAGATGTACGCACAAGAGCGGAATATGTGCTCGTCGGGCATCCTACAATGGCACATCATGTACCGGTTAAATTCTGGACGGGCAAGCACACCACCAAAGGATACGGCATGGCCATGAATGATTCGTTCGCCCAAGATCTAAAATTACGCTTCGACCCAAAAACCGACACATTGATCTTCATGTGCAGAAGCGGGGCACGTTCATGCGCTGCCGCCGATGCAGCCGCAAAAGCCGGTTGGCCGACAAATAAAATCTATAATATGTTGGGAGGCTTCGAGGGCGATAAAATTAAGAATACGGACAGCGCTTTTAATGGTAAACGCACCATGGGGGGCTGGAAAAACGAGGGCTTGCCCTGGACCTATAAAGTGGATGACAAATTGGCCTATCCAGAAACAAAATAATAAACAAATCGGCTGTCTGCGTGCAGGCGTCTGTTTACCGATGGTTGCCCTGGCGGCCTGTCTGCTCACCAATGCCTTGGCATGCACCCATCCTGCACGACGCCTGATCTTTCAGCCCCACAAGATCGATTATGTGCCGTCGTTTCCAAAGCATGTAACCGGTCTGGAACGGTTCTGGCTGGAAACCGGTCAAGGTCGGGTTGAAGGCTGGATCATCAAAGGCAAAGGCGCAAGTGACCGGCACCCTGGGCCGGCCGTAATGATCGCCCACGGCAATCGTGAATTGATCGATTATTACATGGATCG
Source organism: Desulfobacteraceae bacterium (assembly GCA_050124755.1). Lineage (GTDB taxonomy): Bacteria > Desulfobacterota > Desulfobacteria > Desulfobacterales > Desulfosarcinaceae > JARRKU01. Next base: position 2,447 of record JASFER010000112.1, read on the forward strand.
GGTGAAGGTTTACCACCGCATGGGCTTTACGGTGATGCTGGGAGAATATCGCGGCTATGGCCGCAGTGCGGGCAAACCCTCAAGGGTGGGCATACGGGCCGATTACCTCCGGTTTTATGACAAGCTTGCATCCATACCCTGTGTCGATCCCAAGCGTATCGTGTTCCACGGCCGTTCTTTGGGCGGCGCCGTTTTAGCGGATATTTCGGCATATTGCCGGCCGGCGGCGGTTATTCTCGAGTCCACTTTTTCCAGCATTAAAGCTATGGCCCACGGGGCACCGGATTTTCTTCTGTCGGACAATTATGACACCTTATCCGCGATGAACGCATATGAGGGGCCGGTGTTCATCATCCACGGCACAAGGGACCGGATCGTTCCGGTTCAGCATGCAAAAGAGCTGCATGCCCGGATTTCCCAGTCCGAGTTGTATCTCGATGACTTCGGACACAATGACGGCCCTGCGGACTGGTTCGGCTACTGGGACTGCATTCGGCGGTTTTTTAAAAAAGCGGGCGTTCTGAAAGCTAATTAGAAGCGCCCCGTTCTTCCTGTCGGGATGTAATCCACTTAAGCAGCATCCGGCGCATCTCCCGCTCGTCAAGGGGCTTGGAAAGATAATCGTCCATGTCGGCTGCGAGACACTTTTCTTTTTCGCCTTTTATGGCATGGGCGGTCAAGGCAATGATCGGTATTCGGTGATCGGTGATCGGTGATCGGCAGGCTGAAAAGTCAGGGGATTCATATTGAAACTTTGATTCCCAGACGCGGATGTGCCGGGTGGCTTCGTAGCCGTCCATTATCGGCATCTGGATGTCCATGAGCACCGCATCGTAGTATCCCCTTGGCGATTTGATTACCTTGTCTACGGCCACCCGGCCGTTTTCGGCGGTCTCTACGGTCAGCCCCGTCTCCTCCAACAAGGCAACGGCAACATCTATGTTCAATTCGCTGTCTTCCACCACCAGTACGCGGTGACCGGCCAGGCGCTGGAAGGACGGTTCATCCGGTTCCTGTGCGCGGCGTGGCCTTACAGCCTCTGACAGTTCCCTTCGAGCCTCCAGCATTACTGTGAAGTAAAAGGTGCTGCCTTTACCTGGTGTGCTTTCGGCCCAGATACGCCCCCCCATCAACTTCACCAGATGCCGGCAGATGGCCAACCCTAAGCCGGTGCCTTCATGCCTGCGGGTCAGAGAGTCGTCGACCTGGGTAAAGGGATCGAACAGTTTGGGCAGAAGATCGCTGTTGATGCCCGCTCCGGTGTCGCTGACCCGGAATTTAAGGGCTGTTTGGTCTTGTTCTTTGGGGGCCTCATCATCCAGATCTACTCCCACCACGATCTCTCCCCGGTCGGTGAACTTGATGGCATTTCCAACCAGGTTGGTCAGCACCTGGATCAACCGGCCGGCATCGCCGGTCACCTGCCTTGGCACGCGTTGGGCTACGGCAAAGCTCAGTTCCACATCCTTTTGGCCGACCTGGTTACCGACCAGGTCGGTCAACTGCTCCAAGAGCTGGTCCAACTCAAAAGGATGTCTTTCCAGATCCAACTTGCCGGCCTCCACCTTGGAAAAATCGAGGATATCGTTGATTACATGCAACAGGTTGTTGGAAGCGATCTGCGCTTTGTTCAAATAGCCGCGCTGCTCGGTCGAAAGTTCCGATTTGAGCACGATAGTGGTTAGGCCGGTGACTGCGTTGAGAGGCGTGCGGATCTCGTGGCTCATGCGGGCCAGAAAGTCGCTCTTGGCTGCATTGGCTGCTTCGGCAGCTTGAGTCATCTCAATGAGCTCCTCCGTGCGCTTGGCCACTATACGATTAACCTGGAAATTCCGCAGCTGGAGAAATGCGATGATTGCAAAAAAAGCCAGAACCAAGGCACTGCCGCCTAACTGTATCACTGTCCCCAAGGCAGTCGCCGGCCCGCCGGCGTAATCGGGAAGAATATCCCAGAAGTAATCCCAGTGTGCCTGGCCGCTTTGGGTTGGAAAGTATGCCGTTGCTACAGCTTGTACGGGTGCTGCTTGACCTCCGTGGATAATCCTATCAGAATCCTTTTTTCCCTCTACACTTCTTTCCACAATTCGCAGATTCAAACCTTCCGGTATATAGAGAATACCCAAGTCAACGATGAAGTTGCTGATGTTGACAATCGAGATCAAAGCTCCGGGTTTTCCGGCATTCGGAGCCGTCAAAGAGAAAGCTGTGAAGATTTGGTCGTTCTCCCCCCTGAAAACCGGTCCCTGAATCACCTTTTCCGGATGCATGAGAGCGGATTGTATGACGGAGCAGATCTGACGATGGTCGGCAAGGTCGGTGCCGATACTCAGTGGCCCGCTGACATCAGAACTGAGGGTGACTGGAAATCGATTGGCGGAGGCCCTGTCGTTCTGTGGATGGCCGGCAGAGGCTTGCTGTTCGGCGTACGCTATCATTGTCAGAGGAACCATGGCCTCGACTTCCACTCCTTCAACGAGATATATGGCGTTCAGGAATTCATCTTGGGTAACTTCCTGTGAGCCGTAAAAAAGCGCTGCGATACCGCGAAGCTGTGTCTGAAATAATGAGAGCCAGTTAAGGCTTGTGGCTGTGATACGTTGGGTGTCGTCGTTTGCCTTTTCCAACCATTTCTCGACGGCCTGGTGCCTGATGACGACACCCCAATGATTGACGCCGTAAAGCGCCGCCACCAGCGACGATATGAAAAATACGACTACCGCTTTTTGACGTAGGGTCATCTTTTTTACTCCGTCCTCAATTGAACGTTCACCGAATAGGTTGCCCGAAAACCGCTGGGTGCGAGAGACGTCGTACGTTCAAAGGTATTGATATTGTCTTTGTCGATCACCTGGATGCGTGGCCCGACTTGTTTCATGAATGGCTGATGTTCAAGGATACGTACAAGCTGGTCAACGGCGATGCGTCCCTGAATTACCGGCGAGTCGGTTGGCGCACCCAGGATGTGTCCACGCTTGATCTCACGGTAAACTTCCGGAGTAAAGTAATACGCCATCACCTTGATCTGATCGGTCAAGCCGCGGGCACGCAGTGCTCTGACCGCCGCCACGGCGGTTACGGCCGTTCCCGCCACATAGTCGATATCCGGGTGAGCGTTGAGAACATCTTCCAACAATGCCGTCTGAGTGATTTTGCCGGTGTCGCCGTAACGAACGGCTGCGATCTCAACCGCGCTTCCAGCCAATGCTTTTAGAAATCCTTTATTCCCTGCCTTCACCCATCCGGCATCTTTTGGTCCCGGGAACCAAGCGACCTTTACCGGAGGGCTCTCCTTGGGATGCCGGCGGGCAATATAGTCTCCTGCATAATAGCCCATCTCTTCAAAGGATACGAGCGAACGGGCAGATATCTGCTCAGTGGACATGCCGTTAATGACATCTATGACCGGAATACCTCTGGCGTGAAGCGCTGCAACCAGAGGGTTCAGCCCATCGTATGAGATGGCTCCGATGATGACGCCGTCCGCACCCGCTGCCACAGCTTTCTTGATCTGATCGATCTGTACCTGTAAGTTATCGTAGCCGCCGGCCTGATAAAGGCGCATCTGAACCTCTTTGCGCTTCACCTCATCTGCGATACCAAAGTTCACTGCCAGCCAGTACGAGTCCTTCATGTGGGGAAAGAACACGCAAAGCAACCATTTTCGTTTCGCTCGATTCAGAGTAACATAGTCGACAAGCATCTTCTCAGTGCCAGGCGCAGCGATTTTGGCTGGAACCTCAACCTTAAAAGGGCGCTTTACATTGTCCGCCGACAACATCCCGGGAACCAGGAGCAGGTGAAAGGCAAACAGTACGAATCCCAGTGAGATACAGAGACAGCTTGACAGCATCAAGGGGATTATCGGCAGCTTTCCCATAACGTTCGGCAGGCAAACACGTGGAGCAACCTGCTGCTCACGAAGCTTAGGTTTATGGGGAGTGACATTCATGCATGCACTTTCCAAAAAAGGGGTTTCAGGAGCACGCAGGCGGTAAATTGAAACGAGAAGGTATGGATTTCACCTTGGTTTCATATTCCCTCCCATAAATAAATTCTATATTTATGTCACGAACTTTCTGAGTGAGTCAATTTTGTGCGCTCATCTTCAGCTTGGGGGCTCGTTTTCAATGCCGGATAGTTGTGATATATTATCATTTAGGTCTTCGTAAAACCCTACAAAAAGGGAGGTGAAGCCATGGAAAGCAAGGAGATGCTCTATTTCAAACTATTTCGTGAGGTTTGCAGCAAAATCAACGAATCATTGGAGCTGAACAAGATCCTTATGCTAATTGCCGAAAATGCCGCCAAAATGCTCAACGCCAAGGGCTGCATCATCTATCTGCTGGATAGACTCGACAAAACCCTAAAAGTCGGCTCCTCCTTTGGGATGAGTGACGCGTATATCAACAAAGGGCCGGTGGATGCCGAAAGAAGCATCATCGCCTCCTTAAAGGGCGAAACTGTTTTTGTGCGCAATGCGACCGATGATCCGGGAATTCAATACCCTGATGAAGCGCGTAAAGAGGGCATCGCATCGATTCTCTCCATTCCCCTATCCGTTAAACAAAACGTGATCGGCGTGCTTCGTCTCTATACGGCTGAGCAGCGGACCTTTGAGGAGATCGAAATGGAATTTGCCACCGGCCTGGCGGATATCAGCGCCATTGCCATTGAAAATGCCCGGATGTACAGCCACCTGGCGTCCGACTACCAGAATCTGATCAATGACGTCCATTTATGGTTCGATTACGGCACCAAGATTTAGCGTCATAAGGGATAAATCTATAAAGCGTCCGGCTTCCATATTCCGGTTGGTTGGATGATGTCCTATGCGCCTTGCCAAAAACCTCCAGCTAGCCTCTGATTCGGCGCAGAAACATATTGAAACCGGTCTGCGGATGAGTTTTAAGTGTTTTGTAAAGAACCGGAATGCCCTACTTGCTGCGTGCGTCCAAAATCTCTTTTTCCGGCCGCCAGTTGCGGGGGGCCTTGATTTCAATAAGGCCATGGTAGATGGGGAATGGGTATCCGGGATCATCGGCCACACGTCCAAAGTAAACCGAACAGCTCAGCTGGTTGTCGATTTTCCGGAAAAACAGTTGGCCCCGGGTGGTTTGGACGGTCATTCCCTGCATAGCGTTTCTGACCTGCTGCGTTTCAATACTCCCGGCCTTTGTCACACCCTGTTTCAGCACCTGAACGGCGTCATACCCCAAAACAGCCCAGTCGGAAGGATAGCGCCCGTAGCGGTGCCGGTAAGACGCCACAAAGGCAGCCATCAAGGGGACGTCCAGGTGGGCGAAAAAAGGTGCGCGGCAGCGGCCGTATGTTCCCCGCCGAATGGAACTGGCCTGTTCGATCAACTCGGTTAAACTGATCAAACCACCGGGGTGGGCCACCGTCTTGAACAAGCGGTAGTCCCTGGCGTCTCTCATCCAATAACGGTTGTCGGCGCCGGCAATGGAAGAGAGCACAAAGTCGGGTTTGCGGGCCTGGATGTCCACAATGAAGGAATTGAACCGGGTTTGACCGAGTTTGGGCCAATAGGCGCCCACCAACTCAATATTTGGGGCCACCGCCTTGAGCTGATCGACCTGAACTTGTTGGCTGGATTGGCCCCACGCATAGTTGGATGCAATGGTGGCATATTTGGTCCACCCCTTTTCCCTGGCCAGCGCGGCAACCCCCAGAACGGCCCCTTTGGCCATCATGTAGGTGTTGGGCACAACGGAAAAAGTATAGGGGCTGGGGTCCTGCATGGTGATCTGTTCCGAATTGCTGACGGGGGCAATGTGCAGAGTGCGCGCCTTTCTCAACAGCGGCTTGACGGCCAGCGCCGTGGCGCTGGAATAGGTGCCGATGACGCATAGGACCTTTTCACTTTCGATGAGCTCTTGTACGACCTTTTTGGCAATCTCCGGCTCTGTTCGGGTATCCCGAATGGCCAGTTGAATGGGGTGGGCCCCCAGCAGCCCGCCTTTGGCATTGATCTCGGTAACCGCCAGTTCGATGCCTTCAAGGGCCTCTCGGCTGTATGGCTCACCCGTGCCGCTCAACCCTAATGCGATACCCAGGGAATAGGGGGCGGCAGGGCATGTAGACGCCCATGAAAAAACAATGGCCCAAATCAGACCAAGAAGCGTTATTTTACCGGAAGACCGTATTTTTTTCATGGTAAACTCCCTGAATTTAAAGGTCGTTTTAGGGTCCGGAGAGCTCCAGATCCCGCGTTGCCAAGGGAGAAGCCGTAGTATGCTACTGCGATCCCTAGGCAACACCGGATCTGGAGCGTTTTGCACTAATACCGGCCGTTTTAGGAGCCGGAGAGCTCCAGAGCCAAGGCGCCAAGGGTGAAGCCGTAGTTACGCTACTGCGATCCCTTGGCAACACCGGATCTGGAGCTCTCCGGCTTCTAAAACTATCCGTAGGCGACTGCCGGCAGCCATATGACCAACTGCGGGAACAAAGCGACGATCAGCAGTCCGATGAGCTGTAGAACGATAAACGGAACCACGCCTTTGTAGATGTCCACCAGTTCCACATTATCCGGGCAGATTCCTTTTAAATAGAAGAGCGCGAATCCCACAGGGGGGGTGAGAAAAGAGGTCTGCAAGCTGACGGCGATGAGCACGACAAACCAGATCAGTTCCGGGTTGTCGATCACACCATGCCCGTCGATCTTGAATCCCAGTGACGAGACCACCGGTGCTATCAACGGCAGCACGATCAGGGTGATCTCGATCCAATCCAGAAAAAAGCCGAGCAAAAAGATACAGGCCAGGATAACGGCCATGATGCCGTAAGGCCCCAGGGGGATGTTGGTGAGCAAGCGTTCGATGAATTCATCGCCCCCCAGGGACCTCAGGACCAGGGCGAAACAGGTGGCCCCTAAAAATATGGCAAAAATATACGCCGTGGTATTGAAGCAGGACCTGGTGACCTCAACCAGCACTTTGCGGTTCAGCTTCTTGTTTGCGGCGGCCAGGATGGTTGCCCCCAGGGCGCCCACGCCGCTGGCCTCAGTGGGGGTGGTGATGCCCGCAAAGATAGATCCCAGTACGGCCAGGATCAGCAGGGCCGGAGGGAGGATATGTTTCAACACATCCAAGAGCATCCTCCACTCAAGGGGTTTGCGTTCCGGGTCCAGTGGGGCGGCATCCGGTTTGACCAGGCAAAAGATCAGGATAAACGCGATATACAGGACGCCCAAAACAACCCCCGGCAGCAGCGCCCCCATAAAGAGATCCCCCACCGACAGCCCCAACTGATCCGCCATGATGACCAGCATGATGCTGGGAGGGATCAAGATGCCCAGGGTGCCGGAACTGGCAATGGTGCCCAATGCCAGTTGTTTGGAATATCCCTGCTTCATCATGGCCGGCAGGGAGAGCAGTCCCAGCAGGACCACGGAGGCGCCGATAATGCCCGTTGATGCGGCTAGAATGATGCCGATGGTGGTCACCGTCACGGCCAGTCCGCCGCGGACTTTGCCGAACAGGTTTTGCATGGACTTCATCAAGCCTTCGGCGATGCCGGAGCGGTCCAGCATCAAACCCATGAAAATAAACATGGGCAGGGCCACCAACACCCAGTTGTCCATGAATTTATAAATACGATTCACCGACAATCCAAGGGTGAGATAGTCGAGCCCGGTGACGGTTCCAAACCATCGATCGGAGTAGTACCCCACCAGGGTAAAGAGGCAGGCCACCCCTCCCAGCACCCAGGCGATGGGATAGCCGGTGAACAACAAGCCCACAAACGTCAGAAACATGGCGATGACGAGATAGTCATTGAATTCCATCGACTAAACCCTCCCCAGGTTGGTGATGATGCGGGCCGCGCGCGAAATGGTGGCAATCCCCAACAGGGCAAATGAGATCGGTATTACGGATTTGATGGCCCACCGCCAGGGCAGTCCCAACGGTGCATCGGAACGCTCGCCCAGACGCCAGGATTCGGCCACAAAGTCGAGGCTTTGAAGGAAAATGACCACAATAAAGGGCAACAGGAGAAACAGGATGCCGAACAGGTCCCAGCGCAGCTTCCATTTTTCGGACAAACGTGCATGGATGATGTCCACGCGAATGTGGGCGTCGAGCATTTGGGAATAGGACGCACCGAACATGATGCCGATGGCGTACAAATGCCATTGCAATTCTTCCAACACCACCAGTCCCCGGCCAAAGCCGTACCGGAGGACGACCTGAAGGATGATCACCACAATTAAAATGACGTTGGTCCACATGACGACGTGCCCGATTCGGCGGATGACACCGTCGAGAATGTCACCGAAACGGCTGGGAAGCATTTGATTCTCATTTTCGCTGGTCATAACGGTTTCCCTTTTCGGGTTTGCTGTCGCCGTCGGACAAGGAACGCTGCATGCCGCATGATGCTGCCATGGGCGTTCCCTGTTCCGAATGGGGCGGCTTTAGCTGGTGTGCAAAGCACGTGGTTTGATCAAAAACAATCCAAGCCACCACCGGCTTTGCGGGTGGTTATTCACCCTGCGGCGCTTTGGGCCGTGGCAGGAATCCATAGGTCTGCCAGTAGCGATACTCCTTTCTGAACGCGCTCAGATCCTCCCAGGCTTCCTTGAACATGGGTGAGGAGGCGCTCAGTTCGGCAGCCACTTCTTCCCATGCCTTACGGAAGGTGTTGAGCATATCGTCGGACCAGTAATGCAGCTTTACGCCGCGGTCTTCCACGTTCTGTTTGATCACCTGGCCCTGGATGGCTTCGGTGTAGGCAAAAGAGTCGGCCGTAGCGGCAACACACATCATTTCGATAATCATTTTCTGGCTTTCGCTCAGACCGTTCCACACCTCTTTGTTGATCAGCAGTTCAAACAAGGTGGCTTGTTGATGCCAGCCGGGGAAGTAATTGTTCTTGACCACCTTGTAAAATCCAAGGCGTGCATCGATGGCGGGCATGGAGAACTCGGTGGCGTCGATAGCCTTTTTTTCCAGAGCCGGGAAAATCTCGCCGCCCGGAAGCAGGCTCACCGAAACGCCCAGTTTCTGCATGGCCTTTCCACCTAGACCGTAAAAGCGCATCTTCAAGCCTTTTAGATCATCCACGGATTTGATGGGCTCAGCAAACCATCCCGAAGTTTCGGGGGCAATGATGCCGCATGGAATCACATGCACATTGAAACCGGTGTCATCGTACATCTTCTGGTAAAGTTTACGGCCGTTGCCGTACCACATCCAGGCCAGGAATTCTCCGGCTTCGGGTCCGAAGGGCACTGTGGAGAAAATCGAAGCGCCCGGAATCTTGCCTTCCCAATACCCTGAGATACTGTAGCCGGCGTTGACCTTGTTTTTGGATACCGCTTCAAGAATCTCAAAAGGGGCCACAAGTTTGCCCGGCTCATACACCTTTACGACCACCGAGCCGCCGCTGGCCACTTCAATGCGATCTTCGATCCATTTGATGGTTGATCCCAATCCGGGAAGGCTGGTGGCAAAGCAGATGGGTACCTTTAAAAGCACTTTTTTCGTATTGGCCGAGGATTCGGACTCTTCCGCGGCGGGCGCAGCCGGTTTTTGACCTGAGTCACCACAACCCACCAACATTGCCGTAGCTAAAAAACATACCGCCACGATACAAGTTATCCATTTTGGGGATACCGTCATTTTCATTGCCTACCTCCTCTTGTGTGTAAATTAATACGACCTGAAAGCACTATCAATGTCTCTATAAAAAGCCGTGCGGGCCGCAGTTGCGTCTATGCCTCGGGCCACCTGAAGCGACCGAATCCAAACCTGGCCGGTGCAGGATTCAATAGATGCTGTGCGGGGTCCTTCAAATGGAGCTGCAGTTTTTCACGGCCGCTGTAATTGTCGTAGGGCAACGGGAAGTAAAGACCGTTGCCCGCGTAAACCGCCAATCCCATAAATTCACCTTTGGCGTCGTAGAATTCAGCGATGTCTCCGTGGGTTTTTTCCGGATCGATCTGATCGGGCTTACAGGTGGAGAGGTAGTTGTAGTAGATCCGGACCTTATGGGTCACTTTGCCATGCTCTGTCTTGGATGTAACGGTTTTGACTTCATTTTTCCAGTGGTAAAATTTTTCGGGAAGCGAGCACACCGGCATATGGACATGGCATTTTAGGAAGAATTGATCCAGGGGTACCTTCTGGCCGTCCATGGTAAGAAGGTAATGCTTTTTCGGTGCATTTTTCATTTGCCGCTCCAGCCTCTCAATACAATCTTCTGGAAAAGTGATGTGGGTCTTGCCGATATGCGCCGTGCAGCCCATAGACAACAGGCCTGCGGCGGCCAATATCGTATAATAATAGGTCTTAAACATCATGGTCGTGACGGATCCACCCGGATCCTTAATCTTTAGATTAGGTTCCCGTCAGTATGTCAGCACCATACCACCGTCGAACAACATATCACCGCCCACCAGGTAGTTGCCGTGGTGGGACATGCCGAAGATGAAAAGATTGGCGACTTCGATGGGGGTCATCATCTCCTTGACGCGCGAGGCTCCCATCATGACATCGCGGATCACGGCTTCGGGCGTGATCCCCCGCTGCTTGGCCTGGGCGGGTATTTGACGCAACGCCAACGGGGTTTTGACAAAACCCGTACTGACCGTGAAAGAGCGGATCTTACCTTCGCCCTCTGCTGAGATGGACTGGGAGAGGGCGCGCAAACCGAATTTGGTGATGTTGTAGACCGGCTTGTTGCGTGTGCAGATGTGGCCATGCACCGAGGACATGTTCCCGATAACGCCGATGCCGTCCGCGCTGGCTTTCATATGAGGAATCGTCAATTTGGATAATAGAAAAGGGGCCCTTAGCATAATCCGCTGCATGAGGTCGTATTTGGACATGGGGAATTTTTCGATGGTATCGATGTGCTGCATCCCGGCAATGTTGAGCAAAAATTTAATGGTTCCCAATTTGGCGGCTTCGTTCACCGCCGTTTTGATATCTTTGTCACGGGTCAGGTCAGTGGGCAGAAAAATCATCTGCCCTCCCATTTGCCGGGCCATTTGCTGGGTTTTGTTGGCCTCTTCTTCATTTACATCCAGACCCACGACCATGAGCTGGTTGGCGGCGGCCGCCACGGCACAGGCGCGGCCGATGCCGGTTGCGCACCCGGACACCAGGCATACGTTTCCCGTCTGGAATTGACCATCATCTAATATCAGTATCCCTTCGGCGCTAATGTCGGGTTCCCGAATTTCCATTGCCGCTCCTTAATTTAATGTTGCTTTTTTGGATGCTGTCTCACCAGGGGGATGCAGATTTTAACGCAAACTTCGGGCCATCCATTCCATCGTCCAAGGATAATATTGAAGGTTGAGCAACTTTTCAGTGAATGATATGGGTTTAGCAGAGGAGAGGGCTTCCGTAATTTTTGTATTTATCTATCGACGAACCCAAAAACATGCACTAAACTATGTAGCAAAACGACAACATGCACCAATTTTGATACGGTGATCTTCCATGAAATTTAAATCGCTTGGCGTTCAAGGAGGTCGCTCCCAGGACCAAGCGGTGGACAACAGCGATTCTTCAGCCCAGATTCGCCAACTCCGGCAGCAACTGGAAATTTACCAACTGATCTTCGACAGCATTCACAACGGCGCCATTGTCACCGATGCTTCGGGGAAAGTGACCCATTTCAACAAGCCTTACGGCCGTTTTCTCGGTATCGATCCGGACAACCAGATCGGACGGCATTGCACGGAGGTGCTGGACAACACCCGTATGCACGTCGTTGCCAAAACCGGAAAACCGGAAATCAACCGCACCCATGAGGTCAAGGGCCAGAACATGGTGGTCCAGCGCATTCCCATTTTCAAAGACGGGAAGGTGGTGGCCGTTTTCGGACAGGTGATGTTTAAAGATGTTCGCGATGTGCAAAAACTGGCCCGGGAATTCAAACTGCTGGAATCCAAAGTGCAGCTCTATGAGGAGGAACTGCTCAATCTGCGCGCCACCCGTTACACCTTGGAGAGCATCAAGGGCAAGAGCGATGCGATAGCGGCATTGAAAAAGGAGGCGCTGCATGCCGCCGGCAGCAAATCCCCGGTGCTGGTTTCAGGTGAGAGCGGCACCGGCAAGGAATTGTTCGCCCAGGCCATCCACCAGGCCGGAGAGCGCAAGCTCTATCCATTCGTACGGATCAACTGCGCCGCTATACCCAAAGACCTGTTGGAATCCGAACTGTTTGGATATGAAAAGGGGGCCTTCACCGGCGCACGACCGGGGGGCAAACCCGGTAAGTTTGAATTGGCCCACCAGGGAACTATCTTTTTGGACGAGATCGGTGACCTGCCCATGGAGATGCAACCCAAGCTGCTGCGTGTGCTGGAGGACAAGGAGTTCGAGCGTGTTGGGGGAAATCATGTCATCCGATCCGATTTCCGATTGATCGCCGCATCCAACCAGCCCCTGGAAGAGATGCTGGAAAAAGGCGTTTTTCGCAAGGACCTCTTTTACCGGTTGAATGTCATTCGGCTGCATATTCCGCCACTGAGAGAGCGGCGCGAAGACATCATCGAATTGAGCCAACACTTGCTTGAACTGTTGACCCGGGATGCCAATCTGCCCATGCCGGCCATCGATGCCGAGGCGCGCCGGGCATTGATCGGCTACGATTGGCCCGGAAACGTCAGAGAACTATCCAACGCCTTGGAGAGATCCCTGGCATCCATGGAGGGTCGCATGATTCGTCTGACCGATCTGCCCTTTCATATTCATCAAAAGGGCCAGGGCCACAAGGGCGGCAAGCCGGCTTCCATTCGAGAGGTCCAGCAAAAGGCTGAAAAAGAAGCGATCCAATATGCGCTGAAAGTTTGCGGTTACAACAAGAGCCAGGCGGCCCGACACTTGGGCATTCACCGGACACTGCTCTATAAAAAAATGAAAAAATACAAGATTTCAATGGATCCGATTCAATAGTGTCGTTGTGTGGCTACACTAAATACAAGGAGTTCACCCATGGCCAGTGATCATAATAGTGAATCCCATACCCACCCCGTGTTGTCTTCTCTGCCCCCTCAGCGTGCCCAAAAGGGAAAAATTGTCACCGCCGAAGAGGCCGTGCGCATTATCCGCGACAACGATACCGTAGCCACCGGCGGTTTTGTCGGTACCGGGTTTGCGGAAGACATTGCCGTCGCTTTGGAGCAGTACTATTTAAAAACCGGGCAACCCAAAGGCCTGACGTTGATTTATGCGGCCGGACAAGGTGACGGCGCCGAACGCGGGCTAAACCACTTGGGGCACGACGGCCTGGTCAAACGCGTTGTGGGCGGCCACTGGGGACTGGTTCCCAAGCTCCAAAAACTGGCTTTTGACAACAAAATCGAAGCCTATAACCTTCCCCAGGGCGTGATTTCCCATATGTACCGCGACAGCGCCGCCGGTAAGCCGCGTACCCTTACCGCGGTGGGATTGGGCACCTTCGTGGATCCGCGCCATGGGGGCGGAAAGATCAATGATCGCACTGTGGAAGAGATCGTCGAGTTGATCGAATTCGACGGGCAGGAATATCTGGCCTACAAGACCTTTCCCATTGATGTGGCCATCTTAAGGGGTACCACGGCCGATACCGACGGTAACATCACGATGGAAAAAGAAGCATTGACCCTCGAGTCTCTGGCCATCGCAACTGCGGCCCGCAATGCCGGCGGATTTGTTATCGTGCAGGTGGAGCGTATCGCTGATGGCGGCACGCTCAATGCGCGCAATGTCAAAATTCCGGGCATTTTAGTGGATTGCGTGGTGGTGGCCCAGCCGGAAAACCACTGGCAGACCTTCGGGGTCCAGTACAATCCGGCATTCAGCAGTGAAATTAAAGTCCCCGTGCAATCCATTGCCCCCCTGGAAATGGGTGAACGCAAAATCATCGCACGGCGGGCGGCCTTTGAACTCAAGCCCAACAGCGTGGTGAATTTGGGTATCGGCATGCCCGAAGGGGTCTCCAATATCGCCAATGAAGAGAAGATTCTGGACTTGATCACGCTGACGGCTGAGCCGGGGGTGATCGGCGGATTACCCGCCGGTGGCCTGAACTTCGGTGCCGCCACCAATACCGAAGCCCTGATCGATCAACCCGCCCAGTTCGATTTCTACGACGGCGGCGGTTTGGATATGGCCTTTCTGGGATTGGCCCAGACCGATCGACACGGCAATCTGAATGTGAGCAAATTCGGCCCTAAATTGGCCGGCGCCGGCGGTTTCATCAATATCAGCCAAAACGCCCGGAAGGTGATCTTCATTGGAACGTTTACGGCGGGCGGTCTAAAGGTCCGTGTGGCGGACGGGGCCATTGAAATCGTTCAGGAAGGCAAGGTGAAAAAATTCGTCGAGCAGGTGGAACACGTCACCTTCAGCGGGGCATATGCCGTGCGCAAGAACCAGCCGGTGCTCTATGTCACCGAACGTTGTGTCTTCACCCTTACCCGCAGGGGGTTGGAACTGGTAGAAGTGGCGCCGGGAATCGATCTCGAAAGGGATATCCTGGCCCAAATGGATTTCAAGCCGGTGATCGATGGGCCGCCCGCGCAGATGGACGGGCGTATCTTCATGCCCGAACCCATGAATTTAAAACCGGACCTGATGACCATTCCGTTGAGCGAGCGCCTGGTCTACAATGCGGAAGAAAATATCTTCTTCATCAATTTCGAAGGGTTGGCCGTCCGGTCCAAGGAGACCATTGCCGAAATCGAGGCAGCCGTCACCGCCATGCTTTCGCCTCTGGGGAAAAAGGTGTACACCATTGTCAATTATGATAACTTCGAGATATCACCCGACCTGGTGGAAGCCTACACCGATATGGTGAAACGTGTGGTGGACCGTTTCTACAGCGGTGTGACCCGTTATACCACCAGCACCTTTATGCGCATGAAGATCGGCGATGCGCTTCAAAACAGGGGCGTGGCTCCCCATATCTATGAGAGCAGACAAGAGGCGCGCCGGGCGTTGAAAAAGAGAGGATAAATAAGCACGCGTCAACCCTGAACGATACAACTCGCTTAGTCCCTCCCTTAGAGGCTGGGGTTGACATCACATTAAGGCGGATCTTAAAGAGATTTTGCATGAGGACGATAAATTGTTATAGGAAATATGATCTGCCAAACAGGTATGAATCAGTTCGGGGAAAAACAACATGCATCACACTTTTTTCTACGCCGCTTGGAAA
>JASFER010000113.1:0-17597 GCA_050124755.1 Desulfobacteraceae bacterium
AAGATCGTAATCGTTTCGTTGTGGTCGCAAAAAGGATCGATTACGATCTTGGAGCACGCGCACGAGCACGACAATATGACCGCAACTTGAGCTTTGTAAATATGTCACATGGTTCCGGGACACAACACTAGTCGATCACTTCAATAGCACACGCCATGGAAACACCGCCTCCTCCGCAAAGCGTGGCCAGCCCCAGCGACTTGCCCTGTTTGCGCATGGCATGGATGAGGGTCACCATAATGCGCGCGCCGGTGGCGCCCACCGGATGCCCCAGCCCGATACCCGAGCCATTTACGTTGGTGATGTCACGTTGAATGCCCAATTCCCGCTCGCAACCGATGTATTGGGCCGCAAAAGCTTCATTGATTTCAATGAGTTCGAAATCATCGATCTTCAGGCCGCTGCTTTCCATAAGATTGTGAACGGCCGGCACCGGAGAGAGCCCCATGATGGCGGGATGGCAGGCGCCGCGCCCCACCGCTTTGATGCGTGCCAACGGCGCCAGGGATAATCGGGCGGCTTTTTCGGCAGACATGATCATCATAGCCGCTGCGCCGTCATTGATGCCACTGCTGTTCCCGGCGGTGACCCTGCCGATTTTGGGTACAAATGCCGGAGGCAGTTTGGCCAGATCATCCATTGTCAGGCCCGGGCGGAAATGTTCATCACGGCAAAAGGAAGTCGGGGGCTTTTTTTTGCGCGCAATCTCCAGGGGAATGATCTCAGCTTCAAAATCACCATCGTTGGTGGCCCGTTCCACATTGTGGTTGCTGCGCAGCGCCACCTCGTCCATCTCTTCCCGGGAGATATCCATGTGCTGGGCCACAAATTCTGCCGTATGACCCATAATATAGGGTTTGCCGGCGAAATCACTGATGGGTGGACGGGTCGTATCCATGGGCGCGGTTTCCGGATGGGGGATAATGTGGGAGCCGCAGTGCAATGCCCGCATCAGTGCGTCCACCAACACCTGATCCTGAAGCCGGCATCCCCAACGCGCCTTGGGAACCTCGTAGGCCACGCCGGACATGTGCTCCACACCACCGGCCAAAATGATGTCGGCCATGCCGGCCTGAATCATGGCCATGCCCGAAAGCGCCGCCTCCATTCCCGATATGCAGACTCGGTTTATGGTGACAGCCGTTACCGTCTCCGGAATACCGGCCAGCAAGGCCGCCACCCGGGCGACATTCAAAGTGTCCGCCGGCTCCATGCAGCAGCCGAAACGGACATCATCAATCATTTCCGGCTCAATGCCCGCCCGCTGGACAGCCGCTTGCATCACGGCACTGGCGATATGGGCCGCGTGTGTGTCTCGCAGGCTGCCGCCAAAAGCGCCAATGGCCGTGCGACATGCGGATACAATCACGACATCTTTCATGATCACTCCTATGGTTTTTGTGTTTTTGGAAGGGGCGTCTTTTTAATATCGACGCGCATGGCGGGATTGTCAATCGGTTAGGTTTATCATAAACGGTTCAAGGTTCACGGTTCATCGTTCATGGTTGGAAGGTCATCGTTCCTATCCTGAAGCGCGCCAGTACGACACACGAGGACAATCCGAGTGTTTTAAATCATGAATTTTAAAGGCTAATCTATCGCAGGTTGGAGATTTTCATTCGATAGCGATTGCCGCTCTCTTCAACCTTAGTCTCCGCAATGCGTACCATCTGCATGTCTTTGGGCAGGGATAGTTCTTTGTGCGGACCAACGATTTTGGTCTTCTCAGATATGCGGCCGTGGACCTTGACGACCGAAATTCCAGGATCGAGCTTCAGGGATGCATCCAAAACCTCCATCTGTCCCTTTATTTTTTCTATATGCTCCGCCATCAAGGGTATACGTTTCTCAACGTCGGTCACCTTCGACCTGGCCTTATCCTCTTGATCCATCAGGGTTCGAACGCGAGCGTCCAGATCATCATTTTTTTCCAACAGTTCGCCGATCATCTCTTCAAGCATGAGGCGCTCTTCCTCGTCATCCGGATCGATGGCATTGGGTCCCTCGCCGCGCAACTGCTCCTCAAATTGACGCTTCTGGAGCGTATAGCTCTCCTGCTCTTGGACAAGCAGCCTCAACTCAGTGCTTTTGGTCTCCAAAGTTTCCCGAAGTTGAGGCAAAGCCTCATCTGCGGCAGCCATTTGGCGTTCCAACGCACTCTTTTGGGTTTTGCAGTCGGCCATATTCCTTTCATACTGGCGATCAAACCCCACCGTCAGCTCGCACGGCATGGACCCTTCGGAACCGATCTCCCTGGCATAGACCCCCTTTTTGGCATCGATTCTGGAATCGATCACCTTGCCGTCCACGATCAAACAGCGCCCGCTGATTTCGATGGCGCTGTCGTAGATCTCTTTTTTCACCACCAGCTCGCCGAGCACCTCGATGGTGCAGTTGTGAATATGACTGGCCTTCATATTACCCCCCACCTTGATGGTGGAGCCGTAAATGCCGCCGAGACACTCCAGGTCCTCCTTGACCTCGATGGTGGCATCTTGAATTTCTGCCGTGCGCAGGCTCTTGCCTTTTACTGTATAGCCGGTGGCGACGCCCCCGGTGGTTTCAATGTGACCTTCATACTCGATATGGCCGGTTTCCACGCCAATGTCGCCGTCAATGGACAGGATCCCGAAGACGTAAACCTTGCCGTCGGAACACAATCGCGGCGTGCCGTCAATTTTGGCCAAAAGCTGATTGCCGTCTTCGGATCGCTGGGTGCCCCTACCGCTTTTAAGTTTGGGATTGCGCAAACGCGGCGGCTGCAGCTCCTTGCCGCTCACCGACATGCCGGGTTTGCCCGGATCACCTTTGGTTTTTTCAGCGAGAAGATCGCCGACAGCGGTTTGCGGGATCTTCCCCCGGTCTTTCCAATCCATGGAGCCGTCCTCTTTCATGGTGCCGATGCGAAGGGGATCTGTGTCAAAATGATATATGATTTCAGATGGTTTACCTGGAACCGGGGGGATCCCCTCGGCCACTTTCACGGGTTCGGGAGGCAGTGGGTTCAGGGCCAGATAGGCCTCCAGGACCTTATCCTCCACCAACCCAAAAATCACTCCGCGGGAGGCCAAAAAATCTTTGAACTCCTCCAGGCTCAAGTCCTCACGCGGATAATTGCTGGGGGAAATGAATGCGCTCAGCTTGTCCTTGGGCATGGTTACGGACAAGCATTTGATTTTTTTTTCAGCTTCCGAGTCGTTTTCAGCCAGCGGAGAGGCACCTTCGTTTTCAGCGCTCTTTTCATCGGATGATAGGTACTTCTGGGCCTCCAACACGCTGTCGATCTGCTCCTGGGTCAACGCCCCCATCTCTTTGAGGACCTTGCCGATGGCCATGTGGACCTTGGTGCGGTTTAAGACGAGTTCCTGAACCACCAGTGCGCGATCGAGTTTCTCCCGGGACAGCAATTGCATGTCAATGGCAATGTCACCGAATCGTTTATCTAAGCTGGATATGCTGGCCACTTCACGCTCCACGGGTTGTACGGACTATGCTTAGTATCGGAACACAACGGCTGATACTTTAGGCCAAATCAACCCTAACTGCATAAATTTAAGTAGTATTTTTCAGGAATGGCATATTACGACGGCCCGCTACCGAAGGTAAACGCTTTGAAGCCTTGAGCCAGGGTGTGCAATAATTGTAACTCATCATGTGCATTATTGTTAACCAACGCCGTTGGCCGCACCCCTTAAACATAAAATTTACTATTAATTTAGCATGATACCACATGGCACATGGATTGCTATGCTATAAACATTCCTAAATACCACCCCTACAAAGGGCTTTTGGCTTTATTCATACTTACAAGAGGAGAAGAAAATGAAAACGATGAAATTAATTGCTTATGCATTGGTCGTAATGATGCTGTTTGTTTCCGCTTGCAGCAAAAAGGTCATGGAAAATCAATCCGCCACGGATCAGGATACCCAACCGGCCTCTACGCCAGAACCTGTGGTTGCGACGCCTGCGCCGGCCCCTGAGCCGCCGCCCGAAAACACCAGCGCAGAGGGCCGCACCATGTTCATCAACCAGTTGGTCTATTTCGACTTTGACAGCGCCGTGCTGAAGCCCGACGCACAATCGATGCTGCAAGGCAAGGCCCAATGGCTCCAGGACAACCCGGACGTGACGGCCATCATCATTGAAGGCCACTGCGACGAAAGAGGCACGGACGCCTATAATATGGCGCTTGGAGCGAAAAGGGCTGAAGCCGTTCAAAATTACCTCACCAACCTTGGTGTGGACATCAGCAGATTGGAAACCCAGAGTTACGGCGAAGAAAAACCGGCGGCTTTAGGTCACAACGAAGAGGCCTGGTCCCAAAACCGGCGGGCAAGTTTCGTCATCAACTAGAAGCCGTCTCAAAAAAGTCTTTTGCCCCGATCCGCCTAAATCTTGGACAAAAATCCATTTTTTGAGATGGTTCTTGGTGTCCGACCGGAAAGGGCAGACTTTTAAATCTTGCGGATCGCCTTTCAATAGCGCTTTCCAGTTTAGTGGGAGGGAGGAAGGCGGGTCGGATCATGGGATCCGGCCTGCCTTTCGTTTTTTTAGCCCTAAGGTCTTGAAAACAGGAACTTTTTAAGCACGGCCTTATCGTAGGCCCCAAGGATGTCCCTGCGGCTGACCACGCCCATCAATCGGCGGTCGTCATCGGCTGCCACCACCGGCAAGATGGCGAAATCTTTATAAGAGATGGCCTCCAAAGCCTCGAATAGGTTTGCTTCCATGGCAATAGTACGGACATCGGTCGTGGCCAGATCCTTGGCAACAACCAAATCTTTGAGATCTTCATTGAACACGGCATCCCGGTAATCGGCAAAGCTGATGATACCCACCAGGCGATTGTCGGCATCCAGCACGGGAAAGCTGTTGTATTTGCTGCGGGCAATGGTTTGGGAAAACCCCCCCAGGGGCGTGCCCTCATAAATGGTTTCCACCTGGGTGTTCATGACATCTTGAACCGGAATGGATTTAAGCACATTGACTTCACGCCCGGCACGTATGTCCACCCCCCGGCGCGTCAATTTCAGGGTGTAGATCGACTCCCGGTAAAGTTGTCCGGCCGCCAAGGCGCTGATGATGCAAGTAATCATCAGTGGCAGGATGATTTTATAATCGCCGGTCATTTCAAAAAGCATCAATATGGCGGTCAATGGACCATGGGTTGTGGCGGCCACTACGGCCCCCATGCCCACGATGCCGTATGCTCCGGGCGAAGCCGTAATACCCGGCCAAAAGGAATGCACCGTCATCCCGAAAAATCCACCGGCCATGGCCCCGATAAACAGGGAAGGTGCAAAGATGCCCCCCGACCCTCCGGAACCGATGGTAACGGCGGAGGCCAATATCTTTAAAAAGGTCAGGGACAGCAAGGTATACCAGGCACTGACCAGTTCATAGGCAGGAACTATAAACGCCGGAAAATCGCCTAAATAATGTCTGGAAACGGCGGTGGCCACTACTGCGGAGATCACAATGGGGCTGAAGGTGGCCAGACCGAAATCGGCTAAAATCAGTTCCAGAGCAAACATGGATCCGGCAATGGGGGCATTGAAGGTGGCGGCAATGCCGGCCGCCGCACCACACCCCACAAGTGTGCGCATGCGGTCAGCCGATATTTTGATGATCTGCCCGATGATGGATCCGATGGCCGAACCAATTTGCACGATGGGGCCTTCGCGGCCCACGGCACCGCCGGTACCGATACAGATAGCCGAAGCCAGAGACTTGATCACAACGATGCGTTTGCGAATGATGCCGCCTTTGAGGGCCACCGCCTCCATCACCTCCGGAACCCCGTGACCTTTGGCTTCTCGGGCCCAGAAGTAGACCAACGGGCCGACAATCAAACCACCGGCCGCCGGCACCCATACCTTGATACTCCACGCCATGGACGGCAGAATCTCGATCAGGTCCGCTTCCGAACCATAGGCCAGGACCTGAACGAAATTGATCAGATACCGAAACCCAACGGCCCCCATCCCCCCGGCCAATCCTACCACAACAGCCAAAGCCGACATGATCGTATGTTCAGAGCTGATCAGGTGCTGGCGTCCGATACGATGGTGTTTGGCATCCGGGTCCATTGCATCCAGTCGAAAAACAAGTTTTGGGTAAAGTGTGAAAGCCGATTGAACGCTAAGTATCTTTTGTTGAGTCCTATAACTATGTGACAGATTTTTTTGTTATTTTTTAAGCCAAAATATCGATGAATTCGTAAAAAGTCTGAAATCCGCTTTTTTACGAGCTCATCAAATATTAAATGGCGCATGGGGACCGATTCAATATGAAATCTGGGATCTATGGACTATTAGATATCCTACGCGATCGTTTTCACAAAAGTCAATTGGATAGAAGTGGTTCCAAAACCTTCAATCTGACCCAAACCCGGTGTTGGGCTGCAGATTTTACTCATCGAAATAGTAGGATAGTTTCCCGCCACGGCGGGATTTAACTCTACAGTCCGCCTTGAGTTTGGGTTCGAGAGGAGGTTTTGAAACCACTTCCATGGTAAGCGTAGACGCATTCGCAAAGCCGGTGAATACCTTGCTTTATTTTTGTCTCATCGTGGTTATTGTAAGCCCCAGTCAAATGGATTTGGATTTTCTCTTTTTCACCGGATGATGCAAAAAGTTCGAAGGACAGAGTAGATGCGGTCAAAGTTTATTGAAATTCGCGGCGCACGGCAAAACAACCTCAAAAATCTGGACATCGACCTGCCACTCAACCAAATGACCGTGGTTACCGGCGTTTCCGGTTCGGGCAAATCCTCCCTGGCTTTCGACACCCTCTACGCCGAAGGGCAACGGCGCTATGTGGAGACCTTCTCGCCCTATGCCCGCCAATTCATGGACCGCATGGACCGCCCCCAGGCCGATCAGATTCTCGGCGTCCCGCCGGCCATCGCCATTGACCGCAAGGACCCGGTCAGGACATCGCGTTCCACCGTGGGCACCATGACCGAGCTCACCGATTACGTGAAGCTGCTTTTTGCCCGGCGGGGGGAGCTGCACTGCCGCAGCTGCCATCGCCCGGTGACGCCCGACTCTCCCCAGCAGATCTGGCAAATGCTCCCCGAATCGGGCCGCGCCGTCATCACCTTTCCTTATGCCGTGGGAGTAGACGCCGAAGAGAGCCGGCGAGAGCTCATGCGGCTGGGCTACGACCGGTTGTGGCAGGACGGCCGGGTGGTCGACCTGCCCCACCGGCCCATGACCGAATCGACCCTGGATGTCCTGGCCGACCGGGTAATTTTGGGCCCCGGCAACCGGCAACGGGTGCTGGACTCCCTGGAGGCCGCCTTTCGGTTCGGCGGCGGACGGACGGATGTCTGGATCGACGGCGGCCGGCGGCAGCGCTTCTCCAGCCACTTGCACTGCGCCCACTGCAATATCGATTATCACACGCCTTTGCCCAACCTCTTCTCCTTCAACAGCCCCATCGGGGCCTGCGACACCTGCCGGGGGTTCGGCCGCGTCATCGACATCGATCTGGACCTGATCATTCCCGATCCCTCGCGTTCGTTGGCCCAAGGCGCCATCAAGCCATGGGGAACCGCCCGGGACGGACGCATGGAGTATTCTGACCTGGAAGATTTCTGCCGGCGGCGGCGCATCTCCATGCATAAACCGTTCGAGCAGTTGACCTCCCGCCAGCAGGGCCAGATCATCGACGGCACGGATGACTACTACGGCATCCGCGGATTCTTTCAATGGTTGGAAACCAAAACCTATAAAATGCATGTGCGGGTCTATCTCTCACGCTTTCGCTCCTATGACATCTGCCCGGCCTGCAACGGCACCCGCTTCAAACCCGAGAGCCTGCTCTACCACATCGAAGGGCACACCATCGCCCAAATCTATGCCATGAACACCGCCCGGGTCCTGGCCTTCTTTTCCGGTTTTTCTTCCAGGAACTTGGATGAAGCCACTGCCCTGGTGCTGGAAGAAATTCTCAACCGGCTGCAATATCTCAATGATGTGGGGCTGGGTTATCTGACGCTGGACCGACAGTCGCGCACCCTTTCCGGCGGAGAAGTGCAGCGGGTCTCCCTGGCGTCCGCCCTGGGGGCCTCGCTGGTCAACGCCCTCTATGTACTGGACGAACCCAGTATCGGCCTGCACCCGCGGGACAACCAGCGCCTGATCGGCATCCTCCACCGTTTAAAAACGCTTCCCAACACCATCGTGGTGGTGGAGCACGACCCGGCCATTATCCAGGCGGCCGACAATCTGCTGGATCTGGGTCCCAAAGCCGGGGAGCAGGGTGGATACATCACCTATTTCGGACCGCTGTCCAAGGTCAACGACTCTCTCACCGGTCAATATATCACGGGCCGCAAAAAGATCCCCCTGCCTGCAAAACGGCGTTCACCGGGTTCCAAAGCGTGGTTGACCATCAAAGGTGCAGCCGAACATAACCTGCAGCACATCGATGTGGCCATCCCCTTGCGGTCATTCGTCTGCATCAGCGGCGTAAGCGGATCGGGCAAGTCAACCCTGGCGGAAGAAATTCTCTATAAAGGGCTCAAGCGGCTGCATGGCGACTCCGTGGGCAAGCCGGGCCGGTTTGACGGCATGGACGGCGCAGCAGGCATCACCGCCGTGGAGATGGTGGATCAGCGCCCCATCGGCCGCACGCCAAGGGCCAATGTGCTCACCTATACGAAAGCCATGGACCCCATCCGCAAACTGCTGGCCGCCACGGCGGAAGCCAAACAGCGGGGCCTGGGGCCCGGCCACTTCTCCTTTAATGTGGACCGCGGGCGCTGCGAAACCTGCAAGGGAGAGGGCTTTGAAAAGATCGAAATGCAATTTCTCTCCGATGTCCTGATCACCTGTCCGGACTGCCGGGGCCGGCGCTTCAAGCCCCATGTTTTGGAAGTGACCTACAACGGCAAAGGCATTCACCAGATGTTGGAGATGACCGTGGACCAGGCCCTGGATTTCTTCGCCAACCAGAAGAAAATCGTCCAGGCCCTCACGCCCCTGGCCGAAGTCGGGTTGGGATACATCCGGCTGGGTCAACCCATCTCGACCTTCTCCGGCGGCGAAGCCCAGCGGCTTAAACTTTCCCGGTTTCTGGGAACCCGGCAAAAAAGCGGCCGGCTGCTCATCTTTGACGAACCCACCACCGGCCTGCACTTTGAAGACATCGCCGTGCTGCTCGACTGCCTGCATCGCATCATCGATGCGGGCAACAGCGTGGTGGTGATCGAGCACAACCTGGACGTGATCAAAACCGCCGACTGGGTCATCGATCTGGGTCCCGAAGGCGGAGACGACGGCGGCCGGGTTGTGGCCGCCGGGCCCCCCGAAGCATTTGTACAAAAAGCCGCATCCCACACCGGCCGGTTCCTGAAATCCTATTTGAAAAACCGCCATGCCGAGCCGGCGGCCCTATCCACCCCGGCCCCGGCCGCCGGTTCCGAAAACGGCCGGGCCATCCATGTGCGCGGCGCCAGGGAGCACAACCTGAAGAACATCTCCCTGGCCATTCCTCACCATCAGCTGGTGGCGCTCACCGGCGTGAGCGGCTCGGGAAAATCCACCCTGGCTTTCGACATTGTGTTTGCCGAAGGCCAGCGCCGCTACCTGGAGAGCCTGGCCCCATATGTACGGCAGTACATGAAGATATTGGAGCGGCCCGAAGTGGACCTGGTGACCGGCCTGTCGCCCACCGTGGCCATCGAGCAGCGCATCAGCCACAGCAGCCGCCGGTCCACGGTGGCGACTCTGACTGAAATCTACCACTTCATGCGCCTGCTCTTCTCCAAACTGGGCGCACCCCACTGTCCAGGCTGCCACCGCCCCCTCTCCCGTCAAAGCGCCACCGAGCTCCAAACCCGGGTGGCCGCGCGCTACGGTGCAAGCCGGGCCCTTTTATTGGCACCCAAGATCTCGGCCCGCAAGGGCTTCCACAAAGATGTGCTGGCCCGGCTGCTGAAAATGGGATTCCGGCAGGCCCGCATCGACGGTGAAATGCTTCCTCTTGAACCGGGTATGGCCTTGAGCCGATATCACGACCACGATATCGATGTGGTGATCGGCCGGATCCCCAAAGGTCGCAGCCGCACTGTCCGGCTGGGGGAGATGGTGGCGCTGGCCCTCAAAGAGGGCGACGGCAGTCTGATGGTGTTGGACGCGGCGACCGGCAGCGAAGAGATTTTCAGCGTTCACGGTCGCTGCCCTTCCTGCGGCATCGGCGCGGTGCAGGGCGATCCCCGGCTCTTCTCCTTCAACTCCCCCCACGGCGCCTGCCCCACCTGCGATGGATTGGGCGTGCTGGAGATGGCCGATGAGGCCCCCCGCACCTGCCCCTCCTGCCAAGGCAGCCGCCTCAAAGATGAAGCCCTGGCCGTCCGGATCCAGGGGCACACCATCTGGGACTGGGTCCGGATGCCCGCCCAGGCGCTGGCCCAACAGTTCGACACCATCGCCTTTGCCCGCCACCAGCGCCCCATGGCGGACCCCATCCTGGATGAACTGCGCGTACGGCTCAAGCTGATGAATCGGCTGGGACTGGGATACCTCTCCCTGGCCCGTTCGGGAAACACCCTGTCGGGAGGCGAAGCCCAGCGCGTCCGGCTGGCCGCCCAGCTGGGATCCAACCTCACCGGGGTGACCTATGTGCTGGACGAGCCCACCATCGGTCTGCACGCCCGCGACAACCACATCCTGGTGGGCGCCCTGTCCGAATTGCGGGACCGGGGCAATACCATAATCGTGGTGGAGCACGACGAAGAGACCATCCGCGCCGCCGACACCATTATCGACATGGGACCGGGGGCCGGCCGCAACGGCGGGGAAGTGGTGGCCGCCGGGGATCTGGCCGCCATACACGATACCCCCGCATCGGTCACCGGCGCCTGCCTGGACGGCCATGCACGCATCATCACCTCCAGGCTGCGCACCTGCCGACGGCAAGCATCCATCAAAATCACGGGAGCCCATGCCAATAACCTTAAGCGCATCAACGTGCGCTTTCCCCTGGAGCGGCTGGTCGGCGTGACCGGTGTCTCCGGCTCCGGCAAGTCCAGCCTGGTCAAAACCACCCTCTATCATGAAGTGCATCAGCGCCTTCGCAAGAAACCCGACATCAACACCTTTTGCAGGGAAGTCACCGGATGGCAGCGGGTCACCCGGATCCAGGAGGTGGACCACAGTCCCATCGGCCGCACGCCGCGCTCCGTACCGGCCTCCTATGTCGGATTTCTCACCGACATTCGTCACCTCATGGCCCGAACGCCTGAAGCCCGCGCCCGGGGATACACGGCCTCGCGCTTCTCCTTCAATGTGGAGGCCGGCCGCTGCCCTGCCTGCAAAGGCCAGGGGCGGCCCAAGGTGGAGATGGCTTTTCTTCCCGACGTTTATGTGCCCTGCGAAGTCTGCCGCGGCGCCCGCTACAACACCGAAACCCTGGCCGTGCGCTACAAGGGCAAAACCATGGCCGACATCCTGCAGATGACCTTTGCCGAAGCCCTGCAGTTCTTCGCCGCCATTCCCAAGATCCGCAAAGCCGTGCAGTTCGTCTGCGATATCGGCCTGGGCTATTTGCAGATGGGCCAGCCCAGCCCCACCCTGTCCGGCGGAGAAGCCCAGCGCATCAAGCTGGCCAAGGAAATGGCCCAACCGCCCAACGGCCACACCCTATACATCCTGGACGAACCCACCACCGGCCTGCACCTGGCCGATATCCACCTGCTCATCGACGTACTCCAGGGCCTGGTGGACCAGGGTCACACAATAGTCGTCATTGAACACAACATGGAGATCATCAAGGAGGCCGACTACATCATCGACCTGGGGCCCGAAGGAGGGGAGCAGGGCGGGCGCGTGGTGGCCGTGGGATCGCCCGAAGAGATGCTAACAAAGAAACAGAAGTCTTATACGGCTCAATATTTAAAACGCTACCTGCAGCCAATGGATGCGAGGCATGGTTAATCGGCATATCCGATCCACAGGTCGAACAGTCGCATCAGATATCCAAAGGACTGCGCACGCCCATGCAATTCTTCCGGGCGACGTGGGTGTAGATCATGGTGGTAAGCATGTTTTCATACTATACCTCTATTAATCGCTTATTGTCATTATGGATAAAAAACATTCATTTTCAGCACTTATGGGATTTCTTCATAAGCGGCGAATTAACGCCAGGGTGCTCATAAAGACATTTGTTTGTGTTGTTGTAAGGATAGGCCTTAAGTAATCCTTTTCTCTTCCATTTGCATATCGTTCCCTCGGTAACATTTAACAAATCGGCCATCTCTTTAACGGTAAGCTTTCCTTCATTTTTTAATCTGGCATATCTGGTTTTTAAGTCATAATTAGGGCTTCCTGAATTATTGGCGACAAGCTGGTACCACAATGTTTGAGACTCTACTCGGCCCCAATAATCGCAAATTCATATGCCTTTAATATCGGTCGATGGCTTTGCAGACTGCATTTATCGTTAGAACTGAGTCTACGGAGAAGTAAAAACAAAGAAAAAAGTAGGCTCGTGAGCCACTTCTCCAAATTCATCACCAAAAATACTACTGCAATTGCTGTTTCGGATGTGCAGTCCAGCTTGCTCATGATCTTTGATAAACTGAATCGCCGTTTTCCTTGTCCAAATTTTCCTTCTATCGGGATGCGATCAAGCTCATCCTGGCGAACCTGTTTCTGTGCCGCCTTGCGCTGTTCGACCTGCGTGGGAGGCCGACCCAGCGCAGGCCAGGACAACCGGATGCCATGTTTTTTGCAAAACCTGATGTTGTCTCGGCTGCGATAAATTTTATCGGCGTGGATTGAGACCGGATAACAACCAAACCGGTCCCGGTAGGCTTCGGCCTGATCGATAAGATCACCCGATTCGTTATAGGCGTCCCAGCTAAAACGATCTAAATAGCAGTATCCATCAATGGCACTGACTGAGATCTTGGCACCAAATTCTGTTGCAGCGCCTGCCTTGCCCCGTTTGATGCGGCGCACATGTGGCTGGTAAATGTTGACGATGCGATCATCGATCCGGTTGACCTTTTGCTCATACATCCATCGTTGCTGGCGATAAACTTCGCTGATGACCAACAGCAGCTTGTACATGCGCTTTTTAAGCCGCAATAACGATGTGATTTGCGATAATTTGTCAATGGTCTTCAGGTTGCGTCTTAAATATCCCAACTGTTGGCGTATGGCCTTGCGCATCTTGCTTTTCGGCACTTTTTTCGCTTTGGCTATGGATAAAAATTGCTTTCGAGCTTTCTTGCGATACGTTCGCGGCTTTTTCAGCTTGCCCCTGTGGGGGCAATGTAGAATATCGATAACCCTCTCGCTTGTTACTCTGGCCTCGTTGAGGATCTTAATATCTGTTGGAAAGGTAATGTCTGCCAGTGTGCAGGTGGCATCAATCAGTAATTTTCCCTGATTGGTTGAACCTCCAGCGCCCGAGCCACCACTGTCATCATCCTTATCGTCATCTTTGGCTTTTTTACCGGTT
This sequence comes from Desulfobacteraceae bacterium, assembly GCA_050124755.1. Classification (GTDB taxonomy): domain Bacteria; phylum Desulfobacterota; class Desulfobacteria; order Desulfobacterales; family Desulfosarcinaceae; genus JARRKU01. The sequence goes on from JASFER010000113.1 coordinate 13,483, forward strand.
GCCCTGGCTTTTTGGTTCACCTTTTCGATGATCCGGCAAATGGCTTTTTTGCCGAATCGCTTTCTGAAATGAACGAACATCGTCGGATGAAACGGTTCTTCATCGCGGTATCCGCTGAATCCCAAAAAGTATTAGAGATACGGATTTTCGCGAATCTGCTCTACCGTTTCTTCATCTGATGTGCCAAGCTTTTCCTTGATGATCAAGGCTCCCAAGGCGATGCGCACCGACATCGCCGGTGGTCCTAATCCGGAACCTGACAGATTCTTTGCATAGGCAACTTCAAATTCTTCCCAGGGAATGAACTTAGCCAGCTTCACCCAGCGGTTATCGCTGCGCAGCTTTCCATCAAAAGGAAGATTGAAATTTTCAAATTCCATCTGCTTCAGATTGTGTTTGTACATGATTTTCCCGGGCAAAAAGTGCAAGGGTTTTTGTGGATTTTGGCGGTTCTTCGTTCACTTTTTGCCTTATTTATAGCACATTTACTATTTTATTACAAAGGGTTATCGATAATTCAGGAAGCCCCAAGTAATTACGGAAATTCTCAAGGCTCATTGCATAATTCCCTAAGAAACTTATATGGATTCCATATAAGTATGATAATTAAACAAAATGGGGACCGTAGTCAGACCTGTTCAAGCATCAGCAGATACTAAAGGTTGGTGGGTATCACATCAAAACTATTTGATTATAAATAGAAAATATGATTACTAATGGAATCGTACCTGCCGATTTTGGTTCAAATACAAAAAAACACGAAATTTGTCCATGTTTTTTTGAAAAATAAGGATAGAGATTCAGTTTATAAAAATAATACAGAATGTTAGAAATAAAAAACCGCGTTTATAACGTTCCGGCACACTATAAAATTGCCGCGAACACAGAATATATAAGGTTATCATTTGAATCCATAAGAAGACGGAAATTGAAAAAGCTCGTTATTTTAATTGTTGCTACATTACTTATCATGCTCACTTCATCACCAGCCTGGTGTGGCGAAAATACGATGAAAGACCAGAAATCAACAACGAATAGCCAAAGTGATGCTGATCGTGATTTCGTGAAGATGTCTAAAGAAATGACACCTATGTTCGGAAATATGGTTGAAAGTATGATGCAGGGCAAGCTCAGGGTTTTTGCCCAACAGGAGACAACCGTTCTATTGGCCAAATTTGTAAAGAATTTTTATGATTCGTTGATTGCCGAAGGATTCTCAAAGGAGGAGGCACTCCAAATTGTTACTGGGTTTGGCTTCCCAGCCATCCAGTAAAATAGTTTCAATATTTTATAAAAAAGATAAACTTTGATGATAACATCTTTCTTCAGTGGACTCGGTTCCCTCGCCACTGAGAAATGTTACGCGGTTATCTTAAAAGATTAAGCGGGCGGGGTTTATCCCCAGCGGTCGGGACAGAGCCCGACCCTACCCGGGAACCCTCAAAACGCCAGGGATCGGAGTGATTAGCGTAGTAGGGCCGGCCTCTGCGCCGGCCTGGCATAAAATCCGATACCTGCAACTTGAGCTTTATGGATAACCGGGTAATGTTATAATCATTGAACAATGAATATACCTACTCCATTTGAAAAATTTCATTGGACCATTTTCAATTTCCTTTCTCGAAGATTACTGGGAATTGGATTTATCCTTTTACCTTTATTTATTCTATTAACGGTTTTCCTAGATTTAGAAAAGAAATGGTACTCTGGAGATGTTAGGATCATAATATTTGTTCTAATGCCGATAGTTGTTATTATCGGATATTTATTGATAAAGTCTGAACCGTACTACCCTAAAAAATATCATGAATATTTTAGGAGTATTGGCAAAATAAGGTAACAGTCTCATGAACAGGCGTTGTTGAAAGGGACTTCGAATTATAACCTTTTGCTTCACCAGATTCGGGCCAAAAAACGGCCCTCTATGGTGAGCAAATCGTTATTCAGCCAATTAAGATGGAACCTATAAGAAAACTATTTGCCAAAGGAAGGCTCGGTGAAGTTTTTGGGGGATGCTTAACAATCTCTATTGGCCTTTGGATAAGATCATTTGAAGATGGAGCTTTTTATTCAAGGGGTTTCCCCGTTCCGCGTATTGTTTGGATATTAATCGTTTTTCTTGGTTTAGGTATTATTGTCCACGCATTTAAGAACAGAAAAACCATAAAAAGCGAATATAATTTTGTAAAATGTAATAATTGTAAAAGCTCCTTTTATGAGGCTCAAGCACCAAACGATATTTGCCCTAATTGTGGCCATGAAGTCGAGCAGATAGATGGGTATTTCGAACGACATCTTAATGAAAAGCCTGTTGAAGATATAAAGGATAAGAGTGCATAACCCATGTCTTTCAGAGGGACCGCCGATAGCCCGCCGCAGCCCCTGAAGACTAAGAACCGCGGCCTTAGCTGTTTTCGCTTTGATGATCAGGACCGCGTCACTAGCTGTCCGGCAGGCCACAGTCCTGTCAAGGTCTGGTATAAGAAAAAGACCAGGCGCTACAGCGCCTGTTTTGATTTAAACCACTGCATCGCATGCCCACACGTTGCCAGCAGTCCCGTCAAACCGGGCAAAAAGAACTACTACTTTCTTAGATACAGCGATAAACATTATCGACTGGCTGTGCGCCGCAGGTTCGAAAACAGCGAGCAATTTATCGACACCTATCGCTGGCGTGCCGGCGTTGAGGCCACTATGAGCCAGTACGATGCATTGACCGGAGTTAGGCGTTTGCGAGTCAGCGGCTTTAAGGCGGTGCGTTTTTACGCCACATTAAAGGCTGCCGGACTCAATATGCTCAGGGCAGCTATGGTCATAAAGGCTCGAAGCCGGTCTCAGGCTTGCTCAAAGGGCCGATTTTCACCTTTTTGGGTGCCTTTTCCATAATTTGCACCGTCCTACCGGACCGGAATGCAGATTTCATAAGGAATACCGGTTTGGCATAAACCGGCACCCCTACCTTTGAAACCATAGTGGGCTTTAATAAAAGGCATGGCTTCATTGCGAATGTAAACCTAAGATTTTTTAAAAAACGCTTTGAATTATCCAGTCAAATGCGCCAAAAGGGGTTCAGCCCATTGGCATCATTGGCGTTATCTTTGACGCGCGCTTGGCCATGGGGAAAAGACAGATGAAGGCGCGTAGAAAAATCATTGGAGAAAGAGGGTATGGACTTTTTCTGTAGCAAGGATTGCCCCGACCTGTGCGGGGTGCGCATTGACAGCAAAGACGGCCGTTACAGCTTTCAGGGCAGGCCGGAACAGTGGAGTGATACCGGCTTTGTCTGCGCCAAATTCAAAGTATTTGCCCAGCGCGAGATTAACAACGGCCTGTGCTCCTGGCAGCTGGAGAATGGCGTCAGAAAAGATTTTGCCGCCGACAACCAGGCCCTGGAGGCGCTGGCCGATTTTCTTGCCAGGTACCGGGACAAAAAAATCCTCTATCTGCGCGGCTCCGGCAGCCTGGCCTACAACATGGCCTGCTGGGATCTTCTTTTTTCAGGGCTGCCCAACTGCTGGACAATCTCTGGCGGTGTGTGCGACGCCACCGGCTGCGATACCGATCAGATGGATTTCGGGGTGCTGCACAATCCACCGGTCACCAACCTTGAGCAGGCCGACACCATCATTCTTTACGGCAAGAATGCCCGCGCCACCAGCCAACATCTCTACGCCTACCTGAAACGGCTGAAAAAACGGGGCAAGGTCGTCATCTACCTGGACCCGGTGAGAACGGAAACCGCCAAACTGGCTGATCGTTTCATCATGATCCGGCCGGGATGCGACGGCTTGCTGGCCTGCGCACTGCTCACGGCAGCCGGTTTGGAAGACGGTCATGATGTTGCCGGGCTGTTGACCAGGGCCGGTGTCGGCAAGGAAGACTTCGAATATCTGCTTAGCCGCATACAGGGCGGCCAAACAGCGCACATCAAGGGCTTCAGCATTCAGCGCCACAGCAACGGCGGTAACAGCTACCGCTGGATCAACCGTCTGGCAGTCAAGTCCGGCGACGTGGACCGGCTCTATTTTGGCCACGGCACCAAGCGGCTCTGGCAATCGGCGGTGGCCTCCTTTGCCGGCCGCCTGCCGGTGGAACGGCTTGCCGGGGCCCTGGCC
>JASFER010000114.1:0-17536 GCA_050124755.1 Desulfobacteraceae bacterium
AGGGCAGCGCCATACTGCTGGGCTGTTGAATAGACATGCCGCGCTGATAACGATCGGCAAGGCGACTGAACGTGTTCGGCTCGATGTTGATGTCGATGATCACGCCGCCGTGGTGATAAACTTCGGAAACCACTTGGTTGGGTAAATTAGTGGCTCCTGAGGTGCCCACGATAATTAGAATGTCGGTTTTTCCGGCGGCCCTCATGGTGCTCTCCAGCCGGTAGTAGGATTCATTATAGGTCTCGTCAAACCAAAGAACATGGGGCCGTAACAGATGACCGCAGTTCTCGCAATGCAGGCACTGCCACTCTTTGTCGGAGATCTCTTCATCTCTTGCCTTGCCTGAGATAAGCTCAGGCATTGGATAGACCCGGCGCTCGCATTCGTTTGAACATCTCACATAGAAGATGTTGCCGTGAATTTCATACGTATTTCCAGTATGTTGCCCAGCGCGCAAGTGCAGATTGTCCACATTCTGGGTGACCAGCGTGAACCGCTCCGGAAATAGCTGTTCCATTTCAACCAAGGCATAATGACCTGCGTTGGGCGAGGCCTGCCGACATACACCCAATCGATAAAGATACCATTGCCAGACCGCGCGGGGATTGATTTGGAACATTTGAAAGGTGGCCATCTCTTGGGGTTGGTATACCCGGGACCCCACCGTCCAATAGCCTTCCGGACCTCTAAAAGTCGGGATTTGGCTTTCAGCCGATATCCCGGCGCCGGTGAGGATGGTAATATCGCTTTTGGGGCCGAGACTTCTGGACAGCAGTTGCTCCAATCGCTGTTGATCCATGGTTGATCCTTTACTTTCGGTCAGTTATTGTATTCTATCATCGGATTTTATATGAATATCCATGAAAATACCACTAGAAGTGGTTTCAAAACCTTCAATCGGGCCCAAAATCAAGGCGGGCTGAAGATTTAAACCGGAGGAATAGTGGGCTATTTCGAGGATTTAAATCTGCATCCCAACACCGAGTTTGGGTTCGAGGGGAGGTTTTGAAACCACTTCTAATTCCATTGTCGAAGGGGCGGCCCATGATCTCAACCGATTCGGCTGAGCAACACAAAGCGATTCGAAAAATACACCTGATCGCCATCTGCGGCACCGGCATGGGGGCGCTGGCTTGTCTGCTGAAGGAGAAAGGCTATGACATCACCGGTTCTGATCAGCATGTGTACCCCCCCATGAGTGATTTTTTAGTCGATAAAGGTATTGCCCTTTTCAAAGGATATGATCCGGTCAATCTTGAGCCGGCACCGGACCTGATCGTGGTCGGAAATGCCATCTCAAAGGACAATCCTGAAGCACAAGCCATGCAGGCTTCCGGCATACCATACCTGTCCATGCCCCAAGCCATCAACCGGTTTGCAGCAGCAGGGAAAAAGCAAATCGTGGTTACCGGCACCCATGGGAAAACAACCACCTCCGCGTTTATCGCCTGGCTGCTGACGTGCGCCGATTTGGATCCGTCATTTTTGATTGGCGGCATCGTTTCCAATTTTGACAGCAACTATCGTCTCGGGCGCGGCGATCACATGGTTCTGGAAGGCGATGAATACGATACGGCCTTTTTTGATAAAGGGCCGAAATTTCTACATTACACACCTGAAATTGCCGTGCTGACCAGCGTTGAATTCGACCATGCCGATATCTTTTCTGACCTTGACCACATCAAGGATGCATTCGGTCGGTTGCTCAAAGGCATCCCCTCCCAATCAGTGCTGTTCGCCTTTGATCAGGATCCCAACATTATGGATATTTTGCCCCGGTCCAACTGCCATGTGGATATGTATGGGCATGGTCGGGATTCAGCTTGGCGGTTGGGTGAAATTACCATTGAAGCGCCGCTTACAAATTTTGAAGTTTATCGCCACGGATCCTTGTGGGCTGAATTCAAGACACCCATGATCGGGCGACATAATCTTCGCAATCTGCTGGCCGGCATTGCCACAGGTGCGCAATTGGGAATAAGGCAGGATAAAATTGCCAAGGCCTTGGCCTCATTCAAAGGTGTTCGGCGACGCCAGGAAGTGCGGGGGATAAAGCGCGATATCATTGTCATCGATGACTTTGCACATCACCCCACGGCGGTCTTTGAAACCGTCAATGCCATAAAGGACTTTTACCAAAAACAGCGTATCGTGGCCGTTTTTGAGCCGCGAACCAATTCGAGCCGGCGAAATATCTTTCAATCCGTCTACGCCAATGCGTTTGAAGGGGCGGACATGGTTTGCGTTCGCCAGCCGCCGTTGCTGGAAAGAATACCTCCGGAACAACGTTTTTCTTCAGAGCAATTGGTAATGGATTTGTCGCGTCAAGGCAAGGAAGCCTATTTTTTTAACGATACAGAGGGCATTATCGAATTCTTAATCGCCAAAGCTCGTCCCCATGATGTCCTATTGATCATGTCCAACGGCGGGTTCGACAATATTCATCAGAGGCTGCTGGAGGCGCTCTAGTGACATCCTTGGATGGACTGATCTAAAAAGATCTTGACTTATCTAAGGGTTTTCATTAAAAAAATTTGTTTGTTGTTGATGGCTTGCAAGCTTAATTAGGCTATTAAGTCAAGTTGTTATCGAAAGCTATGTGATCCACAACGGCCAGATAAACAGCAATTGTGTGAATTTAGCTGGTGCGTTCAATACCGCCGGTTATTTTTTTTCATTGCGCCGTGAATTGAATGCGATTTTCTGCTGCCGTTAAAATGAACGCGGGAGTTCACAAGGAGATAGACAGCCCCCCCATGACATTTGCTGCAAGAATCACAGGTACGGGATCCGCGTTTCCTGCAAACCGGGTAACCAATGCCGATTTATCCGAGCGTTTGGCCGCTATGGATGTCCAGACCAGCGACCAATGGATTCGCGAGCGCACCGGCATTGTCGAAAGACGATATGCGGACTTGACCAAAGAAGCCATACCCAATGCCTCTCTCGCTGCAGATGCAGCCTTAAACGCGTTGCAGATGGCAGGGAAAACAGCTGAAGATATTGATCAGATCATCTTGGCAACCTGTTCCCCGGACACCTTGCTGCCGTCCACGGCTTGTCGGATGCAGCATATTATCGGCGCACATCGCGCTTGGGCGATGGATATCAATGCGGCCTGTTCCGGTTTTGTATTTGGCTTGGTCACTGCCACCCAATTCATTGTTTCGGGACAATCCAGCACGGTTCTGGTGGTGGGGTCCGAAGTACTGAATCCCTATCTTAACTGGAAAGACAGAAGTTCATGCATTCTTTTTGGTGATGGTGCCGGTGCGGCCGTTGTTGAACAAGTGTCGGCAGACAGCCGCCAACGCGTCATATCCTGGAGCTTGAGTTCGGATGGAAAATATGGCGATTTGCTGCTGATTCCAGCCGTTCACGCAGGCACTGGGGCATTCGCCGAACAGACCGGCTTCAAAGACGGCAAAATGGTCATGAACGGCCGTGAGATTTTTAAGGTGGCGGTTCGGACGTTGAGTGACTTTGCGCGGCTGGTCTTATCAGAGAATGGTTTCAACATCGAGGATGTGGATTGGTTTGTCCCCCACCAGGCCAACCAGAGGATATTGGAAGCGGTGGCCCTGAGACTGAAGCTTCCGGCTGAGAAAGTTTTGATCAATGTAGATCGATATGGCAACACTTCCGCTGCGACGATTCCCACCGTATTGGATGAGGCGGTCAGAGACGGCCGCATACAAAAGGGTCAGCTACTTCTATTAGATGCTTTTGGTGCGGGCTTTACTTATGGCGCAATGCTTATCCGCTGGTAGCTTTATCGCCATTGGCAATTCTTCAGGGCTTTTGGCCAAAGCTGCGTCGTAGTAACGACCTGAACGCCTGCTGACGTTGCGTTTGCGTTATATATATGGCAGCATTGCCCAGTATAGATTGAGGAGTAAAACGCTTTGAAAATCGTCATTGTTGGCGCTGGTGAAGTGGGATACCATATTGCCAGCCGACTGGCCCTTGAGAATAAGGATGTGCTCGTAATAGACAGTGATCCGGGAGCCATTCGACGTGTGGCCGAAAATATCGATGCCCAAACCATCGTCGGTTCCGGAAGCTGCCCTGCGGTATTGGAAGAAGCCGGTATAAAAGAGGCGGAAATTATATTGGCAGTCACCAATAGTGATGAAGCCAACCTTGTCGCCTGTCTCGTGGCAAACATATTGTCTCCCAGCACCAAAAAGATGGCCAGGATTCGGGGCGCCGAATTTGACGATTACCATGAGATCTTCCGCGGGCAGGCTCCTTTTATCGAGACCGTCATCAATCCTGAAATTGAAGTCGTGAAAACCATCGAGCGTTTGATGGACGTCCCCGGTGCGGTGGATGTCGGCGCATTTGCAGATGGGGAGATAAAATTTGTCGGCATCTATTTGGATATGGACAGTCCGCTGGCAGGCGTTCAGCTCTCCGACCTGCCTCAGCATCTTGGTGATCAGCAACTGTTAATAGCTGCAGTGGTCCGGGAAGAAGAGGTCATCATTCCCAGGGGGCAGGACTCTTTGCTGGCAGGAGATCTGATCTATTTTATCAGCCAAAAAGACCGCCTTCTAGAAACCTTGACGATCTTCAATAAACGTGCGGAACCGGTAAAGCGGGTATTAATCATCGGCGGCGGACGAATTGGCTACCGGTTGGCCACTCTGCTGGAACGCCAATCGGTCTATTGCAAGATCATCGAGAAGAATGCCGATCGATGTGCGCAACTGGCTGAGAATTTGAACAAAGCCGTGGTGCTGCACGGCGACGGTTCGGACCAGGGATTGCTCAGTGAAGAAAATATCGGTGAAGTCGACGTCGTCGTAACGCTCACCAACAATGAAGAAACCAATATTTTGTCTTCCTTGCTGGCGCGTCGCATGGGCGCCGGCAAGGCCATCACCAAAATCAGTAAATTCAGTTATTTTCCATTGATGACCGCCATTGGCATTGAACAGGTCGTCAGCACCCGGCTTTCGGCGATTAATACCATACTCCAGCACATACGGAAGGGGAAAGTACTTTCGGCGATCTCTCTTAAGGGAGAGCAGGCCGAGGTGCTTGAGGCCGTGGCACTGGAAACCTCCGACATCGTTGGCCGGCCATTGAAAAAAATCAACATTCCCAAAGGTGCGCTGGTGGCAGGCATCGTTCGCCGGGATCAAATTATCATACCCACCGGTGAAAGTATTATCAAACCCGGTGATCGGATCATTATTTTTGCAAAACGCAACGCCATTAACGGCATTGAAAAGATTTTAGCTGTCCGACTGGAGTATTTTTAATGCGCTGGCGCTATATGGTCTATGTCGTAGGCAGCCTGATTCTCTTTTTCGGGATCACTATGCTGCTGCCTTTATCGTTCGGTATCATCTATGGAGATCACAGTGTTCGTCCGGTCTTTTACGCCATGATGACTACCGTGGTCAGCGGACTTTGCCTATTCCTGCTGTTTCGTAAAACCCGTCAAGAGCACATCTCCCAACGGGAAGGTATGGCCATCGTCGCTGTGGGCTGGACAGCCATCGGCTTCTTCGGCGCGCTTCCCTTTTATTTTTGTGGCGGCAATTGGACCTTAGTGGATGCTTTTTTCGAGTCCGTCAGCGGATTTACGACCACCGGCGCTTCCATATTAAGCGATATCGAGGTGCTGCCCAAGGGGTTATTGTTATGGCGCAGTTTCATTCAATGGCTGGGGGGCATGGGGATTATCGTGCTGTCCATTGCCATTCTCCCTTTTCTGGGAGTGGGCGGCATGCAGCTCTACAAGGCTGAGGTCCCTAGCCCCGTGCCGGATAAACTCAAGCCGCGTATCCGCGACACGGCCATGATTTTGTGGAAAGTTTACGCCATTTTTACGGCTGCCGAAGTGATTCTCCTGATGATTGGCGGGATGGGGGTATTTGATGCCCTGTGCCACGCATTCACCACCTTGCCCACGGGAGGATTTTCCACTCAAAATGCTTCCATCGCCCAATTTGATAATCTCTATTTTGATATCGTCATCATTATTTTCATGGTATTGGCCGGCATTAACTTTTCTTTGCACTATCAGCTGATGCGCGGCAAGCCCCTGGTGTTCTGGAAAGATCCGGAATGCCGTTGTTTTCTTGGGGCGATTCTGGTGTTTACCGCCGTGATCACTTGGGACTGTACGGGAACGGTTTATGACAGCATAGGGCAAGCGCTCCGGTACGGTGCATTCCAAGTGGTTTCCATTATTACCACGACAGGTTATGCCACATTTGACTATGAGCAATGGCCGGCCATGTCTCAATGGGTGCTGCTGATATGCATGTTTTTAGGAGCATCGGCCGGTTCCACGGGCGGCGGTGTGAAATGGCTGCGGGTCATGCTCTGCTTCAAATTCTGTTACAAAGAGCTTTTTGCCATGGTCCATCCGCGTGCGGTGACAACTATTAAGCTAGGCGGGCAAACCGTCAGCGAGGATGTCATGCGCAGCGTACTGGGTTTTCTGGCGCTGTTTATTGGGCTTTCCGGCATCTCCACGGTCCTTTTGGCTGCCGTAGGTGTTGATTTTGTCACCGCCCTCGGTGCTGTGGCCGCCTGTATCGGAAATATCGGGCCCGGATTCGGGACGGTTGGTCCGGTGGAAAATTACGCCCATATCCCGTACCTGGGTAAATGGCTGCTCATCTGGTGCATGTTACTGGGGCGCCTTGAAATTTACACCATGCTGATTTTACTGGTGCCGGAATTCTGGCGTAAATAAAACGTATGATGTAATCCAATGAAATTGGAATAAGGTTTGAATTTTCTGTTGACAAACACAAATTGAATGAGTAAATACGCCTTTTCCGCTGGGGCCGTTAACTCAGTCGGTAGAGTATCTGCCTTTTAAGCAGAGAGTCGTTGGTTCGAGCCCAACACGGCCCACCAGCCTCTAAATAACGGATTTTCAAGTTTCCGTCCCCATCGTCTAGCCTGGCCCAGGACACCGGCCTTTCACGCCGGCGACAGGGGTTCAAATCCCCTTGGGGACGCCAACTTTCCTTTGCAAAGGGTCGCCTGAAAAGGCGACCCTTTTTTGACTCGGTGTGGCCGATTCAGATAAAAGCTGATATTCTTATCAAGATATAGCTCCGTAAATTTAAGCATCTACTTTCATAGGATGGCTGGCGCATGGCTAAGATCATACAACTGGCCGAATATAAAGCCCACAGCGCATTGGAGGACGGTTACAGGCGCTGGCGCGCCTTGTTCAATGAAACCTTTGAGGCCGGAACCCGGCTGTCGGATCTCAGCCCCAAGACCCTTTGTTGGCTGGCCGAGCCCGGTGATGAGAGCGCCACAGCGATTCATACCTTGATTATCGGTTTTTTGGGCCACGGTGATTCGGTAACTTTTTATTCACTCGACTCCAAGGTTCAAAGCCAAGTGCTTGACATTTTCCTGTTCCTCTCCGATCAGTTCAGGTTCGAAATGATGTACAGGCTGGGATGGTTGGAATGCTTTTTAGGCAATCAATATGCGTTGTTTGAAATGGTAACGGAATTTGAGCGCATTAAAAAAAAGTGTCAGGATCAGCCTCCATCCTTGTCCAAGGATCACAATGAGTATGAGACCTATTCCAAACTGTTTGAACGCGATCAACAGGTGTTTATTCGGCGCATGTTAACATCGGCTCTGCAAGTTTTTAAACAGACCTTTGCTTTGACATGAAACCGATGCCAATCACTTTGGCACGGGTTAACTAATGTCATTTCTGGATGGGAACCAACTATTGCCCGCCGTTAATTTTCTCCCTCAATTTACCGGAGCATTTGAAGGTGACAACCCGTCGTTTTTTGAGCATCAGGTCTTCACCGGTAGCAGGATTTCGACCTCGGCGAGGCCGCTTGTCTCTTACGCAAAACTTGCCGAAACCGGATACCAAAACATCGTCGCCATCGGCCAATGCGCTTTTTATGATCTCCAACAGAGATTCGATGACTTGTGTGGATTTTTTTTGGGTTAAACCCACGTGGTGTACTTTGGCAACGATATCGTTCTTGGTTAGTGCCATAGCCTCTCCTTAGGTAAATTTGCCGATTTTATGGGATGATGGCAGGGTCGTGTTTGCAAAGGCGGTCAGTCCTGGTTCGCATCGGGATCCTTTTTGGTCGGGTCCAGGCGATCAATGTTTTGGACAATATTGTCGATCTTTTTAGAAATCTCGTCAATTTCCGCCTTCAACTCCAGTTCATCCACTTCTTTCATACGCAGCATCCTTTGTGTGTCATAATTTAATGTGTTAGCCGGTTGTTTAAAACCGGGTGCATCGCGCCCGGTTCCAAATGCAACGTCCAGGGCACTGATGTGCTATTTATCGCCCCGTGATACCAAGCACCCGCTTTGTGGGGGGATGTTGACGCTTTTTGGTTCGGCCATTCATCCAAGGTACGCTCAAACCATATCAACTTGGGTACACACCCCGTTTATATAGATAATCGAAATAGTACGTCTGGTACTCATCATGATCTGAAGAAAGATTGTCGGTGCGCGCCATGGTCGGCATCTCGTCTGTCTTTTGTCCCATCAGCCAAAGGTTGCGGGAATAGACATACAAGACCTGTTTCAGAAGCCCAGGATCCTGAATGAATTCAGGATTTTTTTGAACATAACGGTCTGTGGCGTCAATGACCGCTTTGACTTGATGAATATAGTCAGAGTCATCGGCACCAGCGTTTTTGTGGTGGCCGTGCAACTGCTTTAAAATGCACTTTACGGTTCCTTCAATAGCATCGATGCATTTCATTGAACTTAAATCCTTGTAACCTTTTGAATTATAACCTAAATTAAATCTGCATCGCGGAACCGGATGCAAAATTTTGGGCGCATTTTGGGTGCATTTTGGCAAAATGTCAAGAGGCTTCTGAAATCATTTTGACGTTTCTAATCCTTTACTTTTTTTCATTTTCATAAATATCATTTAATATAGTATATTTCATATAAGCTCTCATTATAGAAGTTAAAGTAACTGTCATACCATCAGCACCCTGAAAAATACCGCCTTTGACAATAAATTTTTGAACAAAAGCAGCAAACCCACTGGTAAAAGGTCTTATTTTGGAGGGCCTCTTACCTTTGCTATAATACGCCCATGCATCTCTGTTTATGAACCAACTTAATCGTTCTATCCAATGGGAATAGCTGTCGTATGTGAAATGCTTGATATGAGCTTTAATATTCCTTTTTTTAGGAGCAATAACTTTTGAATGGGCTTTCAAATCCATATATTTGGATGTGGTACGGTTATAAAGCCTTGTCACATAATCAGGGTAGAAACCTGCCGCCTTTATCCAGTGATTGCCCACGTAGTTTTTTCTTCTAAAGGCGTATGCAGTATTCGGATCAGATAATTTCAAAGACTGAATCCGATCGATCATATCCTGTTCCAGTCTTTCATCAGCATCAATACTCAATATCCAATCATTGCTTGCATATTGAACACCAAATGCTTTTTGAGGACCGTCGCCCAGATAGCGTTGAATGTAGACTTTGGCCCCAAGAGATTCTGAAATTTCTACTGTTTTGTCGTTACTTTCCGAGTCAACGACTATAATTTCATCACAGACAGTTAACATCGATTCAATGCAATCTTTAATATTGTTCTCTTCATTAAGCGTAATTATTGAAGCTGTTATTTTCATTTTATTCCCCAAGATTTATCGTATCGGTTGACGATGATACAACCACTGAATCATTGATCATCGGGTCACCCATTAAAAGGGGTGACCCTTTAACATATGCGCCACTTACTTGACCTTCCAAACATCAGTCCCTTTAAACCTCCATGCATCGATAGAGATGCCGTTATCAAACTGAGCTTGATAAACCTTCCAGGAAATATCCTTCTCAAACTTAAACTCACGTGGGTGGCACCGGCAACTTGTTGCCGGTGTTGCGAAGCAACAAGAGGTCATGTGCCGCTTTTTATAAGAGAATCAAATTTTTCATGAGATACCCTGATAGCAAAGTCGATGTCAGAGGTTGCCTGCGCATTTAAGTAGGGCCCTGGCGGAAAATGTCGGTTCGGAAAGATCGGCGCGGCAAGATTGGATCTAAGATATCGTTTTCACAGTGATCTGTGGATACGAGAGCTTTGAATATGGCTTTCATAAATTGAAATCTATGTTGCGTCAACTGGATTTTCGAATTTCTTCCAAGAATTAAGTAAAGTGTCCCCGGAATTAGGACAAGAATTAAGTAAAGTGTCCCCGGAATTACGGAATTACGGAATTAGGAATTAGGGTGCACCGAACGGAAAAGAAACGGAATCAATCTGGATTTCCTGTGTGATAAGCTGAACCACCATTGTGTTTGGAGCTTGACAAGCGGTCTGTGCGGTTGCATTATGGTTCCATAATGGAATGACATGGAGGTTTTTAATATGGCAACCGTAACCGTCAAGAACATCCCGGATGAGCTTTATAAACGGCTTAAATCAGTTGCCGAGATCAATCGGCGTTCTTTAAACAGCGAGATCATTGTGTGCATTGAAAATGCTGTTGCGAGTCGCAGAATCGACATTGATAGGACGCTTGAAAATGCTCGCAGGATCCGCCAATTGACAGCAGGGCACCCGATCAGTAATGAGGAATTCAGCATAGCAAAAGCGGAAGGCCGGATATGATTGTGGTGGATACCAATGTAATCGGTTACCTGTTCCTATCAAGCGAGCAATCGCTATCAGCCGAACAGGCGCTTAAAAAAGATAGTGAATGGGCAGCTCCGATCCTTTGGAGAAGTGAGTTTCGTAATGTGCTGGCTTTGTACTTGCGTAAAAATCTCGTTACGCTCCGGCAAGCTCAAAGCATAATGAATGGTGCTCTGGAACTGCTGAGGGGCCGGGAATATGAGGTTCCATCATATGAAGTGTTGCGGCTTGTATCTGAAAGCAAATGCTCTGCTTATGATTGCGAATTCATCGCTGCGGCGAATGATTTGAAAGCTTCCTTGGTAACCGTTGACAGGCAGCTGCTGCGCGAGTTTCCCTCAGTGGCTGTATCATTAAATTCCTTCATCGAATAAGCACAAGACAAAATAGCGATACGTGATCGGTGGTTGAATCGAAAAAGCCCGTGCCAGGGTCTGGACGACGGCCGCATGAATCGGTTCCGCGGCTTCCGGGATTTCCCCGTCCAGAGATTGAAGAGCGATGTAAATGGGTCACCCATTAGTGGGTGACCCAATATCTTTTTTTAATGTTGCGTTTGCTGCCAAGGTGTGTTAAACACCCGTTGATCTTCTTAAGGGATATCTTCCCTTGCATATTTTTCAGGTCCGACCAACCGACCGCCTTTGAAGTAAAAGCAAACCCGTTCCTGTAGTTCCAACAACAGTAGTTCCAACAAAAGGAGGATTGCCATGCCCGGCGGCGTAAGATTAGGCGATTTGGCCAAAGGTATCGATGCCCACGGATGTAAGGTTTGCCCGCACACCGTTATCGGCCCGTCCGTACAAGGTTCACCCAACGTAAAAGCCAACGGCAAACCGGCTGTTCGCAAAGGCGACGGGGGCATTCACATGCTTTGCTGCGGTTCCAACAAATGGCATGCCGCCGGAGGCTCCGGTACGGTCTCCATCAACGGCCTGCCCGCCTTCCGGCTCAATGACAAAACCAGTCACTGCGGCGGCAGTGGAAAATCCATCAAGGCCGGCAATGATGTCATCATCGGCAACTCCCAGGCCGCGGGATTTAAAAAAGCCGCTAAAAACGGCGCTCCATTTGTTTGCAACTGCAACAGCTAACAGATAACAGCATGCACGCCCAATCCATTATCCGACGGCTTTCGTCCGACACTGAACATGCCATCGCCCCTTACCCGCTGGCGCTCGACAGCCAGCCCCAACTGGAACAATGGACAAAAACAAGCTTTCGTTTATTAAACCATCAAGACGCCACACACCGGAATTCCCCTGCCTTTTTGGACGGAGGTTTTAGGGCTGCCTTAAAATTCAAAAACAGAAGGAGAATAGGATAAATGGCTTTGGATGCTTATATTTTGATAGAGGGAGTGGAGGGAGAGAGTACCGATGCCCAGCATAAGGGCTGGATCGAAATGCAATCTTTTGGAAATGGTCATCGCCAGCCTGTATCAAGACCGGCCAGCACTGCTGGAGGCGGCGCTTCCGGGCGTGCAAATTTTTACGACTTCTATTTTGAGAAGCTACTCGACAAAGCATCTCCCAAGATCACCTTGCTATGCGCAAGTGGTCGTCATATTGACAAAATAAGCGTCGCGATTTACAGGGCGGCCGGAGACGAGAGGGTTAAATACATGGAGTACACCATGACCAACTGCATAATCAGCGACTATCTGGTCAGCGGCGACGGTGAAGACCATTTCCCCCTTGAAACCGTAGGCATCAATTATGGCAGGATCGTATGGAACTATATTCAACAACGCCGCGACGGCGGCGGTCCTGCCGGAAACATCATGGCGGGCTGGGATTTGCAGACCAACAGCAAAGTGTAAGCGATGGAGTCCCAGGATTCTTGCCGGAAAAAAGGATACGGCAGGGGTTGCAAGCCCGTGCTGATGCGTTTAATCACCTGCTCTTAGAGGCGGGGATGGACTAAGGAGGTCGGTTTTGCCAGGATATAAACTCAAAGATTTAAAATACATTGTTGTGCTTCCACAGCGCCGGGCATTTAGAAAAGGGGCGGAACGCGGCAAATTTATCGACGCCGCTGGTGATGGTTTCGCTATGTTTATGAACGGTGCCTTCAATATTGCCGTGAAAAGAAACGTTGATAGAAAACTTGAAGAAATGTACCCAGATATAAAAAAAACGCTGGTAAACCACACCGGCGTAATGGTTGTTGTACAGTATCAACAATGGAAAGCTGGTAATCCAGAATTCAATCCACCTGAGTTGCTTTCAATTATGATTGGCCCAGCAGCAAGCAACTTGCCAAGCGCTATAAGAAGGTGGGAACAGATGTCCAAGCTTATGCAGGGACCAGACGATGGAAAGGTATTCGGTCCTCGCAACTATCTTTGGTTCACAAAGGATTCAGGAAAGAAAGAGAACCTTAAAAAGGCAGAGGTTTTGAATCAGGCAAAATAAGTGACATTAAAATAGTAAAGAAAGTGAGAAAAATATTGAAACTCGGCGACTTAAAACGGAACCCGTTATTATTTCTTTGTTTGTCAGGGGCTATTTTATTTTTCATAATGGGATGTCATGCAAAAAAAACTGAAGATAGTGAAACCAAGGAGCCGATAGCCTCAGAAGACGTGAAGGTCATAACCGTAACACCACAAGCATTAAAATCAAAAAAAGATTTTAACAATATTCTTAAAAATGTCTTCGCCACCGATATGCAACCGCATCAATTGGTTAGACAAGCCAAGGATATGGTGACAAATTTATCTCTGCTTGATATATCCGACAAAAACAAAAAAGAGCTTAATGAAATTTTAATATACTTGGATAACATCAAGCGTCCTTCTGATTATTTTAACAATATAAATAATATTATTGATTTTATGCAGGCAATGGCAAGGTCAAGCGCCATCTTGGCTGAGATCGAACCAGATAACTTTCATGTAAATTATAAGGCCGCACAGCAGTATACCAATTTGGGATATATGATTGAAAGTTTATCCAAATTGGAAAAGCATAAGCTGTTAAGTGACGAATATAAGAAAAAAGGCGTTCAAGCGTCTAAAGATTTAGTGGAAAGATTTCCTGATGAAGCAGAGGGATACGCACAGTTTGCTTTTTCCGTTATTGTCGCAGAAGGTGACAAAAAAAAGGCGATGGGATTGTTCAAGCGTTGTTTGGAACTTGATCCAAAATCGAAACACTGCCGGGAAAATTATGACAGGCTTTGCGAAAAATTTAAACCTTGAAAGATAATAACTTGCTTTTTTCGCCATCAAGGATGTTAAAAGTCTGATTGTGTGCCAAGGACCTTGGTCCCCCCAAATCCACCGCCTAATATACCAACACTGCTGGCTCAATAGTTGCGGGTGTCAATTTTAAGCAAAACAGTGGAATTCCGGCATTCCCCTGCCTTTTTATCGTCCGACTGATCTTTGCTACTGTATATCTTTTAGATGGAGAACTATATCAACGGTTGAAAGGTAATGGACTCACTTTCAACACCCTATTTCATGCTTTCCACATGCTTTCACTCATGCTTTCACTATTTCCTCCGGTACTCCTCATAAAGCACCGGTCCCACATCTTCATACATCTTCTGGATTGCATTCGGATTAGTATAGTCCCCAATGTTGCATAAAAAAGATGGCAAAAGGTTAGAAAAACGTTGAGCGTATTGACATCACACTGCGTTAAAGCACCTTGCGAGGTATAAACCAGTGGTGAACTTGAGGATCGGACCGATTTTATGCCATCTTTTTTTTAACCCCCATCTTATATTATTAGGGGGAAAGACGGAGGACTCCAGATCCTGATCCTGCGCCTGTCCCGCCAAAGGCGGGATTGCCAATGCCTTGGCTCTGAAGCCCTCCGGCTTTGGCAGCATTGGGCTTATGACACAGTCCCCTGCGCCGAAGTGACAATAGCTTTGTTACTCAACTTTCGGTTTTCGATTTTTGAAATTCCTGTCGGCGTCATATGCAATAAAGGCGGCCATTAAACAACTGCTATGGGAAACCATTGATTCCCGGCCGGCACGGAGGCCGGCCCTGCTCTGGAAAATAACGCTGGCAGTAGTGGTTTGCCGGCTATGGGCGGGTACGGAGCCCCGCCCTACGAAAACCATCTGCATTGCTGAAATGGCTATAGGAACGTAGGGCCGGCCTCCGCGCCGGCCGGTTTTAAGCATCGACTTGGGGCGTAAGCCGCGATGCCTCATTTGGCTATCCGCTGGGTATCAAAGGCACGGATGAACAATTGTCTTGAAAAGTCTCGTAGACTCTGACCTTGGAATGGCAATAGGGAAATAGTGATAGCCCCTTTGACCTTTTGCGGTTCTCTGAAAAGCTCAAGTTGCGGAAATTTTGCCGTTCTCGTATTCGTGCGCCAAGATCGTAATCGGTTTTTTTTTTCGATTACAACTGACTGATTCGATTGCGATTACGGCCCCATCAAGTGGGCGCGCCATGTTGGAGTGCATGACGCATTTCATTGAAACCGCAATCAAAAATCGATATAGGGGGGCTTATTGTAATGATGGAGCCGGCGAGCGGACTTGAACCGCTGACCTGCTGATTACGAATCACCTTATACGCCAAATAAAATCAGATGTTTGTGCCGTTTTGTATGCACTTTGTTTGCATGATCATCGCCAATCCCCATCTAATTTGATACCGCTCTTTATCTAATCCAGATCTAATCCAGTTTGATTTGTCATCTAAAATTTTAGCTTTTGCATCTCTTTAGCAATGATCTCGTCAAAGATCTCTGCATAAATTTGTGTTGTCCTGATATCGCTATGGCCAAGGATTTTTTGGACCATTTCCAGCTTGATGCCGGATTTGATCATGTGCGTTGCGGAGGTGTGGCGCAAGGAATGAAACTTGGCTCCGTAGATGCGACAGCTTTCAGTATATTTTTTAAAACGATGGCTGACGGTGTCTTTATGAAATTGCTTGAATATCGGGCCTATGTCCTTTTTGCTCCCAATGGCTTCGGCCGCACCGGGTAAAACAGGCACGGTTCGTTCTTTGTCTCCCTTGCCTATAATGTTGATAGATGTATTATTAAAGTTTTCATATCTGGCCCCTAAGACCTCTTGACGCCTGGCTCCTGTCCATAGCGCAAACTGGATGATGCGCCACATATCGAAATCGGTTTTTTTGGTGTAGGCCAAAAGATTATCGATCTCTTCCTTGGAAAGGATACGGTGCTGTCGCTTACGCACCTTCAACGGTTTGATTTTGGGGACCTTCTTGATATAGCCTAAGTCCCTGGCGTGGTTTAAGGCCGCCTTAATATGGCGTAGGTAGGTATTGATCGATACGGGCCGTACATTGCGCTGCATGCAGACTTTAACGAAATAGAGAACTTTTTCATAATCGATCAGGCGCAGGGCGCACTTTTCCCCAACGGCATCAGCAAGTTGGCTTAGGGCCAATTTATCGGCTCGAACCGTGTCCTTTGACAAATGGGATCGGCCCTCTATATATTCGTCCCTAAACTTTGCGAGAGTGATCCGTTTCGCTTCATCGAGAAGCTGAAGCTTTCCTTCAACAGCTTTCTTTTCGATCTGCCTGAGTAAAGCTTCAGCTTCTTCTCGATCGGTGGTTTTTAAGGATTTGGACTTGCCTCGTCGAAGCTCAATGTACCAATATGGTGATCCTTCGCGTTGATATATCCTCATGGACGTTAATATCACTCAATGCTCTCCACGATATCAAGTATAAATTTTTCGTTGGCTTTGGAGGGGTTTGAATTTTCACGGTACTTATCGATTGATAGGCGGTCGAAAATCCACCCCTCGCGGAGATCCCCTGGGTCCTGGTAGCCGTCAATTTCGCCAGACAATGCCAGTTTTTTTAATCGCTTTTCCCCTATGGAAGAGTACCAAGCGGCAGCCTTGAGCGACATCCATCGGGGAGGGAACCCCCATTGACGTTTTTTTGTGGAGATCATTCGAACATTTCTCCTGTTTCCGGATCATACACCATGCGGCCGCGATCTGGCACCGGTGCTTCATCCATCATCTTGGATGCTGAGACAATATTGTCGATGCTTTCCTGGACCTGTTTGCGGGCCGCATCCAGGTCCTCGACCATAATCCAATCAGATTCACCTTGCTCCCAATGATGGCGGGACCTGCCACAGTCGTTGCATAGCTCGATAGTCCCACCATCCGGCCAGGGCTCTTTTAGATATCTGGTGTTTTCGTGTAGGCACCGGCCGCCGATGTGGACCAGGTACCCCCTGGGGACCACTACCTTGACCAAGCGTCCGTCGAGATGGTCCTGGTCAACATGCCGACCGACCACTACCAGGCAGTTTTTAGCCTTATGACCCGGGGCCACCTTATCGATTATCCCTATATGGCCATGGTATGGCATAGTCGCCTGGGCCGACTCTCTATAATGGATCCTGACCAATTGGTTTGGTTTTGGCTGGAAAATCATACAAGCCTCCTCCATTCCCAACGGGGATTTTCTGTTACCGTTGCGTGAATGAATTCGAACTCTAGAAACGGGATGTCTTTAAAAAACCATCTTTGAATGCGCGGGTTATCTTGGTATGTCACATGTTTTACAAACAGTCGGATCTCTTCCAGTGTGCGACATGCAAGAGCATCTTCGAGCTGTCGCTCGGTCTCACACGCGATGTTGTCGTAAATTGAGGAAATAGGAATAAGCTCATAATCTTCATCGGTCGGCTGGTAACTTGTAAGTCCCGTAAGGCCCATGAATTCTTTACTATCCATTATACACCTCCTCCTCACAGATTGACATTTGCTGTTTTACCGGCCAAGCGAAAGGCCATTCGAATTCGATCCCTCCACCTTTCAAAAAATTGGTAATAGGGAGCTTGGTTTTTGCCGGGATCACTTCTGCCAGGCCGATCTGGTCCATCCAGATAATCCGCAGGTTCTTACATGCGCGAG